>CAZLGP010000213.1:0-44902 GCA_964558905.1 uncultured Thermoanaerobaculia bacterium | reverse complement strand
GGCGAGCGCGGAGCGCCGCCACCGGAAGAAGGCGGCGTGCAGGAAGTCCGCCCCGGGAGGGGCGAAAGAGGTTTCTCTGCCGCCCCTCCGGGGCGGATCATTCGCGGACGCCCACGTTTCCGGTGGCGGCGCATTCGCGCTCGCCACCGGCTACCCTCTTTACGCGCCTCCGGCGCAGGTGCCCGAGCCTAAAGTTAACGCCATTGCGGCTTCAGCCGGCGGCTGAAGCCGGGGGTGGGGCGCGGTGTTCTGGTCAGCCCGCGTAGCGGGCGACAGAGCCCGAGGTTTCATCCAACCGTGGCACCTGTTCAACGGCGGCCGTCCGGCATCGCTCACGCCGTCACGGTGGCGGCGGCCGGAGCGACGGGCGTCTTCTTTCGCAGGATCGCGGCCGACACGAGCGTCACGATGAGACCGACCGGGAAGACCTCGAGGAACGTGATGCCGACGTTGAAGAACGGGTTCTTGTATAGCTCCTGAAAGCGGGCCATGTCGCTCTGCGCCTTCGTGAGCGCATCCGCGGTGGCGCCGTCCGCGCGCATCTTCTCGAGGGTATAGGCCGCGAACTTGTCGCCGAAATCGGGAATGAAGTTCCAGTACACGATCTGCCAGCCGATGACGTAGACCGCGCAGGTGACCAGGGTGATGAGGATGCCGACTTTGAAGGCCTTGCCGAACGTGATCGCGCCGCCGCCCTGATGCTCACGATAACTGCGGATGCCGAGGAAGACGGCGATGAACGCCAGCGCCATCGAGGTATAGCCGATGATCTCGCCGTAGCTGAAGTCGATCGTCCCATTCATGCACAGCGGCATCATGATCGCCGTCATCGTCGCGAGGATGCCGCCCGAGATCAGTCCAAAGATGAGCACCGTTTTCTTCATCGAAGTTCCTCCGTTTTCTGCGGCAAGGTAGCGTCGCGGCCCAGCGTTGTCGGCCTACTTTCGGGTGATTTTGCGGGAGTCACCCTTTCGTTGACCCCGAAAGGCAGGGCGCAGGGCGCAGAGGGCAGGGCGCAGAAGCAGGAGCAACGGATCTCCTTCGTTTTCCTACCCACTGCGCCCTGCGCCCGCCTCTGCCCCTGCCCTCTGCGCTCTGCCCTCTGCGCTCATGGAATCAGTCCCAAGTCCTTCCCCTTCTGGACCGCCTGGACTCGTCGATTGACGCTCATCTTGTCGAAGAGGCGGGAGGAGTGCGTCTTGACCGTGTTCTCGGAAACGAACAGCCGCTCGCCGATCTCGCGGTTGCTGAGCCCCTCCGCGATGAGGCCGAGGATCTCGTGCTCGCGCTGCGTGATGCCGAGCTCTCTGAGCTTCTCGACGTTCAGGACGAACGGGCCGTCCCGCGACACCCGCACTTCCGTCACCACCACCACTTCGACCTCGCGAGGCCGCGTGAGCCGCAGCCCCACATAGATCCCGACCGCCGTGAAGATCAACGCGACGACGCCTCCGTAGACCTCGGTCGGGTAAACCCGGATGAAGTGCTGGTACTCGACGTACTTCAGCAGCGCGATGAGCACGCCGCCGATTGCGCCGTAGAGGAGGACCCGTTTCAAGCCGGCTCAGTGTATCGGGAAACGTTCAACCGCCCATGAGCCGCCTGATCTCGCGGTCCGCGAGCGCCGCCAGTTTCGCACCCGCTTCGTCACCACCCGAACGTCCGGCGAACGACACGGCCTGAAGAAAGGCGAGTGTGTTGTGGCGCCGTGCGAGCCCCTCGGCCGTCTGGTAGGCCGCCGACCAGTCGGTCATGGGCGCCGGGCTCCCGATCGCGGTGAGCCATTCACCCCAGAAGGCGTCGGGCAGGACTCCGCGGCGATGGATGAAGTACACCGCGCGCGCCAGTCTCTCCGGCTCTCCGAAGGTGTACGAGACCGCGCGAGGAGGCGCGACCTGTGCGGCGACCGCGGCGAGCAGGCGCCGCACGTCGTCAGCGGAAAGCTGTCCGTTGAGGCCGAGCTGGAGAACGAGGTCGGCGCCGTGGGCGACGCCGTGACGCCAACCCGCCCGCGCCTCGAAGCCACGGTAGTCCGTCACTCCGGTCAGATAGTGAGCGGCGGCGGCGACGAGCTCCTGGCGCGCAGCCTCCGGCAGCACCGAGGCGATCCGATCGGCGCGCGCCACCTCGGAGAGCGCCAGCGCCACGAACGGTTTTCGAAATCCGGCGTCGTCGTCCGCGGCGCGCAACTCCGGCGTCAGCCGCTCGGCCAGAGTGCGAACCGTCGTCGCCTCGAGTGCGGATGCGCGCAGCCACGTCGACAGCGCCTCGAATGCGATGCCGTCGCGAACCGCGGGATCGGGATCGCCGAGACAACCCGGCAACAGCAACGCGATGCGATTTCGTTCGGCGGCGTCCGGCACCGCGAACCCGGACTGCTTCAGAGCATCGAGTCCGGCGCGCGACAACGACGGTGGCGGACCGACAGCCGCCGCGGGCTCTGACCCCGCCGCGGGCGTAACGTCCCGCACGCCGGAGACGTGCGAGGAAACCGCCTGCCACCGTCCCTCGCGCTTGATGAGCACATTCGACGACTGGTACTCGAACACGGCGTTCGGGTCGGAGGCATCGCCGGTGACCACACCTCGTCCCGCGACGATCGCCGTTCCGTTCTCGAAGACCTCGAGCCGGAGAATCTCGAAGCGAAACGCGCGATACGCAGGGCGATGCTTTGCGACGTAATCGAGCTCGTCCCGCTTCGTGGACCAATTTCCGCTCGCGCCGATGAGGCGGAACTCCGGGGCGAGAATGGAATCGAGGAGGGCCACGTCGCCATCGCGATACGCCTTCGGCCACCGCTCCTCTTTCAACTGTCGCAGCTCGCGCTCATCCGCCGTCTCCGTCCGCGCCTGAGCGTGGATCGTCCCGACAGCCAGTACGGCCAGGCACACAGCAAGAGCACGAATGAACTTCTGCATGGGGCTGATGATAGGGGTCCGGCGTGTCGCGATCTTGAACGAACGGCGACAAAGCGGCTCCCATTTGTCACAAGGTGAGCGGTCGCTTGACAGAATGCGATCGTGAGCTCAGCCTTCTTGACCTCCTCACCATCCGCGATCAGGCGATCCGCGCCACTTCGGCGATGACGTCACCTCGACACAACCATCGGGGACGGTGTGACTCCGACGGTGGGGGGCGCGGAAACACGAAGAGCCGCGATTGCTCGCGGCCCTGTTCAATGTCGTTTGGAGCGGGAAACGGGATTCGAACCCGCGACATCAACCTTGGCAAGGTTGCACTCTACCACTGAGCTATTCCCGCTTACGGACGGCGAACTTTAGTGGCGCTCCGGTTCGCTGTCAAGCATCGGAAGTAACGCCTCTGGGGGGCACGTCATTCCCCGTTCCGCAAAGCCCTGAGCGAAGCCGAAGGGCTAGGGGAGCACCTGCGCTGCGCGCGTACGAAGCGGGGCTGCACGTGCGTTCGCCCTTGGGTTGCGCCGCGTTGCTGCTCAGTTGGCCCTTCGGCTTCGCTCAGGGCTGAGGGTCCCTCCCAGGGTCCTTCCCGCGGATCCCGTAGGCGTCCATCTTCCGATAGAGATTGCTGCGCTCTACGCCGAGGGATTCGGCGGTGCGACTGACGTTGCCGGCGAGCTCGCGGAGGCGGTCGAGGATGTACTGCTTCTCGAACTGCTCCCGCGCTTCTTTGAGGGGCAGGTTCGTTGCGATCTCGACCGGGGCCTCGACGTGCGCGCCGAGGTGGATGTCCTCGGGCTCAATGGTGTCGGCGGGGAGAAGGATGGCCAGGCGCTCGGCGACGTTGCGCAACTCGCGGACGTTGCCCGGCCAGGGATAGGCTTTCAGCTTCGCCGCGGCGCCGGGGGAGAGCTTCTTCCTCGGCTGGGCCGTCTCGGCGGCGAAGCGGCGGAGGAAGTGCTCGGCGAGGAGGACCACGTCGCTCCCTCGCGCGCGCAGCGGCGGGACCTCGATGGGGATGACATTCAGTCGATAATAGAGATCGCTGCGGAAGTTCCCCGCCCCGATCTCGGCCTCGAGGTTCTTGTTCGTGGCCGCGATCACGCGCACGTCGACGCGGATGGTCTGCTGCCCGCCGACGCGCTGAAAGGTCTGCTCCTGCAGCACGCGCAGCACCTTGGCCTGGGTCTTGAGGCTCATGTCGCCGACCTCGTCGAGGAAGAGCGTACCGCCGTCGGCGAGCTCGAACTTCCCCTTGCGGTCGTCGATGGCGCCGGTGAACGCGCCCTTGCGATGTCCGAAGAGCTCGGACTCGATCAGCTCTTCGGGGATCGCCGCGCAGTTGACGTCGATGAACGGCTGCTCGGCGCGCGGCGAGTGCCGGTGCAACGTCCGGGCGACGATCTCCTTTCCGCTGCCGTTCTCGCCGGTGATGAGCACGCGCGAGTGAGACGCCGCGGCACTGCGGATCTGTTGCTCCAATCGCTGCATCGGCTCGCTCTCGCCGATGAGGATCTCTTCGAGCGTGAGGTGGCGCTTGAGATCGCGGACCTGCTCGCGCAGGCGGCGGTCGCTGAGGGCGTGGTTCACGGTCAGCAGCACGCGCTCGAGCGACAGCGGCTTCTCGAGGAAGTCGTACGCGCCGAGGCGCGTGGCGCGGACGGCGCTGTCGACGCTCCCGTGGCCGGAGATCATGATCACCGGCGGTCCATTGGCGGTGCTGAGGCGCTCGAGAACGCCGAGGCCGTCGATGCCGGGCAGCCAGAGGTCGAGCAGCACGACGTCGAACTCGTCGCGCGCGAGCTGCGCGATCCCTTCCTCGCCCGACTCGCACAACGTCGCGCGGTGGCCCTCGTCTTCGAGGATGCCGCCGAGGGTGGAGCGGATCGCCGGTTCGTCGTCGATGATCAGGATTCTGGCCATAACTCGCGGAGTCTCAGTCGCAAAGTCTCAAAGTCTCAAAGTCTCAGAGCCTCAAAGAGTGCGGCGATCTCCTCTTTGAGACTTTGCGACTTTGCGACTTTCACGCGGGTAATTCGATCTCGAAGCGCGTGCCGCGCGGTTGATTGTCATGCACGTGAATCTGTCCGTCGTGATCGCGCACGATGCGGTGCACGATGGCCAGGCCGAGGCCTGTGCCGCGGCCTTTGGTCGAAAAATACGGGAGGAAGAGTTTGTCCTTGTCCGTGTCCGGCACGCCGCGGCCGGGATCGGCGACCTCGATGACGACGCGGTGCGGCGCGCGGCGCGCGGAGACGCGGATCTCGCCGCTATCGGTCGCCTCGACGGCATTCTTGAGGAGGTTGCCGACCGCGCGGCGGATCTGTTCCGGATCCATCAGCAGCTCGATGTCCGGCGCGACATCGACGGAGATCGCCACGCCGCGCTTCACATCGCGGTACAGACCGGCGGCCTGCTGGAGGATCTCCGCCAGCTGCGCGTGACGCAGATGAATCGCGGGCATGCGGGCGAAGCGGGCGAACTCGTCGACCATCCGCTTGAGCTGGCCGACCTCGTCGACGATGACGCGGCAGCCTTCCTCGATGACCGGCTGGTCTTTCCCGAATTTCCGGGCGATGCGCTCGGCGCTGAGCTGGATCGGCGTCAGCGGATTCTTGATCTCGTGTGCGATGCGGCGGGCAGCCTCGTTCCACGCGGCGAGCTTCTGCGCCTGCACGAGCTGCGTGGAGTCCTCGAGCGCGAGCACCCAGCCGGCGCCGCTGCCGAGACGGGCGGCGGAGAGCTCGAGGTAGTGCAGCTCGCCGCCGACGATCGCGGCGACCTCGCGCGTCCGCGCGCGTCCGCTGGTCAGCTCCTGCAGCGCGCCCGCGACAGGCTCGAGGTCTCCGCGCAGGAGATCGGAGAGACTCGCGTGCGGCGGCACGTGGCCGAGTTGCAGCATCTGCAGCGCGGCGCGGTTGATCGAGAGGATCTGCAGCTCGTCGGTAAACGCGATGATGCCGGTGCTCACGCTCTCGAGCACGGTGGTCATGAAGCGGTTCGTCTCGGTGAGCTGCTGGCGCTGATCGGCGAGCTGCTCGGACATGTCGTTGAAGGACGTGATCAGTCGCCCGACTTCGTCCGTGGCCTCGACCTCCACGCGATGCCCATACCCTCCCTCGGCCAGCCTTGCCGTCGCCTCGGCCAGGGCCTTGATCGGGATGGTGATCCGCCGTGAGGCGTAGATCGACGTCCACAGCGTGCCGAAGAGAATCGCCAGCGTGACCGCGAGAAAGAGCGACGTCTGCGACGCCTTGAGCTGCTGGCGCTGCGAGTGGAGCTGCTGGAAATCGCGATACGCGATGATGGACCGGTCGATCCTCTCGCTCATCGCCGAGGGGATGAAGACGCCGGCGACGGCGACGTCGTCGGCAAGGATCGGCACCGCGGTGCGGATCCACTTCCCGCTGGGGACGACGTCGATCTTCACCGCCCGTTGCTCACGTGCGACTTCCTCGAAGAAGCGATTCGAGGGATCGGCGACCTCCTGAATCGGCGCGCGCGGATCGGCCTGGGCCTTGAGCAGGATCCCGGCGCGATAGACCGCGGCCATGTCCACGCCGTGAAACTCGCGGACGTGGGCGAGCAGGCGGTCGACCTGCGCCGCGTCCCGCGCGTCGGGGCTCGCGGCGATCTCGCGCGCCGCGCCGGCCGCGATCTCCGCCGACTGGTCCTGGGCCATCTGCGCGATGGCCTCGCTGTTCTCGAGGATCGTCCCGACGGGAGTCGCGAACCAGCGGTCGATGGAGACGCGTAGCAGGTCCGTTGCGACGAGAAACAGCAGGACCACCGGAAGCAGCGACGTCGCCACGTACGTGACGACGAGCTTCGTCCGGAAACGCGAGCCGATGATGCCCCGCTGCCGCTCGAGAACGAGCTTCACCACTCCCCGAAGCAGCACGAAGAGGATCCCGATGATCAGGAGCAGGTTGATGTTCCAGAGAACGAACAGCAGCAGCCGGTTGCTGAGCGCCTCGGGCGTCAGTTCCTTGGCCTGCTGGGTGACGTAGTAGACGAGACTGGTCGCGGCGAGAATCACCAGCGGAACCGACACGATGAAGCGCGGGTCTTTGCGGTAACGCAGGATGAGATCGCGGAGACTCATGACTCTCTCATGGCTCGCCCGTCTTCACCCGCGTCTCCCGCCACCTCGTCGACACCTCCCACGGGATCACGTACATCAGCCAGCCGCGCATGAGGTCCGCCTTCGCGCGGACCTTCAACTTGTACGGTTTGCGCGTGCCGATCTCGAAGAGGTCGGTCTCGCCGACGGTGGTCATCTTCCGCTCGAGCTCGGCGAGATCGGTGAAGGTCTCCGAGCGCACCAGATGCCTGTCGCGGCGGTAGTTGAGGAGGTACTCGCGGGTGAGGGAGTTGTAGGTGCAGATGACCTCGACCCGCGCCTTGGCGATGCTGTCGTCGAACCAGTTCGGACGGTCGCGGAAAACCTCGATCGAATACGAGAAGGATGTCGGGAGCCCGCTTTTCAGGGCCTCGATCATCTCGCCGTTCCGGAAGGCACCTTCGAGAGTGAAGTGGACGGACACCATGCCGCCGCTGGCGGTCGCTACCAGGTTCTCGATGGTGGGCTTCGGCGACGCCGCCGTGAGCGGCGCCGTCAGCAGAAGGGTCGAGAGAACGAGGCTCACGCGCACGGTGTGGCTTTTTTACCACAATCAGCGTGGAAGCCGGAGGATCAGGCGAACTGCGCGTACGGGCGGCGCAGCACCTCCCGGGTCATCGACTCCTCGGCCGCCGCGACGCTGAGAATCTTCTCCACGAAACGCGAGTGGAGGGCATGGCCTGCGCGGTACGCGGTGATCTCCCCCGCGATCGGACGCCCGACCAGCGCCAGATCGCCGATGAGGTCGAGGATCTTGTGACGGACGAACTCGTCCTTGAAGCGGAGGGGCCCGTTGACGACGCCGCGGTCATCGAGGACGACCGCGTTCTCGACCGAGCCGCCGCGCGCCAGACCGGCCGCTCTGAGCTTCTCGACGTCGCGCATGAAGCCGAAGGTGCGGGCCGGCGCGATCTTCCGGAGGAAGCTGTCGTGGCTGAAATCGAAGTGCATCGACTCGCGTCCGATCGCCGGATGGTCGAAGTCGATCTTGTAGCGAATCACGAGGTTTTTCGCGGGAACGATGCGAATGCTCTTGTCGCCATCGACCACTTCCACCGGCTCGCGCAGGCGGAGAACGGAGACCTGGGCGTCGAGATAGCGGACGCCGGCGGCGTCGATGAGGTGCATGAAGGGAAGTGCGCTGCCGTCGATGATGGGGACTTCGGGACCGTCGATGTCGATGTCGACGTCGGTGATGCCGCAGGCCATGAGAGCGGCCAGCAGGTGCTCGACCGTGCCGACCTGCACGTCGTCTTTGCCGACGGTCGTGGCGTGGTCGAGCGCGGTCGTGGAAGCCTGCAGCGCCGGGATGCGGAGTCCGCCGAGATCGGCGCGAACGAAGGTCACGCCGCTCCCCGCGGGCGCCGGGCGGAGCTCCACGGTGGTGTAGATCCCCGAGTGCAGCCCGATGCCGGTAATGCTGACGGTTGTGTTGATGGTCTTTCGCTGGACGAACATTCTGAGCAGCACTAGAGCGAGGGGGGTGCCACGGATGGACTGTCGCGTCTCTTGTTCGCTAAAGCACTGACCTGTCGACTGTTGGCCCGTCGAGCCGTTTCGTGTAGGAGTGCTACGCCTGTCTCCGCGTCAGGTCATGAGTGTGGTTGGGGAGCCACAGTCGTCCTCAGGCCTGAGTCCTGAGTGAAAACACCTTGCCTCACTCAGCACTCAGGACTCAGGACTCAGCACTCAGGACTCCACCCAGCACCCAGCACCCAGCACTCAGCACTCAGCACTCAGCACTCAGCACTCAGCACTCACCCCCGCCCCTGCTTGATAGCCGCCGCGGTCTCGCGGTCGGCCTCGCGTTTCCGCTCGGTCTCGCGCTTGTCATACTGCTTTTTGCCGCGCACGATCGCGACCTCCGCCTTCACCTTGCTTCCTTTGAAGTAGAGGCGGAGCGGCACGACGCTGAGGCCCTTCTCGGTCGTCTGCACTTTCATCTTGTCGATCTCGCGGCGGTGGAGGAGCAGCTTGCGGGTCCGCTCGGGCTCGTGGTTCTGGAGGTTGCCGTGCGAGTAGGGGGAGATGTGCGCGCCGAAGAGGAAGGCCTCGTCGTCCTTGAAAATGACGTAGGAGTCCTTGAGGTTCGCCTTGCCGTCGCGGAGAGACTTGACCTCCGTCCCGGTGAGCATCAGCCCGGCCTCGAACTTCTGCACGATGAAGTAGTCGTGCAGCGCCTTCTTGTTCGAGGCGATCAGCTTCTCGCCGGAGTCGGTCTTCGCGGCCATGGGGCGGGGATTCTAGTCGATGTACTCGATGCGCGCGGCGTGGCCGGAGGCACGGGAAAGGCGGCGGTCACGGGTGACGAGAGGAAGACTCAGCGACTCGGCAAGGGCGACATAGCCGGCGTCGTAGGCCGTGACGTTGTTGCGGAGAGCCCACATTCGCTCCACGAACGACTGCACGGGGTGACGGTGGATCTCGATCTGCCGGAAGAGCGCGAGCGCGATCTCGGCTTCGTCATCCGTCACGGCGTCGTTCAACCACTTGCGTCGCAAGCCATGCAGCACCTCGGCGTCGATCGTCACCGGAGCCCGGAGCATGTGAAGACCCAGTGCCGTCACGACGCTCTTCACATCGAGGACGAAGTCGACGATTGCCGACGCGTCAACGACGATCGCGGATCTTGCGCTGGAGCTCAGGGTCATCTTCCGGTAGGGGCCCGCGCAACTCGCGAATCACGTCAGCGGAAGTAAAGTCGTTGCCGCGGGACGGCATCCGCTCGAGGTAGGCCAGAATCTGCTCGCGGCTCAGCTTTGCCTCCGAAGGCAACGCACGCAACTCCGCGAGCACTTCTCTCACAGCCTCCACACTGCGCTCCGTCCTTCCCACCGTTCTCGCCATACCCAACACCATGCAACCCTCTCCCCCCGCTGTCAAATTGCCTTCCGTTCATCCGGGCCCGACCTCACCTCTAGTCGATGTACTCGATGCGCGCGGAGTGGCCCGAGGAGTTCGCAAGGCGCCGGTCACGGGTGATCAGGGGAAGGTCGAGCCATTCGGCCAGCGCGATGTACGCCGCGTCATAGGGAGTGATGTTGTAGCGCAAACGCCAAATGCGGTGGAGGATCGGTCCGTTGGCGTGACGTTCGATCCTGATTCGCGGATAGATATCTGCGATCTCCTCGACGTCCTGATCGACGATCAACCCGCGCCGCCACAACTTGCGAATGGCGTTCGCCACCTCGACGTCGATCGCGTGGGGCGCATGAAGAGTCGTTCGCTCACGAAACAGTCGTTGGAAGATCGCACCAGCCGCCGGACTGCCGATGAACAGATCGACCAGCGTCGAGGCATCAACGACCGCTGATGGCATCGAGGATCTGGTCCGTCCGTTCTTCGCGTCCTTCGCGGATGATGTCCGCAGAGGTCAGATTGCCGAGATCCAGAGGCGGAATGCGCTGCAGACGCTCCAGAAGCTCATCAGGCGACAGCGCGGTGGTCACCTGCTTTTCGAGCTCGCGAGCGACGAGGTCGGACACCGACACGCCTTCCTTCCGAGCCCGCTCGATCAGCGCGTCGTGCAACTGGTCAGGAATCTCCACCGTTTTCGCCATTCGAACACAATGCAACCCCCTCCCCCGCTGTCAAATTGCCTTCTGCTATCATCCGCGCCCGATCTCACCTCTAGGAGTCTGTCTCCCCCATGACGAAGAAAACCATCGTGCACGTGATCGGCACAGGGACCATCGGCGAGCCGCTCATCGGGCTGTTCACCGACTTCAAGGACCGCTGGGGCATCGACGAGGTCACGTTCCACAAGCGCACCCCTGCGCCCAACGACCGGTCCATGGTCGATTTCCTGATCAACCGCGGCGCCGCGCTCGCCGCCGACGAGGAAGCACGCGACGAGTTCGCCCGCCTCGGCCATCGCGTCGCCTTCACCGCCGAAGAGGCACTCGAGCGCGCGACGGTCGTCGTCGACTGCACGCCCGCCGGCAACGACAACAAACAGAAGTATTACGAGCGCATCAAAGGACCGAAAGGCTACCTCGCGCAGGGCTCGGAGTTCGGCTTCGGGCGCCCGTACGCTCGAGGCATCAACGACGAGGTCCAGGATCCAACCGACCGCTACGTGCAGGTGGTCTCCTGCAACACGCACAACATCTCCGTCCTCCTCAAGACCCTGGCCTCGAAAGGCGGCAAGATCAGTCTCGAGGCCGGGCGATTCGTCTGCATGCGCCGGGCGAACGACGTCTCCGACGTGAAGTCCTTCATCGCCGCGCCGGAAGCGGGCAAGCACGACGATCCGGTCTTCGGCACGCACCACGCGCGCGACGCCCACCACCTGTTTCAGACCATCGGCGAGAAGCTCAACGTCTTCTCGTCCGCCATCAAGATCAATACGCAGTACATGCACACGCTCTGGTTCGATCTCGATCTGAAGCACGAGACTTCGCTCGAGGAAGTGCGTGCGGCGCTGCGGAACAACCCCCGCGTGGCCTGCACGAACAAACGCTCGGTCAACCAGATCTTCTCCTTCGGTCGCGATCACGGCTACTTCGGGCGGATCCTCTCCCAGACCGTCATTCCGACCTCGACGCTCACCGTCCCGAGCCCGCACAAGATCGTCGGCTTCTGCTACACCCCACAGGACGGCAACTCGCTCCTCTCCTCGGTCGCCGCGACGCTGCGCTACATCGACGCCTCGAAGCTCGACGAGCGCCTCGATCTGCTTCGCCCGTACATGTTCCGGGAAATCTAACGGGATTAGCTTCGCGCGATCGGAGCCGAGGACGACGACCATGCCGAAGCCTTGGGCAACCAGCGCAGCCGCCCGTACCGGCCGCCGCGTGATCCTCTACGCGGCGGCGATCCTCTTCGCCGCGGCCACGATCCACCGATTCCACTGGCTCGGCGGCCCGTACTTTACGTTTCCCGACACGATCCAGGACCACGTGTGGCCCGCGCGCTTTCCGAGCGCGGACGCGATCGTCCTCAGCCGCCGCGCGGAGCCTCTCCTGCCCCGCGGTGCGAAGGTCACGATCCTCAAGCCGTCCGAGGCGCCGAACTACGACCAAACGCACTGGATGACCGGCCTCGGGATGCTGCCGCGACAGCATCCCGTGCCGCAGAACATCGACGAGCTGCGGCCCGAGTACATCATCGCCATTCACGATGAGCTCCCGCACGCGGCCTACCGGAAAGTCGCAACGTTCCCCGAAGGCTTCCTCTACCGTCGAAAAACGACTGAGCGCAAATGACCGACGTCCTCGGCGTTCTGGCTTATCTCGTTCTCCCGCTGGTCGGGCTGGTCGTGTGGCGTCTCGACTTCATTCGCGAGATGCCGCTCGAAGCACGCCTCGGCGTGGCGACAGCGGCGGGCGCGTTGATCGTGGCGCTGGTGATGTCGGCGCTGTCGGTCCTGGGGATCGAATGGTCCAGGACGGTGATCTTCGCGATCCTCGCGATCGTGATCGTCTCCGGTTGGCGGTTGG
Source organism: uncultured Thermoanaerobaculia bacterium (assembly GCA_964558905.1). GTDB lineage: Bacteria > Acidobacteriota > Thermoanaerobaculia > Gp7-AA8 > Gp7-AA8 > QHVT01. The sequence goes on along the minus strand of CAZLGP010000213.1, from coordinate 32,423 downwards.
CGGTTGGCGGTTGGCGGGACAAGCGAGCCCACCGTCCCCCCCCCAACCCCCAACCGCTAACCGCCAACCAGACCATCGCCCTCACCGGCACCGCCTTCTGCTGGCTTCTCACCCTCTACGGCACGCTCACCGCGCGCCACAGCTGCGGCGACCTGCAGTTCACGTGGGGGCCGAAAGCGATCCGCTGGTTCCGCGCTGGCGGCCTCGATCCCGACGTCCTGCACACATGGCCGCAGCTCACCGTCGACTACCCGCCCCTGCAGACCCTCCTGCTCGCGCTGTCGAACACTTTCGCCCGCCAGTTCCCGTGGTGGGCGGCCGTGCTCGCGTCGCCGCTCTTCCTCCTCGCGCTGCTGGCCGTCGTCCGCGGCTGGAGTCGAAACGACGCCGGCACGCTCCTCGTTGCGGCGACGCTCACGTATACGTTCACCCTCGCCTATCCCGCCGGCTGCGCGGAGCCGGTGCTGCTGTTGTTCGAGGCCATCGCCATCGCGGCACTCACGTTCGTCGACGACGAGCGCGCGCAGACCTTTCTCGCTGCACTCGGCGTCGCGGGCGCGGTCTTCACGAAGCTCGAAGGGGCGACCTTCGCCGTCGCCGTTTTCCTCACGATCCTCATCGTGCAGCGCAGACCGAAGCGCGCGTTCATCGTCATCGCGCCGGGAGCCTTGCTCTTCGCCGCGTGGATGACCTTCGTCTTCAGGAACGATCTGCTCTACATGTACGGCGGCGCGAAGATGCCGATCTACTGGTCGACGCTCCCGGTCGTGCTGAAGACGCTCGCCAAAGTCGCGAAGTTCAACCTCTGGTGGCTGCCGTACCTCGTGCCCATCGTCCTCATCGCGATCGGCAACGTGAAGCGGGCGCTCGTACCGCTGTCCATTGCCTTTCTCACGACCGGCGCAACGGTGTACTTCTACGTCCACTATCCCGATCCCGTCTGGTGGATCGAGAGCTCGTCGCCGCGCGTGATCCTGACGCCGCTGCTGGCTCTTCTGATCGGTGCCGTGGCGGCTCATCCGCGGTCGGCACATCAGGCCGCGGACGCCTCGCCGATCGGCGCCGCCGGCGGTGCCGGCTATGCTAGAGTCCCGGCGCATGGCGTGGTTCCGGAAAGAGAAGAAACCGAAGGAGGCGGTGGACCGTCAGGTCGCTATTCCGGAGGGGCTCTGGGTCAAGTGTGATGACTGCAAGGAGATCGTCTACCGCAAGGAAGTGGAGGCGAACTTCAACACCTGCCCCAAGTGCACGTACCACTTCCGTCTCACCGTCCGCGAGCGCTTCGAGATCCTCTTCGACGACAACAAGTACAAGGAATTCGCGACGGACATTCGCTCCGGCGACCCCCTCGGATTTCGCGACACGAAGCGCTACTCCGACCGCCTCAAGGTCTACCAGCAGCGCGTCGGTCCCGGCGACGCCGTCCTCTGCGCCGAGGGGAAGCTGGAAGGGCTGCCGGTCGTCATCTGCGCGATGGACTACGCCTTCATGGGCGGCTCGATGGGCTCGGTCGTCGGCGAGAAGATCACCATCGCCATCGAGCGTTGCGTCGAGAGACGCGAGCCGCTGATCATCGTCTCCTGCTCCGGTGGTGCACGCATGCAGGAGGGCATCCTCTCCCTGATGCAGATGGCAAAGATCTCCGCCGCGCTCGCGCGCCTCGCGGACGCCGGCCTGCCGTACATCTCCGTCCTCACCGATCCGACGACCGGCGGCGTCACCGCGTCATACGCGATGCTGGGCGACCTCAACATCGCCGAGCCGAAGGCCCTGATCGGCTTCGCCGGACCACGCGTCATCGAGCAGACGATTCGTCAGACCCTCCCCGAAGGCTTCCAACGCAGCGAGTTCCTCGTCGAGCACGGCATGGTCGACCTCATCAGCCCCCGCGCGGAGATGAAGCCGGCCATCGCACGCTTTCTGCGGTTCTTCACGGGGAAGTGAAGTGCTGAGTGCTGGGTGGTGAGTGCTGAGTCCCGCCCACCCAGGGGTTATGCAGTCAGCACTCAGCACTCAGCACTCAGCACTTCTCGCCTGGCTCGATCAGCTTCAGGGCAGCGGCATCCGTCCCGGCCTCGGACGCATGCGGGACCTCCTGCGGACCCTCGGCAATCCGCACCGCGCCTATCCATCGATCCTGGTCGCGGGCACGAACGGCAAAGGATCGACCTCGGCGATGCTGACGTCGATCCTCAACGAGTCCGGCCGCCGCGCCGCGCACTACACCTCTCCGCACCTGGTCGATCTCAACGAGCGCTGGACCGTCGCGGGAGAGCCGCTCGATCCGACGGAGGCGATCCTCGAGCTCCAGCAGGCGAGCGTGCGCGCCGGCATCGTGCCGACGTATTTCGAGGCTCTGACCCTCCTCGCCTTCATCGTCTTCGCGAGGGCGAGATGCGACATCGCCGTGCTCGAGGTCGGGATGGGAGGACGTCTCGACGCGACGAACGTCGTCAAGCCGATCGCCGCAGTGATCACTCCCATCGGCATGGACCACATGGAGTACCTCGGCAACACGCTGCGGAAGATCGCCTTCGAGAAAGCAGGCGTCATCCATCGCGGTTCGATCGTCCTCACCTCGAATGACGACCCCGTCGTCCTCGATGTGCTCCGCAAGCGCGCCGCGAAATTCGGCACGCGCGTGATCCATGTGACCGCGGAGCACGACACGCCGCTCGCGGGAGACTTTCAGCGGCGCAACGCGGGACTCGCGGCGCGCGCCGCGCGCGAGCTCGGCATCGACGAGACGAGCATCCATCGCGGCGTCGCGAGAACGCGCTGGCGCGGCCGCCTCGAACATCTTCGCGTGCGTGACAAAGACATCTGGATCGACGGGGGCCATAACCTCCACGCCATCGAACAGACCGCGCCCTACTTCGACGCGAACGTACCCCGCCCGCGCCTTCTGGTCTTCGGCATGATGGGCGACAAGGACGTCCAGCCGGTCGTCGACCGGCTGTTCCCACTCTTCGACCGCGTCATCGCCACCGAGCCGTATCCGCCCCGGTCGGTGAGTGCGGAGGCGTTCGCGGGCGCAACGCCGATCCCGAGCCCGGATGACGCCTTCCGCGCCGCGCTCGAATCGAGCGAGCCCGCGATCGTGATCACGGGCTCGCTCTACCTCGCCGGCGCCGCGATCGCGTTCTTCGATGCAGAGGGCAGGGCGCAGAGGGCAGAGCGCAGAAGAAGGTAACCCCACTTCTGCCTTCTGCCCTCTGCCCTCTGCCGCGATAAGATCGCGCGGCCATGACGAACGCCGCAACGGGCCACGACTTCCTTCACCGCTCCCTCGCCGACGTCGATCCCGAAATCTCCGACGCCATCAACCTCGAGACCAGGCGCCAGAACGACACCCTCGAGCTCATCGCCTCCGAGAACCACGTCTCGAAGGCCGTCCTCACGGCCATGGGCTCGGTCTTCACGAACAAGTACGCGGAAGGCTATCCGGGCAAGCGCTACTACGGCGGCTGCGGCCCGACCGACATCGTCGAGACCATCGCCATCGAGCGAGCGAAGCAGCTCTTCGGAGCCGAGCACGCAAACGTGCAGCCGCACTCCGGCTCGCAGGCCAACATGTCCGTCTACTTCGCCATGCTGAAGCCGGGCGACACGATCATGGGAATGGACCTCGCCCACGGCGGACACCTCACGCACGGTCATCCGCTCTCCTACAGCGGCCGGGACTTCAAGGTCGTCGCGTACGGCGTACGCAAAGAGGACGAGCTGATCGACTACGACGAAATGGCTCGCATCGCCGAAGAGTCGAAGCCGCGGATGATCATCTGCGGAGCGTCGGCGTACTCGCGCGTGATCGAATTCAAGCGCATCCGCGAGATCGCCGACAGCGTGGGCGCGCTGATGATGGCGGACATCGCCCACATCGCCGGCCTGGTCGTCACCGGCCACCACCCTTCGCCCGTTCCCTACGCCGACTTCGTCACCACCACCACGCACAAGACTCTCCGCGGACCACGCGCCGGCCTGGTGCTGTGCAAGGAGAAGCACGCCAAAGACCTCGACCGCGCCGCGTTCCCGGGCGTGCAGGGCGGACCGCTCGTCCACATCATCGCGGCGAAGGCGGTCGCATTCAAGGAAGCTCTGACACCGGAGTTCAAGGAGTATCAGGGTCAGATCGTGAAGAACGCGAAGGCGCTCTGCGATGCGGTCCGCGAGACCGGCTTCCGCATCGTCTCCGGAGGCACCGACAACCACCTCTTCATGACCGACGTCTTCTCGAAGGGCATCACCGGCAAGGACGCGCAGAACATTCTCGAAGCCGCCAACATCACCGTGAACAAGAACACGATCCCCTTCGACCAAAACAAGCCGATGGTCGCCTCGGGCGTCCGCATCGGAACGCCCGCCGTGACCACGCGCGGCCTCCGCGAGCCGGAGATGGGCACGATCGCAAAGCTGATGGCCCGCGCGCTGGAAGCGAAAGGCGACGAGAACGTGATCGAAGAAGTGAAGAAAGGCGTGAAGGAGCTGTGTGACCGGTTCCCGATCTACTAGGACGAATGGGACGAATGGGACCGATGGGCGAATGGGACCTATGAAACCCATTCGTCTCATTCGTCCCATGCGTCCCATCGGTCCCATCGGTGACATCCAACACATCACATGCCCCTGTGACCGGCGAGACTCGCGCACGTGAGCAAGAAATACCCTTACTACCCGATCTACCTCGACATCGAGAATCGCAACGTCGTCATCATCGGCGGCGGGAACGTCTGCGCGCGCAAGGCCGAGACGATGATGAAGTATGGCGCGCGCGTGACCGTCGTCTCGCCCGAGCTCACCGACGAGATCGAAGGGTGGGCTCGCGAAGGATGCCTGACGATTCAGCGCAAGACCTACGATCCCGGGGACGTCGACGGTGCGAACATCGTCATCGCCTCCACCGACGATCAGACCGTCAACGAGCAGATCGCCGCCGACTGCCGCGCCCGCAGGATCCCGGTCAACGTCGTCGACGTCACGCCGCTCTGCGAGTTCATCGTGCCCGCGATCATCGAGACCGGCTCCATCCAGATCGCCGTCTCCACCGGCGGCAAGTCCCCCGCCCTCGCGCGCACGCTCAAGGAAGACCTGCAGCGGACGATCGGCCCCGAGTACGCCGAAGTGAACGACGCCCTGGGCTCCCTGCGGGACGGCGCGAAGGCGGCCCCGTCGCTGCCGACCGACGTCGACCGGAAGCGATTCTTCGATGGAATCATCGCCCGCGGCATTCTGCAACTGCTTCGCTCCGGACGGAGGCGCGAGGCCTATGAGGAGATCGCGCGCGCCTGCGAGGAAGCGGGCGTTCCGGTGAGCGATGCCGTTCAGCGAGAGCTCGCGTAAGGACGAAGCCCTCCTCGTCCTGTGGCCGATCGTCTTCGGTCTGGTTCTCACGCTTCTGCGCGTCATCGTGCTCATGGTGCTCGGCGCTCACCGCCTCAGCATCGTGCCCGGCCTGCTCCTGGGCCTCCTCGGTCAGATCGCATTTGCTCTCCTCCTCGTGCTCCCCCTGCACCTGCTCCGCCGCTCGGCGACGCGGTGGCTGGTCCACGGCGCAACGGTCGTCGTCGTTTTTCTGAACGCCGCCGCCTTTCATTACGAGGCCGTCTTCGGACGCCTCCCCGGCACATCGGTTCTGTACTACCTGAACGAAGCGCGGCACCTCTCCGCCTCGGCGAGCGCGCACGCGTCGCCGTTCACCCTCATGCTGGAAACGCTCGGCGCCGGAGCTCTCCTCATCATCGCCGCCGAATGGCTGGCGAAGCGCACGCCTCGCCAGCGGGCTCTCACCGCGGCCGCCCTCGTGCTGGTGAGCGCGATCGTCGCCACCGCCGCGTTCGCGGCCTTTCCGGGCCTCGTGCCGCGAAACGCGCTTTGGGCGAGCCGCGTGCCGATCTTCTGGACGATCCAGACATGGAGCTTCGGGCGCGTCCACGAGGGTGCCGTCCGCCCTATCGGCGAGCAACACGTCCTCGAGCTCCAGACCCTACTCGGGCACCGCGTTCCGTTCGGTGCCGTCGACCCGCGGTATCCGCTCTGCGGCGCCTCGCCACGCGATCCGGCACGCAAGGGAAACGGCAGGAGTGTCATCTTCCTGGTTCTCGAGAGCGTCGGCGTAACGGAGCTCCGTCTCGTGCACGACGGGCAGGTGGTGATGCCCAATCTGCGGCGCATCGCCGGTGAGAGCGTCTTTCTGCCGAGGGTCAAAGCCAGCGGCACCAAGAGTCTGCAGGCGATGCCGGCGCTGTTCGCGGGAATCCCTCCCCAGGCTGCCGAGCACCTGCTGTGGAGGAAACCGCTTCCAAACGTGGAGGGCTTTCCGCTCATCCTGCGCCAGCGCGGCTACAGAACCGCGTACTTTCACGGCGGCGACCTCTCCTTCGAGCAGCAGCGGTCCTTCCTGCGCATGGCCGGCTTCGAAGACATCCACGAGTACGCCCTGTTCGAGGGGCATCCGTTCCTCGCATGGGGCCATTCCGATGACGTGATGTTCGGAAAGCTGCGGTCGTGGATCGAGGCCCACCGGGGAGCAGACGACGCGCGCCCGTACCTGGCCACGCTGTTCACGCTGTCCACGCACGACCCCTTCGTCCTCCCACCGGAGCGGCCTCGCGTCTTCGCAGGGGAAGGCACGTACACGAGCTTCGTCGAGGCCTTGCGGTTTCTCGACGAGCAACTGGGCGCGTTTTACCAGTGGTACGTCTCGCACGAAGCGGAGCGTGGCACGCTGCTCGTCATCACGGGTGATCACGCGCCGCATCTCGCGGGCGATCGCCGTCTCGAGGACGGAGAGGTGGCGCGGTTCGACGTACCGCTGCTCATCCATGGTGTTCCTGCACGGGAGCTCGCAGGCATCACGGAACCGGACCGCCGGCCCGCCGCGCAGCACGATCTTCCGGCCACGATCCTGAGTCGTCTCGACGTCTCACCCGGGCCGTGCAACCAGGGTCTGGATCTGCTCGCTCCCGACTCGCAATGGAACGACGAGCGCGTGCTCTACTCGGTGGCCGGCGACCAACTCGAGAGCTTTCACGTCTGGTTCAGAGAGGCACACGTCGAGCTTGACCTGATCTCGCGCAGCGCCGTGGTCGAGCCTTCCGCGCCCGGGAAGCTCGATCCCAAAGCGTCCGAAACCTATGAGCGGCGCGCCCGCGCGTTCCACTCCCTCGCCCGCGACCTGAGCGCTCACCTGATGGCGACGAATGGATTCGCCCCTCCGCCGAGCACCGCCCACCTCGCCCGCGCGGCGCTGCCGCGGGTGGGGCGACCGATCTTCATCGCCCACCGCGGCCAGAGCCGAGGGCCGGTCACGAAGGAGCACTGGAACGCTCGGAGCACGATCGAGCAGGCGATCGAGGACGGCTTCGAGTGGGTGGAAGTGGACGTCAATCTCACTCGCGACGACATCCCCGTGTTGATCCACGACGCGAGCGTGGACACTCCCGAAGGGGAACGCGCGGTACGCTCGCTCACGCTCGCGGAGCTCCGGGCGCTGCCGGCGCTCTCCGGACTGCTGACCCTGGAAGAAGCGCTGGCGCTCTTCGCAGACCGGGCCAACCTGCTCGTGGAGGTCAAGGCGCAGGGTAGCTCGTTGTACGACAACACGATTCTCGCGCTCCGATCCGCGGCACTCGTCCGATCGAGGCGGTCGTCGCGGCCGGTCATCATGGACAGCTTCTCCCCGTTGGTTGCCGCTTCCCTCAAACAGCACTGCGGCTGCGCGGTCGGCATTGACGCCCCGCCGCGACAGCTCGACTCGGCCTGGGTCGACGAGGCGGCAGTCACGGGAATGGACTGGATCTACGTCGATCACCGCCAGGCTTCGTCCGAGCTCATTCGCTACGCGCACGGCCGCGGTCTGCGGGTCCTGGTTTTCACTGTGAACGACGTCCGCGAAATCGCGCACGTCGCGCCGGAATGGCCCGATGCGATCATCACCGATCGCGCGGCGCTCGCGGCGGAGATCCATCGGAGACCCGCCCAGGAGTCTGCGCGGTAGAAAACGTCAGGCGCGTTGCGCCGCCCGAAGCCTCGAAGGATCAGTGCGAATCGGAACGTGCCACAAGGCGGAGCAACCGGCTGCCGACCGTGCCGGCCTCGCCGACACCCTGCGATGACATGCTATCCTCCGCCGCCTGCCATGCCCCTCCACGAGAAGAAGGTCATCGCCGTCTTGCCCGCCTATAACGCCGAGCGTACGTTGCGTCCGACGTACGACGACATTCCGCAGGACTGGGTGGATGAGATCCTGCTCGTCGACGACGTTTCGAGAGACCGCACCGTCGAGATCGCGCACGAGCTGGGACTGCGCGTCGTGGTGCACGCCAGGAACCGTGGCTACGGTGGCAACCAGAAGACCTGCTACCGCACGGCGATGGATGAGATGGGCGGCGAGATCATGGTCATGGTCCACCCCGATCATCAGTACGACCCGAAGATCATTCCCGAGTTGGTGAAGCCGATCCTCCGCGAAGATGCCGACGCCGTATTCGGCTCCCGCATGCTCGGCGGCAGGCCGATCGAAGGCGGCATGCCGAAGTGGAAATACTTCGCGAATCTCTTCCTGACGATGGTCGAGAACGCGACGTTCTACGTCTACCTCTCCGAATATCACTCGGGCTTCCGGGCCTACTCGAAGCACTTCCTCGACACCGTGAACTTCGAGGCGAACTCCGACAACTTCGTATTCGACACGGAGATCATCGCCCAGGCCGTGGCCAAGGGTCTGCGCATCCTCGAGGTACCGATCCAGACCCGTTACTTCGACGAGGCCTCGCAGGTCGGCTTCTGGCGCGGCGTGCGTTATGGCCTGAGCATCCTCAAGACGATGTTCTTCTACAAGCTGCACAAGAAGAAGGTCTGGAGCCATCCGATTTTCCGCGACCGCATCGCAGCCCTGCCGCGGCCGGCAGCTTAGTGTCGCTTCAGACTTGAAGCGACACTAGAATCGCTGCGCTTGTCCGGAATCCGACGCGCAGACCTGCTCTACCTGGCGATCCTGACGTCGCTGATCACTCTCCTCTTCATCGACGTCATCGCCGGTTACCACTCGCTCTTTCTTCGCGACGTCGCTCACTACTACTACCCGGTCAAACACGCTCTTCGGGAGATCGTCCTGGGCGGAGAGTTTCCTTACTGGAACCCGCTGATGGCGGCCGGACAGCCGATGGCGGCCAATCCCGAGCACGAGGTGTTCTATCCCCTCACCTGGCTGATCCTCCTGCCCAGCTACGACCTTGGGTTCCGCGCGCTCGTGCTCCTCCACCTCTACATCTCGGGCTGGACGATGTACGCCTTTCTGCGCTCGTTGCCGCTCGCGCCGGCGGCTTCGTTCCTCGCCGCGCTGTCGTTCGCGATCGGCGGCATCGTGCTCTCCAACCTCGCGATTCTGCCGATCCTGTTTGTGCTCGCGTGGCTGCCCCTGACCTGTCTCTTCGCGCGCAGGTTTCTGCTGGAGCGCAGGCCCCGCGACTTCGCCGGCGCGGCGCTCTCGCTCGGTCTGCAGATGCTGGTCGCCGAGCCGGTCTCGATCCTCATGACGGCGATGATCGTCGGCAGCTACGCCCTCTCGGTCAGCCTGCGCCGGCGCAACATTCGTCCGCTCGCGCTGGGGCTGCTCATCGGTGTCTCGGGGCTGGCCGTCGGAGCAGTGGCAATCCTTCCGGCCGCCGACCACGCCGCCGATTCCGTGCGAGCCGAGGGATTCGATTACGAGACCGTCACGACCTGGAGCATGCCGGTCGCACGCGTCGCCGAACTGGTCTTCCCGAACATCCTCGGCCACCACGACGCCGACGGAGCCAATCTCTATTGGGGCGCACCTCTGTACGGACGCCAGCGCACGCCCTTCTATCTCAGCATCTACGCCGGGCTGCTTCTTGCGACGACATGCGTTGCGGGGCTGTTTCTCCGCGCTCGAGGCGCGGTCCTGACTTCGGCAATCGTCGGCGTCTCGGTCCTTCTCGCCGCGGGCGATCACACTCCCCTGTGGCGCCTGCTGTACGACGCCGGAGTGGCGCGGTCGGTGCGTTACCCCGAGAAGTTCATCCTGATCGCCGTCTTCGCCGCGACGGTTTTCGGCGCGCGCGTGCTCGACCGTGTGCTCGCGGGCGACGAGCGCGCGCGGCGAGGGACGCTCACAGCCGCGATGGGAATCGCCGGCATCGCCGCGATGATGGCTTTGATCGCGCTGACTCCGTGGAGCGCGCAGCTCTTCATCGCGCTGTGGCATCCCACGCAGGACGCCGTCACGGAGATCCTCCCGCGCTGGCGGTCCGCGTGGATCGTGACCGCACTGTTCGCAACGCTGCTCGCACTCCTCCTGCGCAACGTCCCGAGGATCGCGCGGCGGACGTGGGTGGCGCTGGCCACGCTCTTCATCGTCCTCGATCTCGGACTCCTGCTTCCGGAGCTCGCCCCACGCGTGCCGTCGGAGTACCTGACCGAGCCACCGCCCCTGGCCCTGCAGTTGCCAGAAGAGCGCGAGTCGTGGCGACTCATGCACGTCATCGAATGGCAGAAAGACGACGTCTCGTTCCGACCCTTCACCAGCGGGTCGGACCTCTACTGGATCGGAAGGAACGCTCTCCGGCCGGCCATGCCCGCGCGGTGGGGCATCCGCACGGTGATGGAAGCCGACTACGACATGACCACCCTCCAGCCGACGAATGATTTCGTGGGGCTGGCGTGGTGGCTGGCCCTTGGCCGTCCCGACTGGCCGGCGGTGATCGCGCCGATGGCCAATGCCCGCTTCCTCGGTTCGTACGACGATCCCCGAAGCGCCCTTGCACGCGTGGAACACGATCGGCGCGCGGTGCAGCCGGTCCGCATCACTCCGCTCGGGGACCATCCGCGCTACTTCTTCGCCGAACAGGTGGAGTCGTATCGCGACGAGAACGAGCTCGCTCTCAGGCTGGCCACGATCGGATCGACGAAAAACATGGCGTTCGTGAAGGGATCCGCATTCCAGCCCGCCGGCGGCACGGTCCTCGGAGTCCGCGAGACCGCGAATACCGCGCGGATCGAAGTCGAAAGCGAGGGACGTGCTTTTCTCGTGGTGAGCGTGACACCGCACAAATACTGGCGTGTGACCATCGACGGAGTCGCGGCGTCGACGGTCGTCACGAACGTGGGCTTCCAGGGCGTGGTCGTCCCGGGCGCCGGCCGGCACGTGATCGAGATGCGGTATCGGAATCCCCTGATCGCCGTCGGCGGAGCGATTTCCCTCGCCGCGCTGCTGGCCCTGGCGTGGGTTGCCGTTAGAATGCGCGCCCTGTGACCGGACCTCGGCGCCACGATTGGATCGCCGCCGCGATTCTCTCTCTTCTCGCCACGTTGTTCTTCCTCGACGTCCTGGTCGGGTCGGGCAACTTCTACATGCGCGATCTGACGCGCTACTACTACCCCACCAAGCAGGTTCTTCGGGAGATCGTCCAGGGTGGCGAGTTCCCGTACTGGAACCGGCACTTCTCGGCGGGCCAGCCGCTCGCGGCGAACCCGGAGCACGAGGTCTTCTACCCCCTCACCTGGCTCATCCTCCTCCCCAGCTACGACCTCGGATACCGGCTGCACATCCTCGTGCACATCTACATCGGCCTCTTGGGTATGTACGCGCTGCTCCGGTCGATGGCCTTGCGCATCCCGGCGGCATTTCTCGGCGCGCTGGTGTTCGGGCTGGGCGGGATCTACCTGTCGTACATCAACCTTCTACCGATTCTCTTCTGCGTGGCCTGGCTGCCACTCACCTGTCTGTTCGTGCGGCGATTCCTGTTGAAGCCGACCGTGCGCGATTTCGCGCTGGCATCGCTCTTCCTCGGAATGCAGTTCCTGGTCGGCGAGCCGACGACCGTCGCGCAAACCGGGTTCCTCCTCGGGATGTACGCCCTCTATCGCGGCTGGTACGCGGCGAAGGAGTGGGGCCACTCGTGGACGCACGCGATTCCGGAGATGCTTTCGCGCGTCGTCTTCATCGGTCTGATCTCCACGTGCGCCTTCGCGATCGGCGCGGCGCAGATGCTCCCCGCGCTCGATCACGTCGGCGAGTCCGCGCGCTCGCGCACGTTCGACTTCTCGCTCGTCAGCGCGTGGAGCATGCCCTGGGCGAAGTTTGCGGAGCTGATCTACCCCAATTTCCTCGGCTACATCTCCATCAAACGAGTGATGTGGTACTGGGGCGGCGGGCTCTACCCCGGAATGGGATCGCCGTTCCTCTTCAGCATCTACTCGGGGCTTCTGGTCATCGCACTCGCGATCGGGGCGTTCTTCGTGCGTCCCCGAGGGGGCCGGTTCGTTCTCATCCTGTGCAGCTTCTCCGTACTGATCGCGCTCGGCAGCCACACACCGGTGCTGGAGCTGCTCTACGACGCCGGCGTCGCAACGTCCATCCGCTATCCGGAGAAGTTCGTCCTCATCGCGATCTTCGCGATGATCGTCTTCACATCACAACTTTTCGACCGGCTGCTCGCCGGTGACGACGGCATCCGCGACGCGGCGCTCGGATTCATCGCCGCGACGACCATCGTCGCCGCCGTGCTCGCCATCCTTGCGTTCACGCCGCTCTACGAGACGTCGTTCATGAAGGTGTGGGGCCTGAAGGCCGGCGGCGCCGCGGAGCGGATGGTGAAGCTGTCGCGGGAAGGATGGCTCATCGCCGCCGCACGAGGGGCGATCCTCTTCGGGCTGCTCTGGTCCGTGCGGCTGTTGAAGCGCCGCATCTGGCTCATGCTGATGTTTCTCTTCATCCTCGCCGATCTCGGCCCGGTCGTTCACCGGCTCAACCCGCGCATGCCTTCGAGCTTCTTCCTCGGCGAGCCGCTGGCCGCGAAACAGTTCGCCGGAGACCGGCACTCCTACCGCATCTTCCACGAGCCCGACTGGTACGGGCAGGAGGCGATGGCCAGGAAGTATTTCTCCACCGGCGACGCCGTCTACTGGATCGTACGCAACGGCCTTTTCCCCATGACGCCCGTCGGAGTGGACCTCTCGATGGTCCTCGAGCGCGACTACGACAAGACGTCCCTGCTCCCGACGATCGACCTCGTCCAGTCCGTGTGGGACGTGAAGCGTTCAGGGCGGACGGATTGGTGGCGACCCTTCGTGGCCATGTCGAACGTGCGCTACCGCGGCGTCTACAGGCCCTTCGACGAGGAGAGAAAACGCGTCGACAAGAACATGAAACGCGCGGTGGCCGTGGAGTTCACCGATGTCGGTCACCATCCGCGGTACTACTTCGCCGACCAGATGGTCACCATCTACGGTCGCCACGACTTCGTGCGCAAGCTCTCCGACGGCAGCTACAGCGACATGGTCGCTTTCGTGGGCGAGCCGTCGTTCGTTCCCGCCCGCGGGATCGTGCGCGGCGTGCGGGAAACCGCCAACACCGCCACGATCGACGTCGAGAGCTTCGGCCGGGGCTTCCTGGTCATGAGCGTCACGAACAACAAGTACTGGCGCGTCACGATCGACGGCACAGAGGTGCGGCCCGTCGTCACGAACATCGGCTACCAAGGTGTGGTCGTCCCCGAGGGCCTGCATCGGGTCGAGATGCGCTACCGGAACACGCTGGCCGCCGGAGGTGCGAAGATCTCGATCGCGGCCAGCGTTCTGCTTCTCTTCGCGGCCGTCCTGCCCCGAAGGAGAATCGGAAACGCATGAGCACCATCGATCCGGCTGAGCGCGAACGCAAGCAACGCCGGCACCGGAACGAGCGCATCGCCGCCACGATCCTGGTCCTGGTGGCTGCATGCGTCGCGCTCGCGCTCTGGCGATGGAATGTGACGGAGACGGCAGCCTTGCGGAAGGACCTGCGCTACATCCCCAAACCGGTCACCATCACGCCGGAAGTGACGATGCTGCAGGAGCTCGTGCGCATCGACAGCTCGCGGCCGGAGGGCGTCGCCGCGGGCGCGCAGTGGATCGCCGCGTATCTCGAGAAGAACGGGATTCCCGCGGAGATCATCGAGTCGGCGCCCTCGATGCTCAACGTCTACGCGCGCATCGAGGGAGAGGAGCCGGGCAACGGGCTGCTTCTGTTCAACCACATCGACGTCGTGCCGCCGGGCCCGGGCTGGAAGGTGCCGCCGTTCGAAGCGGTCATCCGTGGCGATCGCCTCATCGGCCGCGGCACCGTGGACATGAAGGCACTCACCATCTGCCAGCTCGTCGCGTTCGTCGACATCGCAAGGAGCAGCCGGAAGCCCCGCCACGATCTGGTCTTTCTCGCGACCGCCGAAGAGGAACAGGGCAGCCGGCTCGGCATGCAATGGCTGCTCGCGAACCGCCCCGATCTCTTCGAAGGGATCGCCACCGGCATCACCGAGGGCGGCATCACCGAGATCATGAGCGAGCAGATGACGTACTTCGGCATCGAGATCGGCGGCAAGCAGTACGTCAAGGCGTTCATCGCCGCCCCCAAGCTCGAGGAGCTGAAAGAGGCCCGCATCGCGCTCGAGCCATTCATCTTCTCGCGGATTCCCGGCCGCGTGCTTCCGGAGGTGAAGACGCACTTCGCGCAGCTCGCACCGACGCGCATCCAGTTCCGGGAGCAACTGGTCGACATCGAGGCCACGATCCGCAACGGAGAGTTCTGGCGGCTGCCGCCAACCTATCGCGATCTCGTTCAGAACTCGCTCGTCACCGGCCCGCCGGAACGACTCGGAGACGAGTGGCGGATGCTCGTCACCCTGTTGAACCTCCCGGACGAGGATCCCGACCGGCGGCTCGAATGGCTCGGCCGCACCATCGCGCCGGCGGGAGCCCGAGTGCAGGAGGTCGCATCCAAAGAGGGGCCGGTGCCGCTGTCGTCTCACCACACGGCCCTTTTCGCGATCCTGGCCGCCAAGGCGCGCGAACGGTACGACGTGGAGGCGGGCGTTCAGATCCTTTTTCGTTCCACGAGCGACGCGCGCTTCCTCCGGACGCGAGGCATCGACGTGTACGGCGTTTCTCCTTACCCCGTCACGTTCTACCAGTCGACTGCCATTCACTACGAGGACGAGTCGATCACCGTCCCGTCCTTTCAGGAAGGGATCGAGTATCTGCGGGACGTGGTGCGCGCGTGGGCCTTCCGGTGACAACAATTGTCACCGCATCGCGCCAGATAGTGTCACAGGCCGGTCACGAAGGCATATAAATCGCTGAATTCAAAGGGGATCGCGATGGCACCCGCATTGCGCTTGACGCAGGCTCATAGGAGGGCCTGAATGAACAGGAAACAAAAAGGTTTCACACTGATCGAGCTGCTGATCGTCGTCGCGATCATCGGCATTCTGGCCGCAATCGCCATCCCGAACCTGCTGACCGCGCTCCAGCGCTCGCGTCAGAAGCGTTCGATGGCCGATATGCGGTCCATCGCCACCGCCTGGGAAGCTCGCGCCACAGACACGAACAGCTACAACGCCGCCGGAGCGGCAATCACCTGGCCGACGACCGCGAACGGGGTCACCGTGATCCAGACCATGCTGACGCCGACGTACATCCGCAAGTTCCCTCACCTCGATGGATGGGGCACGGAGTTCAGGGTCGGCTATGACCCGCGCAACTATGCGATTCAGTCGTACGGCGCTGACGAGGAAGCGACCATGACCGACAACAGTCTGGACGCGCCGACCGCAACCGGAAAATTCGACTGCGACATCATCTTCGCCAACGGCAACTTCATCATGTATCCGGAAGGCATTCAGTCGCAGTAGTCGCGACTCGCACGCTCGTACGACGAAACGAGCGCGGTCCGTGAGCGGGCGCCCCGAAAGGGCGCCCGTTTTTTTGTTGCCCTCCTACGCCAGCTGCCTCTCGCGAACGACGGCATTCATGCTCGCGTACAGCCGCTCGTGCGCGGCGTGGGCCTCGCGGTAGATGTCGGGAAACTGCGGCAGGTCTTTGCGCGACAACACCAGGTTCACGCCGTAGAGGAACGCGGCGTTGCCGTCGAGGGTGCGCAGATTGTCGGCGACGAGGACGAAGAACGACTTGCGCCGGTCGGCCGGCAGGAGCGAGACGATCGGTCCCATCGCGTCCATTGGCGGCGGCGTCATCTGCGCGGGATGGATGAACACCATCTGAGGGAGCTCCTGCATGTAAAACTCGCGCGCCTTCTTCGGCTCGGCGAAGAACACCGGCAGAAATCCGACGAGCTTGGACGCCTGACGCAGCGCCGCGTCGTCGGCGCCGACGATGATCGCCTTCTCGCCGAGCTCGTCCTCGTGCCGGTCCTCGTCCTCGTCGACCCGCGTCGGCGGAACGGCCGGCCCAGAGGCAGCCGGGGCATAGGCGCGTCCGTCGATGACGATCTTCGCCTTGCACGCCGGGCACGGAAACGAAACCTCCTTCGGAGGAAGCTTGGTCTCGTCGAGGGAGAGGGGTTTCTGGCAGTTGGTGCAGGTGATTCGGATCATTTTGCCCTCGGAAGTGCTGGGTGCTGGGTGCTACATCGGGACCTCTCAGCTCTCAGCACCCAGCACTCAGCACTCAGCACTGTTTCTCTACTCCAGCATCGACAACATCGAGTTGCCCGCCGCGCCCGGCGCGCTCCCTTCCGGCTCGTCCGTCAATCGCAACGCGAGATTGACGGGATTCGTCGCGTACGCGAGCGCGGTCTCTTTGGTGATCACGCGGTTCTGCCACAGCTTCTCGATCTCGTCGTCGAAGGTCTGCATTCCGTCGACCGAGCCGTCGTGCATCGCGTCGACGAGCGACCGCCCCTCGTTCTCCCCCTTCACGATGTAGTCGCGGGTGCGCATGGTGGACTTCAGGATCTCCAGCGCCGCGATGCGTCCGCCGCCGATCCTCGGCAGGAGACGCTGCGAGATCACGTAGCGGAACGACTGCGACAGGCGCGTCCGGATCTGCGGCTCCTGGTCCTTCGGAAACACGCCGATGATACGGTCGACCGTCTTCGCCGCGTCGATCGTGTGTAGCGTCGAGAGCACGAGATGCCCGGTCTCGGCCGCCTCCATGGCGATCTCGATCGTCTCCACGTCGCGCATCTCGCCGATCAGGATGACTTTCGGCGCCTGCCGCAGCGCGGCTCGAAGCGCGAGTGAAAAGGTTCGCGTGTCCGATCCCACCTCGCGCTGGTTCACCGTCGACTTGATGTGCTTGTGCATGTACTCGACGGGGTCTTCGATGGTGATGATGTGAACCGCATGGTGGTGGTTGATCTCGTTGATGAGCGCAGCGAGGGTGGTCGACTTGCCCGAGCCCGTCGGCCCCGTGACGAGCACGATCCCGGTTTTGAGGGCGGGGATGTTCCACAACTCCCCCGGCATCTTCAGCGACTCGAGAGACGGCACGCCCTCCGGGATGACCCGAAGGACGATCGCGTACGTCCCTCGCTGGGCGAAGACGTCCACGCGGAAGCGCGTCTTCTGCGGGATCGAGTAGCTCAGATCGACCGATCCGTTCGACATCAGCGTCCGCGTCAGATCGCGATCGCCGCGCAGCATGTGCATGGCGATCATCTCCGTCTGGAAGGGCGTGAGCCGCGGAAGTCCGGGGAAGTTCACCGGCACGAGCTGGCCGTCGACCTCGACCTGCGGCGGACGCCCAACCGAGAAGTTCAGGTCAGACACGCGATCCGAGACCTTCAGCATCGCCTCGAGGATGGCGTCGAGATTGAAGTTCTTCATGGTGTCGCGGGATTGTAGACCGGTTGGCAGTTGGCGGTTGAGGGTTGGCGGTGGATAGAATCGACGTCGCGATGTCCGACTCCCGCCGACCGCCGACCGCCAACCGCCAGCCGGGCACCATCATCGCCATCGACCTCGGGGCCCGACGCATCGGTGTCGCCGTGAGCGACTCCGGCATCGTGGCCACGCCGCATTCGGTGATGCGCAACGAAGGCGACATCGTGGCCAGAGTGGCCAGCCTGGGGCAGGACCTCGATGCCGAGGAGTTCGTCGTCGGCATCCCCCGACGCACGCACGCGGCGGCGGCCGATCAGAAGTACCGCGACTTCGCCGACGCCCTGCGGCAGAGATCCTGCAAACCGGTCGTGCTCTGGGACGAGGCCCTCTCCACCGTCGAAGCGATGGAAGGCCTCCGCGCCTCGGGCAAGAAACGCAGGGAAGCGCAGAAGGACATCGACATGCATGCCGCCGCGGTCATCCTCCAGTCGTATCTCGATGATCCCGCACGGAGGTCGCCATAGCACGCCGCTCTTCACGCGGCGGTTGCCGCAAGCTCATGCGATCGCTCATCACGATCGCCGTCTTCGGCGTCTTGCTCGCGATCGGCGCGGGCTGGTTCTTCTGGCGCGCCGTGCGCGAGCCCTACAAGGGCTACTCCGAGCCGAACAAGCGCGTCGAGGTCCGCCGCGGTCTCCGCACGGCCACGATCCTCCAGCAGCTGCAGAAAGAGGGCGTGCTACGCGACGAGTGGGTCCCGCTGGTCTACATGAAGGCTCTGCGCGGGCGCGACTCGCTGAAGGCCGGCGTCTACGAGTTCGACAAACCTCTCTCGCCGGTGGACGTGATCGACAAGCTCGTCCGCGGCGACGTCGTTCTCGCCAACATCACCGTGCGCGAGGGCCTGGACCGCTTTGCGATCGGAAAGCTGTTCGAGGCCGCCGGATTCGGCACGGTGGAGGAGTGGAAGACCATCACCGGCGAGCCCGATCTCGTGCGCGACATCTCCCCGGACGCTGACTCGCTCGAGGGCTACCTCTTCCCCGACACGTACAAGTTCGATCCCGGGACGCCCGTGAAGACGATCGTCGAAACGATGGTCGCGAACTTCCGCAAGAACTGGGGAGAGGAGATGGCGTTCATCACGACGGGACTGAGCCCGCACCAGACCGTGACGCTGGCGTCGATCGTCGAGACCGAGGCGCGGCTGCCCGAGGAGCGGCCGATCGTCGCCTCGGTGTACGCGAACCGGGTTCGCAGGCGCATGCTCCTCGGTGCCGATCCGACGGTGATCTACGCGATGAAGCTCGCCGGAACCTGGGATGGCAACATCCGGCGCAGCGACCTGCAGATGGAATCGCCCTACAACACCTACCGCACACCCGGCCTCCCGCCCGGACCGATCGCCAATCCCGGACTGGCGTCGCTTCGGGCCGCGGCAGCGCCCGCGACCACGCCGTATCTCTATTTCGTCTCGCGTAACGACGGCTCGCACGTCTTCTCGACGAACCTGGACGAGCACAACCGCAACGTCGAGAAGTATCAGCGCCAGTACTTCCGCGACAAGCGCGCCGCGGAGGCGAAGAAGTAGTCCTCCGCGATCGCGTTCGCTCTTCGCGACTCTCGCTCGAAGTCTCACTCTCTCGAGTCTCAAAGTCTCAAAGTCTCAAAGTCTCAAAGAGGGCCACCGCCCCACCCGCATGAATCCCGGGCGGGTGCGGCCTTTGACTTGAGTCTCAAAGTCTCAGAGTCAGTCTCAAAGTCTCAGAGTCTCAAAGGGAACCGCCCGCCCGAGGTCCGGGTTGGGCGGTGGCCCACTTTGAGACTTTGAGACTTTGAGACTCGAAGACTCGAAGACTCCGAGAATCCGGACTACAGCCGAGCCCGCCGCGTCCCGCCCGCCCGACCCCCGCCTGTCAACATCTTGCAAAATCAGTGGTATCCTACCCCGTCCACATCATCTCTCCGGGGGTCCCAGCAATGGCCGCGCGCAACAAGCCGTTCGAGCAATTCGGTCCGTACATTCTCTTCAAAAAACTCGAACAGGATTCGCTGGGCGATTTGTGGCGAGCAGGGCGAATCGACGGCGGGCAACTTGGGCCGACGCTGGCACTGCGGCGAATGACGGGGGGCAATCGCGCGGCGATGGCGGGAGCGCTCGAGGCCGTATCACAACTCCTCCCTCGACTCGCCGGCGCCTCCTTCGCGCGCGATCAGGTTGCGAGCGTCGTGGACGGAATCCCGTTCCTCTCGTGGGACTACGCCGGCGGACGCTCGCTGCGGCACATCATCGACCGTGCACGTGGCGGCAAGGAGACGCAGCCCAACGCTCTCCCGATCGATCAGGCGATCGTCATTGCGGAGAAAGTCGCGCTGTCCCTGGCGACGATGGCGGACCTGCGCGATACCACAGGCTCGCGCCTCTCGCATGGCGCCTTGTTGCCGCAGTTCATCTGGATCAGCGATGACGGCGAGATCCGGGTCGCGGGCCAGCAACTCGCGGGGGGCATCATCGAGTCCCTCGTCGATCCGAAGGTCGCGGCCGACATCGGTCGCTATTTCGCTCCGGAGATTCGTACGCCGGGCCAGAAGCCGAAGAGTGCGGACGTCTATTCGATGGGCGCGATCCTCTTCCTTCTCGTCACCGGCCAGGAGCCGCCCGACGCGATGACGGCGAGCGCGTTCGTGGCCGCGGTACGAGCCGCAAAGACGATGACCGGCGCGCCGATTCCCGACGACATCCGGGTCATTCTCGACAAGTCGTTCAACCTCGATCCATCGATGCGCTTCGCGTCCACCGTCGAAATGAAGCAGGTCCTCTCCGCGCTCGCGCACGGCGGCAAGTACTCGGCCACGACGTTCAACCTCGCCTTCTATCTCAGCAATCTCCTGAAGAAGGAGATGGAGAGCGAAGCCGCGGAGCGGGAAAAAGAATCGAAGGTCAACGTCGCCCCGTACCTCGAGGCGCCGAAGCCCGCGCCCGTCGTCGCCGCCCCGGCACCGTCTCCCGCTCCGGCGATGTTCGCCGCGGCCGTGGAGACACCGAAGAAGAAGAGCAAGGCGCCGCTCGCCGTTGCCGCCGCGATCGTGCTCGCCGCCCTCGGCGTCGGCGGCTGGATGATGATGGGCCGCATGTCCGCCAAACCGGCGCAGCCGGCGGCGCAGACGGCGGCTCTGGTGCCTCCGGTCCAGGCTCCCAAGCCGCGCGTAATCTCGGAGCCGATCGTCGTCGCGGGCGATGAGAGCACCTCGACGGCGCCGGTCACGGCGACGACCGGCGCCGCGGACGCGGAAGCGCAGAAGAAGGCGTTCGAGGCCGCCGTGAAGGCGAAACTGCAGGACGAGATGATGAAACTGCAGGACGACTACATGGCCGAGCTGAAGAAGCAGCAGTCGCGCGACGCTCCCGTCGCCGCGGCGGCGCCGGCTGCCGCCAAGCCGCCGGAGGCCGAGGAACGTCCGGTCATGACGGCGGCCGAGCTCACGCAGCAGATGCGCGAGACGCGTCAGGAAGAGTCGACCCCCACCGCGCCGGCGCCTGTGCCGGCGCAGACCACAGCCACAGCCACAGCCACGGCCGTGCCTGCGCCCGCCGCCACCGTTCGGCCGCCCGCGCCAGCGCCCGTACAGCCCGCGATCCGGGAGGGCGACGTCGTCGCGATCGGAGACCTCGACGAGGTGCCCCGTCCCGTCCGCCCGATCACCGCGGCCTACCCACCCATCGCACGCCAGCAGCGAATCTCCGCGACCGTCGTCGTCAGCGCGCTCATCGACGAGACGGGCGAGGTCACGCAGGTGAAGGTCCTGCGCGGCTTCGGTCGCTTCGGGATCGACGAGGCCGCGCAGCGTGCGATGAAGTCCGCGCACTTCACGTCGCCCATGAAAGCCGGCAAGCGCGTGAAGACGTGGTATCCGCAGACGATCGAGTTCCGACCGTGATGTCCGGGCGCGGCGGTTCGCCGCGCCTTGGCGTCTAGCTTTTGGAAGCCTCCGAATTCCGAAGAGAACGAGTGGAATCCACCTGACGGTGAGCTCACCCATCACGTTGCGATCGATCCGTTGTGCGAATTTGCGCTACTGCATGCAATCGTCGCTCGTGCCCGACCATGCGATGGCGTCCAGGCGCATCCCGAGGTCGCGCGGGTCGGACCCCAGCCCCTGCCGCTTCGGATTGACCACCCGGTCCACGCGGATCTCGAGCTCGCGGGGCCGCTCCGTTCCCGACGCGACGTCGTAGGTGCGCTCGAAGACCGGATCCGTCACGACGAACGTGTCGATGGCAGTTCCGTCGACGGCGATCGTCACCGCCGGAGGACCGGGCATTCCGTCGATCGGAACATAACCACGGAGCGTCAACCGCGCGCTGTTTCCCACGGGCGGCGGCAGGAGCACGGAGCCACGCGCCGCCATCCACCGAAAGCTTCGTACACCCGAGCGCTCTTCGCCATACCACCCCTCGCCGAAGCGCATCTGTGGGCACAGCGGGGCAACGGAGACGTCGAAATACCGCCGGCGTGCAATGTTCCACAGGGGCATTCGTGGATAGGAGAAACGGCGAGCCTGCGCAACGTCTACCGGGCCTTCGCGGATCAGCCATGCGTTGCGGTCGTCCGGCCAGACCTGGGGTGTCTTGCCGGCGAAGGTCTCCGCACGGTAAGCCTCGAGCAGCAGGTCCGTGTACGGCGCCATGCTGCCGTGCACGTAGAGACGTGACTCCGGCGGAAGGGATCGGCGTACCCATCTGATGGCCTGCATCGGGGGCGATTCCATGCCGTGGACGATGCCGAGAGCCGGCAGAGTCCACGCGGCCATGAGGACGATCACGCCGGCCGGGATCGCCAGGAGCGCAATCGTTCGCACGCGCGGACGCTTCGTGACCGCGCCCAGGAGGGCGGCGACGATCGCCGTGCCATCCGCAGCGGCCAGAGCGATCAATGGGGCCCAGGCGATCGAGAAACGGCTCGCGCTCAAGTGATCCAGCATGAGCCATCCGACCATGCAGAACGGCCCGAACGCGAGCAGCGCGAACGTGATCGGTTTTCGTTTGGCGAAGATCCCCGCGACGATCGCCAGCCCCGAGAGCGCGCCGACCGCCGTATTGATCGCAGACATCCGGTAGGGCCGGATGAAGAAATCGTCGAAGAGCTTCCAAAGCGGAGGGCGAGAGGGACTGCGGAACGAATCGACGGCCGCGATGTACGCGCGATGCTCGCTCACTGCGCTCCAGTACCTCTCCCAACCGCCCGTGGCCATCGCTGCACCGCCGAAGGAAACGAACAGCATGCCGGCGCCGAGCGCCGCCGCGAGGAGAGGCTGTGCGAACGATCGCGTGATGCGGACACGCCACCAGGTCGCCAGCAGGGAAGGAGCCAGGCCGATGAGCAGATTCTGCGGACGGAAGCCGGCCGCGACGGCCAGAACGAAGGCGCCCGCGACATACGCGCCGCCACTCCGGCATCCGCGCAGGAGAAGGCCGCACGCGAGAAGCACCAGCGCCAGCGAGGGAACGTCACTCAGGCCCGTGCCGCCGTAAAACCAGACGTTCGGAAAGAACACCAGCAACAGTGCCGAACAGAATGCCGTCGCAAACGGCACGCGCAACTCGCGCGCGAGAAAGAACATGAGCGGGAAGAGCGCAACGGCTCCCAGCAGCGATACCGTCTGCAGTGCCCGGAACTCTGAGGCGCCGAACCACTGGACGATCTTCGCCGCGGCGATGAAGAGAGGGAATCCGGGCGGGTGCGGGTGATGCAGGGCGACGTCGTAGTCGCGGAGCGCAAACGAGAACAGCGCCTCGTCCCAGTCCCACAGCGATCGAGAGGCGACGGCCACTCGCGTCACGGCCACGAGCAGCGTCGCCGCCCATACGAGCCGGCGCTCCAACGCGGTGAGGCGCCCGGGCGCGATCCTCAGCTCCTGCACCCACTCGAGCATGGTCAGAACGGCGCCCATGACATCGCGTCGATGCGCAGTCCGAGCGAACGCGGGTCGCCGTTCCCCGGCACCACGACGTCGCTCGTGGCGATCACCAGCTCATTGGGCGCGTCGTTCCGCGAGGCGACGGTCCACGCCTTCTCCACGATTGCCTCGTCCCCGATGAAACGCTCCACCATCTCGCCGTTGACGCGCACCTCGATCGTCGGAGGCGGCTGGATCGCGTCGATCGGCACATAGATACGCATCCGGAGGCGGCCGCTGTTCGGCATGGCCGGAAGCGTCGCGTGCGCCTCCTTGGCGGTCCAGCGGAACGTCTCCGTCCCCGTCCCTTCCTGCTGATAGAAGCCTTCACGGAACACGATCAGGCTCGCCAGCCGGAGCACGGAAGCCTCGAAGTTGCGGCGGCGGATGATCTTCCATAACGAGTTGTGGGGCCAGACGAAGTTGTGTCCCCCCTGGATGATGCGCGGCTCGACGACCCAGCTGTCGGGGGTGACGTTCGCGATCTCCCGGGCATCCTCGTAGATCCGCTTCTCACGATCGCGCAGGAAATACTCGCCTTGCGGGCGGAACGCGCCGTGGACGTAGATGATGTCGCTCGGCGGCACGTTGCGGAGGATCCAGTTCAGCGCGCCGGCAATGGGTGCGTCCGAGGTCCGCTGCAGCCGTAGCGCCGGCCACGTCCACACCGCGAATACGAGCACGATCACCGTCGCGAGCGCTGCCTGAATCGCCGGCCTCCTCGCGATGACGCCGAGCGCGTGCGCGGCGTAGAGAGAGTGCAGCGCCACATACGCGATGGCGTAGCGGCTCGCGGTCTGGACGTCGAGATTCAGCCAGGCCAGGACCATGAACGGAAGGAAGACCGCGAGCGGCAGGAGTAGCGTCCAGCGGCGCAGCACGAGCGTCGCCACGATCCCCACGACTGCAATGGCCGTCAGCCATCCCATGCGCTGCTGCTGCTCGACCGGCCAGATGAAGAAGATCTTCGCCACCTCGGCCAGAGGCTCGCGGTGCGGATTGCGCCAGGAATCGACGGCGCGGACGTACTCGCTCTGCGCGCGCAGCATGAAACGGTACTGATCGATCGTCCCCGAGGCCAGCGCCGCGCCGAGATAGCTGCCGCCCGCGATCGCACCCCCGAGGACGATCGCCAGCACGACCTTGCGGTGGTCGCGCGCCCGCAGGCGATGAACGGTCGCGAGAATCGCCGGCGCCGCGCCGACGAGCAGACCGGGGATCCGGATGCCACCCGCGATGCCGAGGACGATCGCGCCCAGCAGATAGGCCCGGCCGTCCCTCCGTCCCCGGAGGAGCAGCCAGCACGCGATCAAAGCGATCGCCGTCGCCGGAACATCGCTGAAGCCCGTGCCGCCGTAGATCCACACGTTCGGAAGGAAGACGAAGATCAGCGCGCCGCAGACCGCGGTGGCGAATGTGAAACCGCACTCCCGGGCGAACAGCACCAGCGCAGGAAAAAGCAGGAGCCCGCCGAGGAGGACGATCACCTGCAGGGAGCGAAACTCGCCGATACCGAGGAAATGCACCGCTTTCGCCGCAACGATGAACAGCGGATAGCCCGGCGGGTGCGGATGATGGAAGTTGACGTCGTACTCGGCGACGCCGAGGGAGAAAAGGGCCTCGTCCCAGTCATTGAGCGAGCGCGCAAAGGCGAGAAAGCGCGTCAGACCCACGATGATGGAGAGGAGTATGAGGGTTCGCTTTTGTAACGGAGTCATGGTCGGTTGGCGGTTGTCGGTTGGCGGTTGTCGGGGGAGCCGGCTTCGTTCTCCCGCCAACTGCCAACCGCCAACTGCCAACCGGCCCCGGCACCATTCTCGCAAATTTGCCGCGCCAGATGCCGATCAAGGGCGTGCGGCGACGGTGGTACCTCGACCTTCACGGCATTCGCCGGGAAGGGACGAAGGAGACCGGGTTCGCCTATCGCCTCCCCGACGGGCCGGAAGTCCACGACGAAAAGGTGCTCGCACGGATCGGCCGGCTGCGCATTCCCCCGGCGTGGAGAGACGTGCGCATCGCACGCGGCGACGGCGCGCCGCTGCAGGCCGTCGGCGTCGACAAGAAGGGGCGCACGCAGTATCTCTATCACTCGCGCTTCCGCGCCCAGCGCGAGGAAGAGAAGTTCCGCCGCCTCGTCGAGTTCGGAGAAGCGCTGCCGTCGCTGCGCCGTCGCGTCCGCGCCGATCTTCAGGGCTCCGAGCTCCAGCGCCAGCACGTCCTCGCGTCGATGGTGCGCCTCATCGATCAGGGCTTCTTCCGCGTCGGCAACGACAAGAGCGCGCAGTCGGAATCGACATTCGGACTCTCCACGATCCGCGGCTCCCACGTGACCGTCGAGGGCGATGCGGTGCTCTTCGACTACGTCGGCAAGTGGAAAAAGAAGCACAAGCGCATGATCAAGGACCCCGACGTCGCCGCGATCGTCGCGAGCCTCAAGAAGTCCGACGGTGCGGAGCTCTTCAAGTTCGGCCAGAACGGGCGCACGGTCGACGTCAAGGACCGCCACGTCAACGACTACATCCAGTCCATCATCGGAAAGGACTTCACCGCGAAGGACTTCCGAACCTGGGCCGGAACCCTCCTCTGTTCGATTGCGCTGGCCATGCAGGGCCAGGGCGCGAGCAAAGCCGAGCGCAAGCGCCGCGTGCGCAAGGCGATCGTCGCTACGGCCGAGCAGCTCGGCAACACGCCCGCCGTCTGCCGCTCGTCGTACATTTGCCCGCGCCTCCTCGACGAGTACATGGAAGGCAAGCCCTTCGAGATGCTGCGCAAACAGCGCCGCGGCTCGCCGGTGGTGAAGCTGGGGTTGTCCGTCGAGGAAAAGGCCCTGCTCAAGTTCCTGCGGGAGACGATCGCCGATCGGCGGCGGCGGCCCCGCGCGGCGTGAGGCGACTGTGCAATCCTGAGCGAAGCGAAGGATCAATGGAGCCCCCACGATGGGCGTGCTGGGCACGAGCTCCGTGAGGGCTCCCCTACGTAAATCCTGAGCAACGCGAAGGATCAATGGATCCCCCACGATTGACGTGCTGGGGCACGAGCTCCGTGAGGCTCCCCTACGTAAGTCCTGAGCAACGCGAAGGATCAATGGAGCCCTCGAGATCGGCGTGCTGGGCACGAGCTCCGTGAGGGCTCCCTTGACCCTTCCTCGCTGCGCTCGTTCAGGGTTTCGATTTAGATGGAAGTTTCAGAACGTCTGTCCCACCCAGAAGCTCGTCCGGTAGCCGCCCTCCGTGTCCTTGCCGTCGAAGCGTTTCGCGAAATCCCAGTTCACCGGGAGGCCGAGGAGGTTGAAGGAGATACCCCAGCCCACCGAAGCTTTGGCGTCGACGAGGCGGTTGTCGTCGCCGAGGAACGTAAACGGCTGATCTTCGAACTTGGCCGCGCCGATGTCGAAGAAGAGCACTCCGCGCATCTGCTGAATGAGGAGAATCGGCGTCGCCAGGAGGTCGACGAGTGGAAAGCGGAACTCGAAATTCGCGAACCCTGCCTGCGAGCCGACGATCGTTCGGAAGTCGTACCCGCGGACGGTGTTCAGACCGCCGAAGTAGTAGAAGTTCGGGAAGTTCCCCTGCGAGTAGGCGCCGTAGAATCGCGCCGCGAGCAGCGTGCGCGAGCTGAGCTGCTTGTACTCGCGCCAGTCGACGGTGACGTCCGACGTCAGCGTGCCGCCCGCGTCGAGATCGGGCGCGTACGTCAGACTCATCTGGTAGCGCCGGCCCGACACCGGTCCGAAGAACTTCCACACCGCGCTGTCGCCACTGAACGTCGTGCTGGCCACCGGGAAGTTGTGGCGGATGCCTTGCCAGTTCAGCTCCTCGAAATCGAGTTGGCCGTCCCCGTTGGTATCCGGGCTGTTGAAGAAATCCGGGAACGCGTACTGCCGCGAGATGTACCCCGCGCCGGCGTCGAGCCGGTGATAGCGGGTGAACGGATAGCTGACCAGCCCCACCGCCCCGGTCTCGCGGTAGATCTGCCGCCGGTCGAGCTGGCCGGAATTGAAGTCGAAGGTATTGAAGAAGGCCCGGTTGTCGTACAGACGCGCGCCCCAGTTCATGCGGCGATGCATGTCGAGGTACAGGAAATCGAAGTTCGAGAACGTGTCCACCGAGTCGAGCGAGGCGATGAACCGGCGGTTCCCGAGCATGTCGCTCATGAAGATCGTCGAGCGTGAGACGAAGAGCTGATCCGAGCTCACGCCGGCGGCGACGCTGATGTCGTCGACGAAGAGCCGGAAGCCGCTCGTCGGCTCGATCTTCTCCTCGTCGATGAAAAACTCCGAAGCCGACCGGTAAGTGGAGCGGTCGGCGGCGAGGATCGGCGCGGACGGCAACGTCGTCTTCTCCGCGGGATGCAGGGGCTTGTCGGTGGTCGTCGAGTACAGGCGCCATTGTCCCTTGTAGAACGACGCGAAGACCATCCGCTCCTTGTTGTTCGTCCCCGTGAACACCACAGGCGAGAAGCAGCCTCCGATGACGTCGGTGTACTGGAGCAGGTCGCCGGTCTCGAGGTCGAGAGAATAGACGTTGAAGGAGGCGAAGTTCAGCGGGTCCGCCTTCGGCGTGTCGCCGTCGGTCCGGGCCGCGTCCTCGGCCTCTTCGAGGATCTCCGCCGCCTTCTCGACGTTGCGTCCGGTCTGTTTGTCCGAAGCGAAGAAAAGCCGCTTGCCGTCCGGACTGAAATACGCGTCGATGTCGTTCCAGTCGCCGCTGGTGAGCTGGTACCGTTCGGTCGGGTTCGCGAGACTGAGGCGATAGAGCTTCGCGTATTGTTCGCCGACTGACGAGTAGACCAGCCACCGGCCGTCGGGCGAGAACACGGGCGCGCCATCGAAGAAGGCGTCGCTGGTGAGGTTCGTGAGTGTGTCCGCTTCGAGGTCATAGATGAAAATGTCGGACTGATTGCCGCGGATCGCCGAGAAGGCGATGCGTTTGCCGTCCGGCGAGTACGCGGGGCTGAGTTGCTGCTCCACGACCATCGGGATGGAACGCTCGATCGTGCCGGTGATCGGATTGACCAACATGAGATTGCGGCCGCGCTCCTTCTTCACGAACAGCGCGATCTGATCGCCGTTCGGCGCGAAGGCCACGTCCCGGCCCATCACCGGGGCGGTCGTGAAGGACTGCACGATCGGGTACTCGTACTCGCTCGTGTAGCCCGCGGTGAGGTTCTTGAGGAGGCGCCGCTCGGGGATGTTGAAGAGAACGAGATCGACGTCCTCCTTGTACGTCGTGAACGCCGCGAGCAAATCGCCCGACGGTGACGGTACCGAGGAGATCTCGTCGCTGCGGTTGATGTCCGGGTTGATGCGGAAGACGTCGCCGTACTCCTGGGGCTCGCCTTTGGCGACGAGGGCCGGCAGATACTGTTTCCGCAGCCAGGTCCGGAATCGCGTATCGAACTCCTCGGGCGTCACGTTGAAGGCGCGCTTGAGCGCGCGGTCGATGCTGTTGCCGAGGGTGTTGCGGTACTCGTAGATGAAGTCGCGCAATCCTTCCCAGCCGTACGTCTCCTGCATGTACTTGAAGACGCTGTGGCCGAAGCGGTAGGCGAAGTAGCCGCCCGCGCCCTGGCTCACGCGGGGGATCCGGTCATTGACGACCGCGTCCCGCAGAACCATGCGGTCGCGGGAGTCCTCGTCCTGGGCCATGAACGACGCCAACCCTTCCATCATCCACTGGGGCGGATTCGCGGTGATGTTCTTGCCGAACCTCCCCTGGAAGAGGATCTCGTACTCGAAAATGTGCGTGAGCTCGTGCGTGACCAGCTCGAGCAGCTCGTCGTCGGGCATGTCGATCGGCAGCACCATCCGATTGCGCGCCGGCTCGGCGAACGCGCCTACGCCCTCGGGGATGAAGTTGAGGATGACGTTCGACTGCTCGAACGCCGAGTGCGTCGCGTAGAAGATCAGCGGGATCTTCTTCGAGATCTGGTAGTTGAACTTCTGGGAGAGGTCGAGATAAGCCGTCTCCGCCGCGTCGACGACCCTCTGCAGCGACTCGCGCTCCTCGTCGTAGAAGTACACGTCGAAGTGCGTCGACCGGTAGACGTTCCACTTGAAGGTGTCGTAGACGATCTTGTTCTTGCCGAAGGGATAGGCAGGAATGGCCAGCACGAGCAGGAAGACCAGGACGATCAGTCTCTTCACGAAACCTCCAGACGGTTTGGCGGTTGGCAGTTGGCGGTTGGCGGGGGAACCGGGCGGATGGTCTCCCGCCAACCGCCAACCGTCAACCGTCAACTAATCGGTGAACACGTATCGCGTGGCCGACGTCTCCTGGGCGACGAAGATGCCGACGAGCTGACTCTCGAGGGCGCGGAGATTCTCGAAGAGGCCCAGGATCTCGTCGTAGTTGCGCTGGTCGAATTCCTTGAAGTCGCGGAAGGGCTCCTGCAGCACCATCTCTCCGGTGTCGGCGTTGAAGACGGCCAGCTCGATGTCGAAGACGAAGCCGGTCGACTCGACGAGCACCTGCCGGTAGAAGGTCCTGCCATCCGC
This sequence comes from uncultured Thermoanaerobaculia bacterium, assembly GCA_964558905.1. GTDB lineage: Bacteria > Acidobacteriota > Thermoanaerobaculia > Gp7-AA8 > Gp7-AA8 > QHVT01. Next base: position 2,351 of record CAZLGP010000213.1, on the reverse strand, counting down.
AGGCGACGTGTACTCCTCGGTGCGGTACCCGGACTTGTCGTTGATGTCGAAGTCGACGATGCCGGAGACGATGAAGTCCGCTCCCGTGCGTGCGCCGATCTCTTTCCAGTAGTCGCGCGCGGCTTCCATCGAGCGGATGTCCGTGCCCGGCAGGCGGGTCGGGCCAACGTCGACCACGCGCAGCTTGGTGGACTTGGCGAGCTGCTTCTTGAGGTAGCGGTTGAACTCCGTCTGCAGGTCGACCTTCGCGGCGCGGTCGCTGCGGCGCTCACCCCGGGACGCGATGATGAACGGCGCGATGGCGATCCGCTCGTCACCGGCGATCTGAAGCTTCGGCTTGACGGGGAGCTTGAGCTTGACCTCCATCACGCCCGCGGCTGCGCCGAGCGGAAGAGCGAGTGCGACTGCGACTGCAGCAATGCGGGTCATCGCGAGCCTCCATCGGGGGGATTCGTGTCGGTGGTAGCCGTGTCGGTGGTAGCCGTGTCGGTGCTGGCCGTGTCGGTGGTAGCCGTGTCGGTGCTGGCCGTGTCGGTGCTGGCCGTGTCGGTGGTGGCCGTGTCGGTGGTGGCAGTGCCAGGGGGCGTGGCCGCTGTGGCCGCGGCCGGATTGGCAACTCCCCCACCCGACGCGGACGTGGCCGCGGCCTCGCGCTTCTTGCTCTTCTGCGTGAACTCGACGAAGCGGCTGTAGTTTTTCTGGATGTGCTGGTTCGAGCGGTCGAGACGAAGCGCCTCGCGGTACGCCTTCGCGGCGGCGTCGAAATCGCCGTTGGCCTCCAGGGCCACGGCGAGATTGTTGTGGGCCTGCGCGTCGTTCGGATCGATCTCCACGGCGCGGTTGAACCGGAACATCGCCTCGCGCCACAGGTTCATCTTCGCCATCCGAACGCCGAAATGACTCTGCGTTTCCGCCGTATTGGTATCGGCCGCGGACCGGCATCCCACGACGATCAGCAGCAAGGCCAGCATGAAGAGAGAGGACAGGAACGCACGCCTCATTCGAGCTCCTTTTGACGAAGGGTGCGGAAGGCGGCGGCCGGAGGACAGGAGATCCGGGTCGAATCCACTGCGCCCCGCGCCCTGAGCCCCCGGGCGGCGGCTTGGCTGTGCAAAGTGAGGGCGATTATACTTCCCGTCGTTCCCACCACCCGGCGACCCTTCCGTCGTCCCGCCTCGCTCGTTCTTCCTCGCATCACCGCAGCACTCATGAATGTGACCGCCTCGCGCGATTTCCTCATCGCGCTGTCTCTTCTGCCGTTTCTGACCCCCAGCCGGACCCGCCTGCTCCTCGAGTACTTCGATCCCGTTGCGCTCGCCTGCAACGCATCAGCCAGCGTTCTCCAGGGCCTTCTGAGCGTAACGCCCGAGCAGGCGGAGCAAGTCAGGAATCCGTTAACCTTGACTGCACGCGAGCGCGTCGCCGCTCTGCGCGAAAGCGTGATCGCCCTCGGCGACGAAACGTATCCCACGCTGCTCAAGGAGATCATCGATCCGCCGCTCGCCCTTCATTTCCGCGGCGATCTGTCATTGCTCGCGCGGCCAGCGCTGGCGGTGGTCGGGTCGCGACGCGCGTCGCCGTACGGCGTGAACGCCGCCGAGCATCTCGCGCGACAGATCGCCGGCGTCGGAATCGTCATCGTTTCGGGAGGTGCCCGCGGCATCGACGCGGCCGCCCATCACGCGGCGCTCGACGCCGGCGGCTCCACGATCGCCGTCCTCGGCACGGGCATCGACGTCGTCTATCCCGTTTCGAACCGGCGCCTGTTCCGGCTCATCGAGGAACGTGGACTGATGGTCAGCGAGTTCCCGCCGGGCACACCGCCGAAGCCGGAGAACTTCCCGATGCGCAACCGCGTGATCTCCGGCCTCGCGCGGGGCACGGTCATCGTGGAGGCAACGAGCCGCAGCGGCTCGCTCATCACCGCGCGCATGGCCGCGGAGCAGGGCCGCGACGTGTTCGCCGTTCCCGGCTCGATTTTTTCCGCGGGCTCCGAGGGTACCCACCGCCTCGTGCAGTACGGCGCGAAGCTCGTGCACGATGCAAACGACGTCCTCGAGGAGTTTCCCGGTGGCCTGCGCGCCACGCAAACGCCCTCGGAGGAGCCGGAGTCGCCCCTCAGGGAGGTGCTGGCGGTGCTCTCGAAAGACGACGGTGCGCACGTCGACGCCGTCGCCGCTCGCGTCGGTCGCACGCCGGCGCTGGTTGCGGAGTCGCTGTTGCAGCTGGAGTTGGAGGGGTGGATTCGCGCGCTACCCGGGGCGAGGTATGTGCGGGTTCGGTAGAGGTTGCCCGTGGCCCGTGGCCCGTGGCTTCGCCCGTGGCCCGTGGCCCGTGGCCCGGCCCGGGCC
>CAZLGP010000212.1:0-15961 GCA_964558905.1 uncultured Thermoanaerobaculia bacterium | reverse complement strand
CTCTCCACCCCGTCTTGCGACGACGCAGTTACGGTCGGCTTTCAACCAGTCGAGCATTTGGTTGAGAGTGTTCTCACCTCCTCTTCAGATGCGCTCTCGGGCGCACTAGCCCCCGGCTTCAGCCGGGGGAATTGCGACCGTTAGAGTCCAGCCCGCGTAGCGGGCGACAGGACGACTCTTTCGCCCGCTACGCGGGCTGACCAAGGAAACCGCGCCCCAACCCCCGGCTGAAAGCCGGCGGCTGAAAGCCGGGGGCTATTTCCTCATGCCCGCTACGCGGGCGTTTGGGCAACAGACCCTGAAGCCGGCCCGCGTACCGGGCCTCGCCGGCTTCCAGCCGGCTGCGCCGGCATCCTGCCGGCCCGTTCTCGCGAGGAATGCCGGCTGGAAGCCTGCGTAGCGCCAGCCGGAACTTCACCGCCTCAGCGCATGGCAGCGTGGATCGCGAGAAACTTCCTCGAGTCCAGGCTCGCGCCGCCGACGAGGAAACCGTCAATCGTCCCGTTCGCCACGAGATCCTGGACGTTGTCCGGGGTCACGCTGCCTCCATAGAGGATCGGTATCGTTCGCGCCGGCCAGAAGCGCTCCAGGGCATGGCGGATGTCGACGAGCGTCTCCGCGACCATCTCGCCGCTGGCATTGCGTCCCGTCCCGATCGCCCACACCGGCTCATACGCGACCACGACCTCCGGCGCATTCGCGAGCGCCTCGACGGCCGTGGCTTTGATCTGATCCGCGAGAAAGCGGGCCACGTGTCCGGCGTCGCGAACCTGCAGATCCTCGCCGATGCAGAGAATGGGCATGAGTCCGGTCTCGACCGCGAGCGTGAGCTTGCGTACGATCAGGGCGTCCGTCTCGTGGAAGATGTGGCGGCGCTCGGAATGGCCGAGGATCACGGCGTCCACGCCGCACTCGCGCAGCATCCGCGGCGAGACCTCGCCGGTCAACGCGCCCGATGCATGATCGCTGCAGTTCTGTCCCGCGACGCCCAGCCCCTCCCCACATCTCACGACATGCCGGAGAAACGGAAACGGCGGTGCGATCACGATGTTGACGTCGCGCGGGTCCGCACCGCTGAGGGTCGCGAGGTAGCGCTCCACTCCCTCGGGCGGCAGGTTCATCTTCCAGTTGGCGATCAGATATTTGGCCATAGCGTTCGTGAGACGAGTGCTGGGTGCTGGGTGCTGAGTCCCGCCCGCCTTCTCAGCACGCAGCACTCAGCACTCAGCACTCGTCTCACGAAGTGTATCGATTTTTGCCCTGCCGTTTTGAAAGATACAGTCGCTCATCGGCGCGGCGGACGAGGTCGTTGGCCACGATGTCGTCACGCTGGAACTCCGCGATCCCGATCGAGACCGAGCACTGGATCGCGCTTTCCTCGTCGGTGGGAATCGTGAGCAACGCGACGCCGGCGAGAATCCGTTGGGCGACTCTCGTCGCGCCGCGCAGGTCCGTATGGGGGAGGATCACCGCGAACTCGTCGCCGCCGAAACGCGCCAGAATGTCCGTCGGCCGCACCGTGTCTTTCACCGTACCGCAAAGCTCCGACAGGACGATGTCGCCGATCACGTGGCCGAAACTGTCGTTGACCTGCTTGAAGTCGTCGATGTCGAACAGCAACATCGAGAGCGGGACGTTGAACGTCCGCGCGCGCTCCATCTCCTGGAGCATCTGCCGGCGGAAGTAGCGCCGATTCCAGATGCCGGTGAGCTCGTCGGTATCCGCAAGGTTACTGATGCGCTCGCGCGCCCGGATCATATCGAGGAGCATCGAGACCTGGGTCGCGAAGATCGTCAGGATTTGCTGCTCGCGATCCGAGAAAGCGTCGCGGCGCCCGAGCAGCAACAGGCCCGCGGCGCGACGGTCGTGCTGCAGGAGCGCGGAAGCTTCATGGTCCACAGCCGGCGCCTCGCCAGGCGGCAGGTCGTGCATCTCGGCCTTCACCACGACCTCCGTCGTCGCGAACGAGACCGGAATGAGCGCCTCCAGGGAGCGGCGGATCTTCGCGATCAGCGGATCGTCGAGGAGCGCCTCCGCGCCCGCGCGCGTGCTGACGTAGAGGTCGAGGTTCTGCTCGAGCATCACCGCCGCCGCCACGTCGAATGGAACGCATCGGTAGAGCGTCGCGTACGCACGGCCAAACAGATCTCCGACCGACTCGCTGCGCACGACGGTGGAGGTCAGCTCCTGGATGAGGCCCAGGAGATCGCGCAAACGCGCCAGTTCGTCCAGCGCTTCCGAATCTGACATTGCGAACCCGGGCACAGTATATGTGCTGAGTGCTGGGTGCTGAGTGCTGAGTGCTGGGTGCTGGGTGCTGAGTGCTGAGTGCTGGGTGCTGGGTGCTGGGTGCTGAGTGCTGGGTGCTGGGTGCTGGGTGCTGAGCGACTTCGAGCGGGTGGACTCAGCACTCAGCACTTCTCGTTACAATGCCCCGGTGTTGATCGAGGCGGAGGCGATTCCGTACGAACCGGCGCTGCTCCGCGGCGAGCGGCTGCTCGTCCTCGCTCCCCATCCAGACGACGAAGTGATCGGCTGCGGAGGTCTGGTCGCGCAGCACCTGCGCGAGCGCCGCGTCGTGCGCGTCGTCGTGGCTACGGACGGAGCGAAGGCCGGGACCGCAGCCGCGCGGGAGCAGGAATCGCGGCGCGCCCTGGACGCCCTCGGCGAAAACGCAGAGCTCGCCTTCCTCGGCTTTCCTGATCGCGGTCTCGGCGACCCGCTGGCTTCGCCCCTCCGCGAGGAGCTTCTCGGGTTCCGTCCGGACCTGATCCTCGTCCCCTCGCCGATCGAGATCCATCCCGATCATCATGCCCTCGCGCGCGTCTTCTGCGAGCTCGTGCAGCGGGACGAGACGCTTTTCGCCGACCTCGCGGTCGCACGCGTCGCGTTCTACGAGATCGGCCAGCCGCTGCGACCAAACGCGATCGTCGACATCAGCGAGGTCGCCGAGGCGAAGTACGCCGCGATCGCGCACCACGAGTCGCAGCTCGCCCAGCGCGACTACGTCGGCTACGCGCGCGGGCTGAACGCCTATCGCGCGATGACCCTGCCGCCCGAGACGAGATTCGCCGAGGCTTACTACGTCGTCGATCTGCCGTCGCTGCGGACGACACCGATCGGCGTGATGCAGAGACTCATCGGCGTACCGAAGGAGATCGCGATCACCGGCGAGCCGCTGCCGATCAGCGTCGTCATCCGGACGAAAGACCGGCCGGCGCTGCTCGAAGAGGCGATCGCCTCCGTGCGCGCAACGGGATATCCGTGCGAGATCGTCGTCGTGAACGACGGCGGCACGCCCATCGACGCCGATGGCGTGCGGCTCGTGCAGCACGCGCGGTCGCAGGGACGCGCCGAGGCCGGCAACGCCGGGGTCCACGCCGCCGCGAACGCGTTCATCGCCTTTCTCGACGACGATGATCTGTTCTACCCCGAGCATCTGGCAACGCTCGCGAACGCCGCGCGGTCATCGCACACGGCGTGGTACACGGACGCGGTCTCGGCGTTCCTTCGTCCCGCGTCCACCGGCGCGTACGAGACACACTCGCGGATGCGCATCTACGCGCAGGATTTCGATCGCGAGCTGCTGCTGGTCGACAACTACATCCCACTGCCGGCGCTGCTCTTCCGCCGGGAGCAGTTCCTCGACCTCGGCGGCTTCGACCGAGCGTTCGATCTCTTCGAGGACTGGGACTTTCTGATTCGCCTCGCCCGGCGCGGCGACTTCCTGCGCATCCCGCGCGTCACCTGCGAGATCCGTCACTTCGAAGGGGGGACCTCGGTCGTACTCGCGGCGCCGGAGGGATCGGAGGAGTTCCGGAACGCAAAGCTGCGCGTGTGGGAGAAGCACGGCGTCGATCGCGCGGTCTTCGCCCGCGTGTACGAGCGGCAGAAACGCCGGGCGGTGACGACGTACGAGGACGCGATCCGGATCCGGGGGGAGGCCGACGGGGCCCGGCGCGATATCGCCCGCCTCGAGCGCGAGAAGATGCAGGTCCTCGCCCAGAACGCCGAAGCACAGGACACGATCAACGGCTACGCGCTGCGCGTGCGTGAGCTCGATGGGGCGATGCAGGCGCTCAGCGCCATCGCCGCCGACTACGAGAACAAAACCCTCCAGCTGGAGCGCCTCACACGCGAGAACGAGGCCCGCGCGGCCGAGAACGAACAACTCCGTGCGACGAGCTTCGCCACCCACGAGGAGCTCGGGCGCGCGCGGGTGGAGATCCAGCGGCTCGGCGGTCTGCTGGACATGATCTATCGCTCGCGCACCTGGAAGCTGCATACGATGGTCGAGAAGCTTCGAGGACGCGGATGAGCCGGGTCATGCTCGTCTGTCCCGAACCGCTCGGTCACGGCCAGCCGGCCGGCGTCGGCATCCGTTTTCTCGAGATCGCGCGCGTGCTGAGCGACGACGGCCACGACGTGACGACGCTCGCGCCGGACATCGTCGGCCTCACTCCGGAGTCGCTGCTGGCGACGAGCCGGCGCAGCGACGTCGCGGTCGTGCAGGGTCACGTCGGGAATGCGTTCTTCCAGCACGCGGAGCCGATTCCGACGGTGATCGATCTCTACGATCCGTTCATCATCGAAAACCTCCACTATTTCGCCGAGCGCGGCCCGGAAGTGTTCGGGCATGACCATACGACGCTCATGAGCTCACTCGTGCGCGGAGACTTCTTTCTCTGCGCGTCCGAAGCACAACGGATGTTCTACCTCGGCGCATTGCTGGCGAGCGGGCGATTGAACCCGGAATTGTTCGAGAGCGATCCCGAACTGAAGTCGCTGATCGCGATCGCACCGTTCGGCGTCCCTCCCCGCCAGCCGCCAACCGCCAACCGCCAACCGACCGACATCCTCTTCGGCGGCATCTACGACTGGTACGACCCGATCGCCGCGATCGAGGCCGTCGCACTGCTCCCGAATGCCACGCTGACGTTCACCCATCATCCCAATCCCGACCTCACGCCGCAGGGCAAGCTCGGCGAGGCGATGGAGCATGCGCGAAGAAAGAAATACGACTTCGTGCGCTTCGAGCCGTGGGCGCCCTATGAGCGGCGAGCCGATTTCTTCGCGCGGTTCTCGCTGGCGCTGATCACGTTTCCCCGCTCCCTCGAGACCGACCTCTCGATGCGCACGCGGATCTACGATTACCTCTGGTGCGGCCTTCCGATCGTCACGAGCTCCGCACCGGGGACGGACGAGATCCTCGCGCGCTACGACTGCGGCATCGTCGTCCACGAAGACTCGCCTGGTGCGCTCGCGGACGCGATCCTGCGCGTCGATCGCGAGCGGATGGCGCACGGCGCGCGGGAGTTCGTCGACGATCATCAATGGAATCGGACGCTCGCACCGTTGCGCGCATTCGTGCGCAAGCCCCGTGTCGAACGGACGAAAGAGACCTTCGCGATGTCGTCGTCGACCGCCGAGCGTACGGCCACGATTCTCGACCGGCTGAAGCGCCGCCTTAGAGCATGACCACCACCGAGATCATCATCGTCAACTGGAACAACCGCGCCGAGACGCTGCAGTGTCTGGAGGCCGTGGAGTCTCAACTGATCGACGGCGCCAGCATCACCGTCGTCGACAACGGCTCGACGGACGGCAGCGCGACGGCGGTGACGTCGAAGCACCCGCGGGCCAAGCTCTTCGCTCTGACGGAGAATCGCGGCTTCACCGGCGGGATCGCTGCCGCGCTCGCCGGCTCGACCGCGACGAACGTCGTCTTCCTCAACAATGACGCGGTTCCGGAGCCGGGCTGGCTCGCCGCGCTCGCCGGCGCGATCGACGGCGCGCCCGAGGACGTCGTCTCGATCGGCGGCAAGATCGTCGACCCGACCGGGATGAAGATCGACTTCATCGGCGGGATGTTGACGTTCGACGGGCACGCGTTTCAGAACGGCTTCCGCTATCCGGTCGGGTCGCGCAAAGAGCCCGCGGGCGGCGACGAGATCCTCTTTGCCTGCGGCGGCAACATGATCTCCCGGCGCGCGGCGCTCATGGAGCTCGGCGCGTTCGACGACGACTTCTTCGCCTATCTCGAGGACGTCGACTTCGGATGGCGCGCTTGGATCTGCGGCTATCGCGCTCTCTTCGAGCCGCGCGCCGTCGTGCGTCACGCGTCGAGCACGACCAGTAACCGCCTCGGGGACTTCGAGCGCGGCGTGCTCTTCGAGCGCAACGCCCTGCAGACGGCGTTCAAGAATTACGAGAACCTCGGCGAGAGCGCCTCGGCGGTCCTGTTCGCCTACCTGCACCGGCTGCACCACTACGCGACGACTCGGAATCCACAGGCGGACGAGCTGACACGCACGTTCGGAGCGCCGCCGAAGAGGAAGCGCGGGCGTTGGACGCGGACCCCCCTGGCGGCCATCGACGATCCGCTCACGGCGATGCAGTTTCGTGCGCTGGACTGGATCTTTCGGAACGACGCCCGCCTGGCGAAGAAACGTCACGACGTGCAGAAGCGCCGGCGGCGACCGGACCGCGAGATCTTCGAGCGTTTCCCGCTCCATTTCATCCCGACCTACCCGGGCGACGACGCGATGATGCAAAGCGCGCTGTTCCGTCTTCTCCGCCCGTCGCTTCCGTCGGAAGAGAAGAAGCTGGGAGATATCATCGCGCCGTGACGTGGCTCCGCCGCTTCCGTCCTCATGGCGTGTTCTGGCGCCAACTCCTCCGCTGGGCCGTCGTCAACGTGCCCTACTGGTGCGAGGCAGTGCTCCTCGGTTTCTGGGCGATGCTGTTCCTGCTGTGGGCGTCGGGGCGCCGCGGAGTGATGTCGAATCTGCGCGCGATCCTTCCGGGCTCGTGGGCACTCCCGAACCTCTTCCGCGTCTATCGTGTGATGTGGAACTTCGCGTGGACGATCGGCGACAACGTCCGCTTCAAGGAACTGGGCGTCGTGCCGGATTGGCAGTTCGTCGGCCGCGAGCACTTCGAGCGCATGCGCAGTGAGCCTGGCGGCGCGATCATCCTTACCGCACACATGGGCAGCTACGACCTCGGTGCCTATCTGTTCGCGCAGATGTCGAAGCGGCCGATCGTGATGGTGCGGGCGCCGGAGGTCGATCCGCAGACGCGCCAATACGAGGAGGCGCGCATCGCGACGCCGGAGTCGCTGAAGATCGACTTCAGCACCCGCGCGAACGAGCTGGCGCTCGACCTGCTGCACGCGCTGCAGCGGGGCGAGATCATCGCCATCCAGGGCGATCGCGTGACGCCGGGGATCTCCGTCCTCCCGGCGACTCTGTTCGGGCGAAAGACCAGCATCCCTGCCGGTCCATTCGCCCTGTCGATGGCGGCACGCGTTCCGATCTATCCGCTGTTCATCGTCCGCCTCGGCCGGCGCAGCTATCGACTCATCGTTGGCGCACCCTTCGACGTGGAGCGGACACGCGACCGCTCGGTCGGATTCGAGCAGGCCGTGGCGCGATGGACGCACGAGTTGGAGAGCGTGGTGCGCGAAGGGTGGTTTCAGTGGTACACGTTCGCGCCGTTCGCGGAGGAGAAGCCGTCGTGAGGATCGTGCGCGGACGGGCTGACGCGCGTTGGCTCCCGTCGCGGTTCAATTTCGCGCTCTTTCGGCTCTACGCGTTTCTGCGCATGAAGAACGCGAAGCCCGAGCCCGCCGACGTGGCGCTCGTCATCGACCGCCATCAGAACCCGATCGAGAGCGCCGTGGTCTCGACGTGGACGACCGCGACTCTGGCGTGCTACGCCGCGGCGACGCTGTTCGCATCGTGGCCGCTCGTGCTCGGACTGCTCGCGGGAGTTCCGGTTGCGATCATCTGCCTGGAGATTCCGCTCGTCGTCGTGGGCGTCCCGCTGCGGCGTCGCCGGAACAACATCCCAGTGAACTCGTTCGTGTTGATGTCTCTGCTCATCGGCGCGGCAGTTTACTTCGCGCGCGCGCAGTCCTGGGTGCGCTTCGCGGGGTGGCAATTCCTCGCATTCGTGGCTTTGAACGCGGTCGCGGCGGTGATCGTTTTCCTGTTGCGGGGCAGCATCGCCGAGATGGAAGGGGCCGCGGGAGGCGTCACATCCGAGCTCTGATTCTCGCCTTTGCCGCCGCGGCGCCGCTGGCGCTGATCGCGCTGTGGCCCTACATGCCTCTCGCGGGCATCGGCATCGTCGCCCTGTCGCACGCACTGCTGCTCTATCCGACGCTACGGCCGAACGTGCAGTGGCTCGGCCCGGTGGTCACGCGCTTCGAGACGACGCGAAAGGAAGTGTGGCTGACGATCGACGACGGGCCGGCCGTGGACACGCCGGCGGTGCTCGATCTGTTCGATGCGCGCGGAGTGAAGGCGACGTTCTTCGTGAAGGGAATCCTCGCCGAACGATACGCGGACCTGGCAAGCGAGATCGTTCGCCGCGGACATACGCTCGCGAATCACAGTCAGACCCATCCTCAGGCGAGCTTCTGGTGTCTCCCGCCGGGACGCATCGCGAGCGAGATCGACGGCTGCAACCGCGTGATCGAGTCGGTCACCGGCGAAAGACCACGCTGGTTCCGCGCACCTGTCGGCATGAAGAATTTCACCGTTCACCCGGCGCTCGCGCGCCGAGGAATGCGCCTCATCGGCTGGACCGCTCGCGGCTTCGACGCCATCAAGTCCGACCCGGAAGACATCCTCCGCCGCCTTCTCCCCCACCTCCGCCCTGGCGCGATCCTCGTCCTGCACCAGGGCCGCGAGCATTCACTCCGCGTCCTCGAGCATGTGATCGTCGCGCTCGGGGAGCGGGGATACGCGTTCATCATTCCGGAGGACTCCCAGTTGCGAGTTAAGTAGGGTCAGACCCGGAAACTCTACTGAACGGGTGGGCGGTGGAGCGTTCAGTAGAGTTTCCGGGTCTGACCCTACTCAACGGCGCGTGAATACGAAAAAGTACGTGTTGTACGGCATCCGTCCCCAAAGAGGCCGAACGTCGCTCGCGAATCCTTCGAAGGGTGCCATCACCTCCTCGCGGGTCGGATAGTTCAGCGACTCGGCCTTCATCCAGCGAAATGTCCGTGCCAGCGCGTCGACGCCCTTGGTCAGGCGATACCGCCACGATGCGTCGCGGACCGGCTGGCGGAGGATCACGGTCCCGCCGGGAGGGACGGCGGCCGCTGCGTTGACGAGGATCTGCCGCTGCGATGCCGAATCGAAGTAGTGGAGGATGTCGAGAATCACGACGCTGTGTCCATCGGGGAGTGGATCGCGTGCATCGCCGGCGATGAAGTCCACGCCCCGGTATCTCCTCGCCGCGAGCCGGGCAACGTCGATCTTGCGCTGGTCGAAGTCGATCCCGATCACGGGCGCCATGTACCCGTGCTCGCGAAGGTAGAACGCGAGAAGGCCGACGCCACAGCCGAGATCGACGAGCGGGAGATCGCGGCCGCGGAGTGCTTCGAGGGCGGCGGAGTAGGCGGGATCGGTGCGGATCTTCCAGCGCACGTATCCCTGCAAGACGCGACCATCGTACAGAGCCGCAATCCGGTTTGAGACTTGGAGATCCTTCACGTCGTGAGGTGCTCGATCAGATCGATGAGCTCCGGGAGATTGAACGGCTTCGGGAGGATCGCCGCCACACCCATCTGCAGCAACGCCTGCGGCTGCACGGCCACGTGTGCGGAGACGACGACGACCGGAATCTTGCCGAGGTGTCCGGTCTCCTGAATGCGCTGCAGGAAGTCCCAGCCATTGACGTCGGGCATGGCGAGATCGAGGAGCACGACGTCGGGATGATGGATCGTCAGGGCGCGGTGCCCTTCCGCGCCATCACCGGCGAGAAGGACCTGGAATCCGTGCTGCCTCAGCGCGGCGGCCAGCATGCCGCGAATGGGCAGATCATCGTCGATGACCAGGACGCGCTTTTTCGCCACTTCCTTCACCCGCGGATCCCGGGTCCCGCTCTGCTCGCTGCCTAGGTTCATTTGCCCTGCATTCTACTGACGGCTGAGAACGGCTTGCATGATGTGCGCCCGGGCAAATCAGGGGGCAGAGGGCAGGGGGCAGGGCGCAGGGGCAGGGCGCGGGGATCACGGCTTGTCATGCGCCACGGCTTAGCCGTTGCTTCCAAGATGGTGTCATCCTGAGCCGCGTAGATGGCGAAGGACCTTCTCCGTTGCGTGCTGGAAGGTCCTTCGCTGTCTACGCAGCTCAGGATGACACCTGCTTTTGTGAGACACCACGCTAGAAAAGGTCGCTGTCGCCCCAGGCGTAGTAGAGATCGGTCCGCATGCGCTCGACGACGTCCGGCCACGTGAATGGCACGCACATCACGGAGAGGTTCTGCGGCTCGGGTTGCGTCTGGAATCCAAGGCTGCGAAGCGTTTCATCGAACCAGTGGGGGCGTGGCGGAAACCACGCTTCGATCCTGTCGATGGGATACGTGGGCACGACATGGCGCAGCGCGACCTCGACGGCGTCGGGGAAGCGGGGATCGAAAAGTGCGTCGCCCCACGTGAAGCGGTTCTCGCGGATGCGGAAGGCGATCCAGCCGACGAGGCGCCGCCATTTGCGGATGGCGACGACGGCGTAGTCGCCGTTGGGGCAATCGAGATAGCGCCAGCGAACATACAGTGCGTCGCGGCGGACGAGAAAGCGATATGAGTCCGCCGCGCGGCTGAACAGCGCGTCCCATTCCGGCGTCGTCCGCCGCACCAGCTCGAGCTGGTAGCCGCGCATCCAGCGCTCGGCACGGCGGATCGGCGGCGGCGGCGGTGCGACACGGTACGTCACCGCCTCCACGCGGTCGCTCCGCAGGAATCGCAGGGACAGTTTCTGGATGTTGCCGACGTTGAAGCCGTAGTTGAACGCGACTCGTTCCTCGCAGAAGCGCGCGTAGAAGTCGAGGGCAGTCCGTCCGAGAATGCTGGTCGGGCCGCGCCCGATGTGGCGGACGGCGATGTCCGTCATCGTGTCGCCGATCTGGTGAGCCACCACGTCCTTCCCGTATGCGCGAAAGGGTACGGCGTAACCCGAGTAATGGCCCACGAGCATCCCGTCGGAGAACGTGAGGCTGATGTGCTCGTTCCCGTACGGGCTCTCACGGTACTTCCAGAGAAAGTGATCCATCCCGCGCGGCGCATGCGGAAAGGAGCGCGCGAAGAGGTCGAGGATCTGCCGTTCGTCTCCAGCCGCGTAACCGCGGGTCTCAACGGGCATGTGTCGGTTCCACGGAGCGGATGGCGCGGACATTCACCGGCGGCCCCGATCTTCGCCGGGCCACGATGCGGATCGAGCCGGTGCTGACGATCGTCGGATCGGGAAGAATCGTCAGCATCGCGCGCGCGAACGGCGCGACGTACGGATGGTGCGACGCGAGCCAGTGCCGCAGGAGCTTCTGATCGCGATACTCGAAGTCGGGGCCGATGTCGATGATCTCGAATCCCGAATGCTCGAGCAATTCGATGAGCGCCGATCGGGAGTAGAGGATGAGATGCGAGCGGAAGTTCTGCGCCATCTGCTTTCGCTCGCTGAACAGATAGATCAGGCCCTCGGTGTCGAAGGTCGACAGGAACAGCATCCCTCCGGGCTTGACCATGTCCTTGATGCGGGCGAGCGCGTCGTGCGGATCGGCGATGTTCTCGAAGACGTGAAACAGGGTGATGCCGTCGAATGCCGGACCGACGTTCACGAATGAAGAGAGCGAGGCGCAATAGACCTCGAGCCCTCGAGCACGCGCGTGACGGGCGGTCGCGGACGCCGGATCGATGCCGACGTACTCGTAGTCATTCGCGGCCAGCGCGCCGAAGCTGCCGTCGCGCACGCCGACTTCGAGAATGCGCGCTCGCGGCGGTAGCTGCCGGCGCACCCAGTTGAAGCGCCGCTGGCTGGTGCGCTGGCGCGCCGGCGCGGAGTGCGTCTCGTACGCCGGGTCTCCCGCTGCCGTGTGTGCGCGCAGGACGCGCCGAACGGGATGGGGCCCCTCGTCGTCGGCGAATTGGTTGAGGTAACGGCATTTGCAGCGGCGACAGGCGCGTACGGTGTTGCCGGGAATCTGCGCGCACGTCCAAACCTCGTAGGAGAAGCACACAGGGCACCGCCGCGCGGCGCGATACCCATGGCCGCGATTGGCCACGCGGATCTTGACTGCGGAGAGCAGGCCGCCGAGGGCTCCGAAGTCACGGACACGCCCACCGCGCGCGGCATCGACGACGAGGTACTCGACGCGGAAGCCGTACTTGTTCGCGAGAAACGCGAGCTCGAGATCGCAGCCGCCGTCCGCGAGTTTGGTCTCGCCGACGACGATCTTCGCCGCCGTGTTCGAAAATGCCGCGAGTCGGATCGCCGGGTCGGGCAGCGTCTGCACGAGCAGCCATCGCAGGAGGCCCGAGCCGCGATAGTGCGCGTGCGTCGACGCGAAGACGACGTCTGTCGACGCGCTCTCGACCATCGCGACCACATCGCCGATTGCGCCCACGGGATACGCGATCGCGGGATCCGCGAGGACGATCACGTCCCCTTTCGCCTCGCTCACTCCTTTGCGCAGCGCGGATCCATAGTCTTCCGCCTCCGGGACGAGCACGTCGAACGTGAGACCGGTGTTCTCGAGGAATCGTTCGACCTCGCCGAGGCTGGGGGTCGAGCCGGGGCTGCGCGGGATCACGACCGACACGCTGGTCGAGCTCATGAGGAGATTTTATACGTGGCGAGCACTTCGGCCGTGTTCCGAGCGACGACCCGGATGTAGAGCTCGCTGCCGCCAAGCGAGGCCCGAATGTCGGAAGGGACGTCTTGGGCAAGGCCGAGATACCCCGCGGCGGTCTCGAAGGTGGCAAGTGGCGAGGCCTCGGTGATGACCGGCTCCATCGGAGGAGGCTCGGGCGTTCTCCGCGGCGCGGGAGGGGCGGCATTCCGTTCGAGGCGCTTCAGCGTACGTGCGAGCCATGGGCCGTTCCACTTCTCGAGGTACTTCCATTCCGACTCCGCGTAGCGCGCCTGGGCGACCTCGCTGGTTTGTGATGCGCTCTGATTGAAAAGGTGCCTGCAACGGGCGGCGGGAACGTAGGCGATGCGCTTCCGACGCTCCGTCACGCGCCGACAGAAGTCGGTCTCCTCGAAGTACAACGGAAACCGCTCGTCGAATCCACCGAGATCGTCGAAGTCCCTCGCGCGAACGGCCATCACCGCTCCGGAGAGCATGCGCACGTGAATCGTGCGGTCGAGCGACCAGAATGCCACGCGTTGACGGAATCGACGGCGGTCGCGCTGCGCGCGCCATTCACTCGAGCGGCCGGCGAGGATCTGGTCGATCTTCTGGGGCGCCGTCATCAGATCGCCGGGTGGGAGATGCCACTGGTGCGCACCGTCCCAGAAGAGGGCGGGTCCGGCGACCGCCGTGCGGCCGCCCACGCTCTCGCTCAGAAGCTCGATCGAGCGAGGCGCGAAAACGACGTCGGGGTTGGAGATCACCAGGACCTCGCCGTCACATGCGCGGCGTCCCGCGTTGATACCGCCGGCGTAGCCGCGATTCGTCTTCGACACGATCAGAGTATCGGCGATGCCGCGCAGCGCGTCCGCTTCCCGCGCGTCACAACTGTTGTCGACGACCACCACCTGGAGCGGTGACGACACGGCATCGCGCGCGCTGCGGATGGCGTTCGCGGCGAGCCTCGCGGAACGGAAGTTGACGACGAGCAGCGAGATCATCGGCGATCGAGCGCGGCCACCGGCTCGATGTGCTGGACGTGGCTCTGATGAAGATCCCAGCGATGGTCGACGGCGATGACACCGACGTCGAAGCGGTCGCTGCTCATCGAGAAGGCGGGCCGGAGGTCCCGGCGATCGAATGCCGTGAGGGCGTTCTCGTCACCGACGAAGGCGATGATCGAGTAGTCGCCGCGAAGGAGGGGAACGTTCTGCAGGCGCGCCGTGATCTCGTACTCGGTGCGGCCCGAGAGCGGCGGCACTCCGTCCTCATACGTCCCGACGTTGAACACCTGGAGGTCGTCGGCCGCGCGGTGAACGCCGACCATCACGTGGACCGGCTGATCGGGCGAGTCGGCTTCCACGCGCATGCGCACGTGGATATCCTCGCCGCGCGCGAAGCGGTCGCGCCGCGCGCCGCTGCGGTCGCAGAGGACGATCTCCCGGAATCGCACCGGAGACTGCGACTGCGGACCCGCCCCTTCACTCGCCGGATGCTGGCGGTCCCGCTCGAGAAGGAACGTCTCGTACTCGTGCACGACGTCGAGAGACGGACCGTAACGGATGAGCCGTCCCTGATCGAGCCACAGCGTGCGCCGGCAGATCGAAGAGACGTAGTAGAGCGAATGCGAGCAGAAGAGGATGGTCTTGCCGGCTTCCTGGAACTCCCGGATCCGGTCGATGCACTTCTTCTGAAAGTGGCCGTCGCCGACGGCCAGTGCTTCGTCGATGACCAGCACGTCGGGATCGACGTTCACGGCCACAGAGAAAGCGAGTCGCATGTACATGCCCGAGGAGTAGGTCTTCACCGGGCGGTCGATGAAGGAGCCGAGCTCGGAAAACTCGATGATCGATGGAAGGCGCTCGCGGACTTCGCTGGCCGTGAGGCCGATGATCGCGGCGTTCAGCGCGGCGTTGTCGCGGCCGTTGAAGTCGGGATGAAAGCCGGTGCCCAACTCGAGGATCGAGGCGATCGTGCCGTGCGTCTCGAGCGTTCCGGAGCTCGGTGGCGTGACTCCACAGAGGAGCTTGAGCAGCGTGCTCTTGCCCGCGCCGTTCTGACCGATGATGCCGACGGTCTCGCCCTTCTCCACTTCGAAGGAGACGCTCTCGAGCGCCGGGAAAACGACGTGATGAGGACGTCGCGTGAGGACCTCGATCAGACGATCGGCCGGCCGGCGGTACATGTCGTAGTGCTTCGACACGTCGGTGGCTCGGACTGCGATCTCCATCGGTCCCATTCTACGGAGTTGGTCGAGAGGGCGTCCAAAAAGCGAAGTGGCGGGCCCGGGGGCCCGCCACTCGCGGTTGGAGCGAAGGGAAGTTTACGGAAGCTGCATCGGCGTGGCGGCCACGTACTCGGGATCCTTGGTGCGCTCGTCGACTATCGAGGCAAAGGCCCATACGTTGCCGGTCGCTTCGATCTTGAACGTGCCGCTGGCGATTGCGCCCCATCCGTTGTACCGGCCGACGATGGACTGGTTCGGGTTGAGCGAGTAGGGGATCGACGATACGGCGCCGCCGCTGACCGGATCGAGCAGCGTCACCGTTGCCGTGACCGGTCCTTCGGTCAGGTTCACGAGACCGATGTTGGTGTAGTACGCGCCGCTCATGTTGCGGACGCCCGCCAGCAATGCCGGCTTGTTCGGCTTGACGTTCGCGCGGGCCGCGGCAAAGGCGGGGATGCCCTGGCCGAACGTACCGTTGGCACCGTCGTCGTTGTACGTCCGGGCGAACGAAATCGGCTGCAGGTCGTTCGGAATGACCGAGGTGCTCACGATCTTCAGCATGCCCAATCCGTCGGGCACGTCGCCGAGGACGCCCTGCTTGAGGATGTCGCCGTACTGGAGGAACTTGAACGGATCGAGCACGATCCCCGGGGTCTCGGCGACTTTGTTGCCGGCCATGTCGAAGTACTGGAGATCGAACTGAACGCCACGGGAATCGGGGTTGAAGATCGTGAAGTCGCTGCGCCATGCACCGGTGTGCCCGACACCCGGAATGACCGTGGTCTTGAAGTCCGCCGAGGCCACCTCGGTGTCGCGGATGGCCTGCAGGAACACCGGATCCTGACTGATGCCGTCGATATATGACGCGTACGCCACGAGCCACTGGCCGGGCGGCACCTGGATCTCGAGGCTGAAAGGACGATCGGCGGGAAGATTGTCGACGAGCGACTTCAACGTGAACTGATCGAGCTGGAACGGCTGGAGCGTGCGGGTGAACTGCTTGATGCCCAGATAACGATCGTCGTAAACCGTGATCGTTGCCGTGACCGCCGCGGCGTTGGGGTTCAGGAACCCGACGTTCGTGCGATAGCG
>CAZLGP010000211.1:0-83187 GCA_964558905.1 uncultured Thermoanaerobaculia bacterium | reverse complement strand
ATACGGTCGAGGCGGTGGCGGCGCGGCGACAGTTCTACGAGCGCGGAGATCCGCTCGTCGACGCGATCGTCCGGGCCTTTCCCGCGAGCGGCGCGCTGCTCGACGTCGGGTGTGGCGAAGGCTCGCATCTCGATGCGTTCCGGCGCGTGCACGGCGTCGAGGGCTGGGGCATCGACATCTCCGTGCCGGCGATCGAGCTCGCCGCGCGGACGTATGGCCAGTGCTCGTTCGTCGTCGCCAACGCGGACCGCTTCCTTCCGTTTGCCGACGCGTCGTTCGACGCGGTCGTTTCCATCACCGCGCGCCGGACCGCCGAAGAGATGCACCGCGTGCTGCGTCCCGATGGTGCGCTGCTGGTCGTGGTCCCCGGCGCGGAGGACCTCGTCGAGTTGCGCGAGGCGGTTCAGGGAGAGGGCATCGAGCGCGATCGCGCGGAGCGCACGGTCCGGGAGCTCGCCCCGCGCTTCAAGCTCGAACGGAGAGAGACACTTCGGCACGTGGCGCGCCTCGATCGCGCGGCGATGATCGAAGTGATGTCGTCGTCGTATCGCGGTCTCCGCGCGCGCGAGCGCGAGCGCCTCGAACGCCTCGATGCCGCCGACGTGACCCTGGCACGCGACCTTCTTCTCTTCACGCCCATCTCCTAGAATCTCCGCATGCATCGACATCTTGCCTTCGCTGCTCTCTTCGCGCTCTGCGCGTGCACGACCACCTCTCGGATGCCTCTCGACCTTCGCGGCGCGGAGCTGGTCGATCTCACCTGGGCATTCGACGAGCGGACGCTGTACTGGCCGACGTCGCCGAGCTCCTTCGAAGTCAAGCAGCTCGCCTACGGAGCGACGCCCGGCGGCTGGTTTTACGCGTCGAACTCGGTCTGTACGCCCGAGCATGGTGGCACCCACCTCGACGCGCCCATTCACTTCGCGGAGGGGAAGCGCACCGCGGATGAGATCCCGCTCGAACAGCTCCTCGCGCCGGCGGTGGTCCTCGACGTGACGGCCAAGGCGGCCGCGAACCCCGACTACCGCCTGAGCGCGGATGACGTGCGCGCGTGGGAGTCGCAACACGGCGCAATCGCGGCCGGCACCATCGTCCTGCTCCGCACGGGCTGGGGCACGCGATGGCCGGATCGCAAGCGGTACTTTGGAGACGACACGCCCGGGGCAACCGACAATCTGCATTTCCCGTCATACGGCGAGGACGCCGCGCGACTACTCGTCGAAGAGCGCCGCATCGCCGCCCTCGGCGTCGACACCGCGAGCATCGACTACGGCCAGTCGCGCGACTTCATCGTCCACCGCATCGTGAACGGCGCCGACGTCCCCGGCTTCGAGAACGTCGCCAACCTCGAGCTCCTCCCCGCCCGCGGCGCGTTCGTCATCGCATTGCCGATGAAGATCGCCGGAGGGTCGGGAGGCCCGCTGCGCATCGTCGCAGCCGTGCCGCGGTAGCGAAACGCGTGACCCGTTGCCCGTGGCCCGTGGCCCGTGGCCCGTTACCCGTGGTTCGTTCCCGGGCAAGGGGCAAGGGCCCACGGGCCACGGGCAACGTCCATCAGAACTTCATCGGCCGCACGTAGTGGCACGTGTAGCCGCCGGGGTTCTTCTGCAGGTAATCCTGGTGATAGTCCTCGGCCGACCAGAACTCCTTCGCGGCGACGATCTCCGTCACGACCGGGCGTTTCCATGCGCCGGACTTTTCGACTTTCGACTTGACCTGCTCGGCGACCTTCCGCTGGGCGTCGTCGTGCACGAAGATCGCGGAGCGGTAGGACGTACCGACGTCGTTCCCCTGCCGGTTGAGCGTCGTCGGATCGTGGATCTTGAAGAAGAACTCGAGGATGTCGTCGTACGAGGTCTTCGCGGGATCGAACGTGATCCGGATCGCCTCGGCGTGGCCCTCATGATTGCGGTACGTCGCGTTCTTCACGCTGCCGCCCGTGTAGCCGACTTCCGTATCGACGACGCCCGGAAGCTTGCGGAGCAGCTCTTCGACGCCCCAGAAGCAGCCGCCGGCGAGCGTGGCCACCTGCGTGGTCGCCGGCGTCGCCGCCGTGTTCTTCTCGAACAACGTCCTGTACTCGCCGTAGCCCTCGGCCTCGAGCCGCGCCACGGGCACGAACCGCAGCGACGCGGAGTTCATGCAGTAGCGCAGCCCGGTCGGCGCGGGACCGTCCTCGAAGACGTGCCCCAGGTGCGAGTCGGCGTGCTTCGAGCGGGCTTCCGTCCGGACCATGAAGAACTTCCGATCCGACTTCGTCTTGACGTTCTCCGGCACGAGCGGGCGGGTGAAGCTCGGCCAGCCGGTGCCGGATTCAAACTTGTCGATCGAAGAGAAGAGCGGCTCGCCGCTGACGACGTCGACGTAGATGCCGGGCTCGTGGTTGTTCCAGTACTCGTTGCGGAAGGCCGGCTCCGTGCCGTCTTTCTGCGTGACCTCGTACTGGATCGGAGTGAGCTTCTGCTTGAGCTCCGCCTCGGGCGGTTTGGCGTACTGCTGGGTCATGTTCCCTGAGCCTCCTTTGGGCGACTTCGCCGCCGCGTCGGCGGCCAGCGGGGCGGACTGCGACTGCACGCAGCCGAAGAGAAGGACGATCAGATAGGGGATGAATTGGGCTTTTCGAGATACCACTGCGTGCCTCCTGCGCCATAGAAACGACTCGTGCGGCGTCGATTATTCGGCCGGCCGGCAGGCAGGGGTTTCATTCACCCTGAGGAGCGAAGCGACGAAGGGTCAGCGGAGCCCTCTCGCTGACCGCCCCTCGCACGCTTGACGCGAGGGCTCCCTTGACCCTTCGTCGCTTCGCTCCTCAGGGTGCCTACGGCTGGTACGAGTCGCGGTCGACCTGACCGAGGAGGCTGAACGGACCCTTGTGGTACTCCTGGTACGCACCCGTCTTCGTGTCCAGCACTTCGACCGTGAATTCCACGTCGCTGAGGCCGCCGTGGAAGAGATCGATGCGCTCCGCGAACGGACGCGCGTCGCTGAACCGCACCATCCACTCCGCCGAGCCGACGTTCTCGTCGAAGAAGAAGACGGCCGTCTCGGTCGTCGGCGAGCTGGCGATCGAGCGGGTGTTCATGTAGCCCTCACCCGCGGGATTCGTGAACTGATTGCGATAGCGCATGCGAACGTCGAAGCGATTCAGCAGCCGGATCGTCGAGACCTCGGCATCCGGGTTGACGGTTGGCGGTTGACGGTTGGCGGACGTGATCGGGCCGATGCCTCCCGGCAACTGCCAACCGCCAACTGCCAACTGGCTCAACCTCTCGATCCCGTCCTGCAACGAATTCGAGGCCGGGAACGTCGTGCGGTCGATGACGCCGACGAGCTGGTTCGCGGGCTTGTGATACTCGTTGACGATGCCGGTCAGCGAGTCCGTGACGACGACGAAGAACTCCACGTCGCTCAGGCCTCCGAGGAAGACGTGGATGGTGTCGTCGAACGGACGGGCATCCGAGACGCGCACCAGGAGCTCGATGACGTTCTGATCGCCGAAGGTGAAGACCGCGGTCTCGCTCAGGGTGGTACTGAACAGCGAGCGGCCGAGGAGCTTCCCTTCCTTCCCGTTGTCGAACTGATTGCGATAGCGGACCTGTACGAAGAAGCGGGCGTTCAGCATCGGCACGAGCTCGGCGAGCTCGCGCACCGTCACCGTCACCTGGCGCGACGAGATCGCACCGCACGCGTTCGTGACCTCGGCCCAGAACTGCGTCGTCGCGGCCAGCGGACCGACGCTAACGCTCGCCGCCGCCCCTACCTGATTCGTCTTGTCGCCGACGAGACCGCGATACCACTTCACCGTCGCGCCGGCGGAGGCGGTGATGGCGAGGCTCGCGTTCTGCCCGGAGTTGATGGTCTGGTCCTCGGGCTGCGTGGTGATGGTCGGGAGCGTGCACGGCGCGAGGGTGAGCAGCGTGCTGAACTCGACGCGGCCGCAGCCGTTCTGGATCCGCGCCCAGAACCCGGTCACGGCCGTCACGTTGACGGTCTTCGTCTGTCCCGGCCCGAGCGACGTTCCGCCGAAGCCGGGCGTTCCTCCGCGGAACCAGGTGTAGGTCAAGGGTGTCGAGGCGCTCGACGCGACGACCGTGATGGAGAAGTTCCCGACGCCCGGCAGTTGTGTGGAGGTCGGTGGATTGACGGTGATCTCGGCGCAGGGGATGACCGTGACGGTGGCCGCGGCGCTGTCGACCGGCGTGCCGCAGGCGCCGCTGACGCGCACCCAGTACTTGGTGGTCTCATCGGGAGTAACAGTCAGCTTGTTCGAGTTCGTGCCGACCAGGTTGCTCGTGTCTCCCGACTCGCCCCTGTACCACTGATACGAGAGAGTGCTGCCCGTCGCGGTGACCTGCAGCTGCGTCGACTGGCCTTCGCTGATGCTGGTGCTCGCCGGCGGGACGGTGATCGCAGGATCGGCGCATGTGGCAGTGATCGTGGCGGTGTTGCTGTTCACCGTTGCGGCGTCGCACGCGTGCCCCACGCGGACCCAGTAGCTCCCCACGCCTGCGCTCGTCGGCGTGATGCTGAGCGAGCTGGAGGTTGCCCCGGTCACGGGATTCGTGGTGTCGCCGGAAACGCCGAAGAACCACTGATACGTGAACGGGCCGGTGCCCCCGGCGACGACGCTGAGGGTCGTCTGGGTTCCGATGGAAACGTTCTTGTTCTGCGGGTGGGTGGTGATCGTCGGCGGATTGCAGACCGGCCCACTACCGTAGACGGTTTCGGCGGCGGTCTGATCATAGGTCTTCAGAACACCGTTCCAACCGCAGCTCACGATCGAGTTCATGATGGCGTTGGACGTGCTCTCTCCACCCGCCGGAGGCTGATCGGAATGACGGAAGCCGAGCGTGTGCCCGACTTCATGGGTCATGACGCTGTTGAGGCAGTTCTGCGCGATGGCAGAGTCTGCGATGACGACATCGACTTCGCTGATGTCATACGACTGCTCGCCATCGATGTTTACCGGGCCGAAGGCGGCGGAGATCCCCCCAAGGCCGGCCGCGCCTCCGACCTCGTTTCCCGGATCGCCGAACAGGATCGCGTTCTTTCCGTCGCTGGTATCGAGACCACCGACCGCCGTGTCATCCACGCCAGCGTCGCTGTAGCTGATCCCCGTTCCAGTGCCATTCCATTCAGAGAGTGCTTGCGAGACCGAGGCCGTTCCGTCGCTCGGACCGGGATGGTCTGAAAGCCCCGACCGGACGAACGTAGCCGTCGGTGTATCCCACCGAAAGCCCACGCCCCCCTGCTGCATCAGGTAGGAGTTCTTCGTGAAGTTCGCCGCGATCTTCCACTCGACGGCGAGCTGGCGCTCGCGCGCGTCGGGAACGAAATAATCGGTGGGTGTCGGCTTCTGCGCGACGATGCCGCGGATGAAGTTCTTGAAGAGCCGCGCATCGCGCGCGCTTTCGGCGTGGACGTCCAGGTTCCGAGCCTCGAATCCATGCACCTCGAAGCGCATCGCGAGCATCCGGCCACGATCCTCGATCAAGTGGAACTGCCCGAGTCCCATCCCCCAGGTCGTCGGTTCCATGTCGCGGTCGGCCGACGTGAACACCAGGTAGCGCACTCCCGGCGCGTACTCCGGCGTTCCCGGAATGATCTTGGCCGCTCCGCCAAGGACACCACCACGCTCGGTCAAAACCAGATGCGAGCCGACAGGCCGGGGCCCTTTCAACACCTCTTCGATGCGCAGCATGTAGCGCGTGACGATGCCACCGCGCGCGTTGCGCTCGACGGTCGACGCCAAGCCGGTCGCGACGACGATGTCATCCGACTGTTGGATGAGCTCCGCATCGGACGGAACGATGTAGGTCACGGCCAAAACGGGCGCGGCAAACGCGACCACGAGAGTGGCGAGAAAAAGCGAACGAAGGGCTGTGATCATGAATGGGCCTCTCGGTGATGGATGAAACGGACCTGTAACCGACAATGTCGGTTCTCTGCTGACTCCGCGCAAGGTACCCGAGCAGACGATCACTTGTCACGCAACGTGAGCTGGGTCACGCGCGAGCGACGCTTCGTCTTGGGACGCGCCTATCGCCGGCTTCCCTGTTTTGGTCGCCATCTTGCCAAGTTCGCCATGCTTCCCGGGTCGGCCGTTCGGGAGCGCTCCTCGGGAAGGTCGATCGCCATGATGCGGGTGGCCTTTATGGCCCTGCGATCCAGGCCGCGGACGCCCGCTGGAGAAGCCGATTCTTCCGCCGGACCTCGCCCTTCATCCTTCAGCGAAGCTCGACCCGGCCGACGACGAATCGAGCTCGAGCTCGAAGCCGGGATCCCGGTGCCGGCAACGTTACCGTTCGCGCTGATCGCCGCCGTGCGGGCCGCGAGAAAAGAGGGAGGGCCCGCCAGCCGTGCTTCGCGCCACCCATCCGCTCGGCCCAGCTCCCGCTGATGAAGTCGAGGGCGCCGTCCGGCCGCGCGGTCCAGACCACGGCGGGGATCGTCTCCAGGATCGTGCGGACGTCCCTCTCCGATTTCGAAGCGTCTCTTCGGCGCGTTTCGCATGTTCGACGTCCGTGACCGCACCGAACCAGCGAATCACTTCGCCGCGACCGTCGCGCAGCGGCTTCGTTTGTACGAGCAACCGCTTGCCGAGAAGGCTATAATGGCCTGATGAAGTCAGCCACGATATCCGAAACCAAGAACCAGCTGAGCGCGCTGTTGGATCGCGTGCGACATGGCGAGACGATTTTGATCACCGATCGCAGCCAGCCGGTGGCGCGTCTCGAGCCAGTGGTGAGCGCGAGCGGCGCCGGTCCGGACGAGGGACGACTGGCCCGGCTGGAACGAGCCGGTGTCATCCGTCGTGCGCGCCATGGCCGACTCGAGGAGATTGTGCGTGTCCTCCCACCCGCCCCTGAAGCGGGAGGCGATATCGTTGCAGCCATTCTCGAGGAGCGCAGGAGCGGACGTTGAGGTTCTGGGATAGCTCGGCACTCGTGCCTCTTGTCGTCCGGCAACGTGCGTCGAGCCGCATGCGCTCGCTGTACCGTGCGGATGCGGGCGTGCTCGCGTGGTGGGGGACGCGCGTTGAATGCGAATCAGCGATCGCGCGCCTGGAGCGGGAGAGCATGCTTCGGCCGCGCTCGGCGGCCGCGGCCCGCGGCCGGCTCGACCGCTTTGCGGCGACGTGGCAGGAAGTACAGCCGTCCGAGGTGCTGCGGGAACACGCGCTCCGCTTCCTGCGGGTTCATGAGCTGCGAGCTGCCGATGCGCTGCAACTCGCGGCAGGCGTCGCGGCAGCCGAGGGCCGGCCCACTACTCTCGCGTTCGTGTGTCTCGACGATTGTTTGGCCGCGGCCGCCGAGCGCGAGGGCTTTCCGATTGCCTGAGAAACCTTCATTGCCGCAATGAGCCTACAGGTCTGCGCATGACAAGAACGGCGGCCTTTCGGCCGCCGCTTTCAGATGACAACCGGGTTTCATCACGGCACGTAGGACGTCCGATCGACCTGGCCGGTGAGGCTGAACGGACCTTTGTGGTATTCCTTGCGCTTTCCGGTCTTCCGGTCGAGCACTTCGATCGTGAGCTCCACGTCGCTGAGCCCGCCGTGGAAGAGGTCGATGCGGTTCGCGAACGGGCGCGCGTCGCTGAAGCGCACCATCCACTCCGACGATCCCGTGTTCTCCTCGAAGAAGAACACGGCCGTCTCGGTCGTCGGCGAGCTGGCGATGGAGCGCGTGTTCAGGTAACCCACGCCCGCGGGACTGGTGAACTGGTTGCGATAGCGCATCCGCACCTCGAAGCGGCCGTTCAGCAGGCGGATCGTCGACGTCTCCGCATTCGAGGTGACATTCCCCGCGGCGGTTTGAGCCATCAACGTCTCGACCCCGCTCTGGAAGGAGCTTCCCGTGGCCGGGAACGTCGCGCGGTCGATGACCCCCACCAGCTGGTTGGCCGGCTTGCGGTACTCGCGAACGATTCCCGAGCGGGAGTCGGTGACGACGACGAAGAGCTCCACGTCGCTCAGTCCCCCGAGGAAGACGTGAATGTTGTTGGCGAACGGACGGGCATCCGAAACGCGCACCAGCAGCTCGATCACGTTCTGATCGCCGAAGGTGAACACGACCGTCTCGCTGAGAGCATTGCTGAACAGCGAGCGGCCGAGGAGCTTGCCCTCCTTGCCGTTGTCGAACTGATTGCGATACCGGACCTGCACGAAGAAGCGGCCACCCAGCATCGGCACGAGCTCGGACAGGGGGCGCACCGTCACCGTCACCTGCCGCGACGACACCGGCCCGCACGCATTGGAGACCTCGGCCCAGTACCTCGTCGTCGCCGTGAGCGGTCCGACGGTGATGCTCGCCGTCGAGCCGACCTGGCTGGATCGATCGCCCACCGAGCCGCGATACCACTTCACCGTCGAGCCGCCCGAAAAGGCGATCGAGAGACTCGCGGTCTGGCCGGAGTGGATCGTCGGATCCGAAGGCTGGCTCGTGATCGACGGTATCGTGCACGCGGCCGTGGCAGTGACCGTTCCGGTGTTGCTGTTCGCCGTCTTCCCGTCGCACGAGTGGCCCACGCGCACCCAGTACTTCCCGGTGCCCGCGCTGGTCGGTTTGATGCCGATCGACGCGGAAGTCGCGCCGGCGACCGGGCTCGCCGTGTTCCCGGAATCGCCGTAGAACCACTGATAGCTGAACGGACCGGTCCCGCCCGCGACGACGCTCAGCGACGTCTGCGCGCCGACGGTCACGTTTCTGTTCTGCGGGTGCGACGCGATCGTCGGGGCGTTGCACACGGGCGTGCTGCTGCCGCCGCCGTAGACCGTCTCCGCCGCGGCGGTGTCGTACGCCTGCAGGACGCCGTTCAGTCCGCACGAGACCGACGAGTTCATGATCGCGGAGGAGGTGCACTGCGCGGTCGAGCCGCAGGTCATTCCCGAGGGCGGCTGGTTGGAGTGACGGAAGGCCAGTGTGTGGCCCACTTCGTGGGTCACCACTCCGTTGAGGCAGGACTGCGAGAGGCTCAGGTTGGCGATGACGACGTCGGCCTCGCTCACGTTCCAGAACGTCTCCCCGTCGAGGGTGTACTGCGACGATCCTCGGATGCCTCCGATGCCGGCAACACCCCCGCCGTCGACGATCTCGTTGTTCGGATCGTTGTAGAGGATGGCGTTCCTGCCGTCGCTCCTGTCCAGACCGCCCAGGGCGGTGTTGTCGACCCCGGCGTTTGCGTAGTTGATGCTCGAGGCCGTGGAGTTCCACTGGCCCAGCGCGATGCTCATCGCCGTCTCGCCGTTCGCGCCCGGCTGCGTCCCGCTGCGGACCCAGTTGGCGCTCGGGTTCTGCCATCGAAAGCCGATCCCGCTGAGGGTTCGCATGAGGTACGAAGTGCGGCTGAAGGCATTCGCGGCGATCTGCCATTCCGCCGCGATCTGGCGCTCGCGTGCGTCGGGCACGAAGTAGTCGACGTCGCCGCCTCGATGCGCGACCGTGTCGCGAACGAAGGCGACGAAGCGCTGCGCGTCGCGGGCACGCTCGTGGTGCTCCTCGAAGTTCTGGTCGAAGCCGTGGATCGATTGCCGCACCGCCAGCACTCGCGCGTCCTGATCGACGAATCGGAACTGTCCGAGGGACATGCCGAACGTGACCGGCTCGAAGTCGCGGTTCGTCGAGGTGAAAACGAGATAGCGCTCGCCGGGCTGGTACTCGGGAGCGCCCGGGATGACCCTCGCGGCCTCGCCCACCTCGCCGCCGAGCTCCGTCAGGACGAGATGCGAGCCCGCGACTCGATCGCCTTTGAGCGTCTCCAACACGCGAACGGTGTACCGCGTGACGATGCTGCCACGAGCCGTGAGCTCGGAGACGGCGGCGACGCCCGTGACGACGACGATGTCGTCGGACTTCTGGATCATCTCCGCGTCGGACGGAACGATGTACGTCACCGCGAGAAGGGGAGAAGAAAGAGCGAGCAGAACGGCTGCAGCGAAGGAGGCACGAAGAGTTGTCATCATGGGTACCGATTCCTGGACGCCAGGCACTATGGAGGACGCAATGTTATTTGTCACGTAACGTGAGCTGCGTCACGGCCGGCACGGCCGGCGGCGCGGGTGGCTCCGCCTTACGGCACCTCGGCGGATGCACTCGCCCGTTGCGGCTTCGGGCGGCGCAGCGCGCCTGACGTTTCTGTCGCGCAGACTCCTAGTGCTGAGTGCTGAGTGCTGAGTGCTGAGTGATCATGAGTGAGTGCTGAGTGCTGAGTGCTGAGTGCTGAGTGCTGAGTGCTGAGTGGGCGGGCGGGACCCAGCACCCAGCACCCAGCACTCAGCACCTCCCTCGTCCCCCCGTCCCCGCCCGTGATCCCGGTCACGAAACGCGCCCCATTCCGTGAGCGCGCTCACAAACGGCCTCCTTTCCCCAGGATCTCTCTCGAAAGCCGCCATACTTCTGCCGCAGTCCGCTTCTACCTTGAGCACCATGAAACGGCTCACGGTTCTTCTGACTGCAATCCTGACGTCGGTCGCGCTCTTCGCGCAGACCGTCGACGTCGCTCCCGCCACGCCGGCCGCGCGGATGCTGCAGTCGATGGTTCTCTCGGATGCGAGCGCGGAGCGGCAGCACATCCGCAACTTCTACGGTCCGATCGGCTATCAACCGGTGTGGTCGCGCAACGCAGTGCCGACGCTGCAGGCCAAAGCGGTCGTGGCGATCTTCGAGAATGCCGATGAGAAGGGTCTTCGCGCGCTCGACTACGAGGCGGGACTCTGGTCCGCGCGCATGTCCGACCTCGGCGGTGCCGTCGAGGCTGCGCAGGCGCGCTTCGACATGGCGATGACCGCCACCCTGATCCGCTACGCCGTCGACGTCCGCAACGGCCGCGTGAGCCCGCAGGCCATGGACTTCGAGTCCGAGGGCCAGCCCGACACGATCTATCTCCCCGAGCTCGTGCAGCGCGCCGCCACCGCCGCCGACCCGGCGTCGGTGCTCGCGGCGGCCGAGCCGGCGAGCCCCGAGTACCGCCGCCTGATCGCGGCGCTGGCGACGTATCGCCGGATCGCGGCGACGAACGACGAGCCGGTGCCGGTCGTGCCGAAGCTGAAGGCCGGCGACGATTACGCCGGTCTCCCGCAGCTCGCGGCGAAGCTCCGTCTCTACGGCGACCTCGCGGCGAGCGAGACGGTCGACGGCACGAAGTACGAGGGCGCGATCATCGACGCCGTGAAGCACTTCCAGTCCCGCCACGGCCTCGAGGCCGACGGCATCGTCGCGAAAGCCACGTTCGCGCAGTTGAACGTCCCCGTCTCGCAGCGCGTGAGGCAGATCGAGATCGCGCTCGAGCGGGTGCGCTGGACGCCGGAGATCGAGGCGCCGGCGATCGTGGTGAACATCCCGGAGTTCCGCTTACGCGCCATCGGCGAGAACGAACTGACCATGCGCGTCGTCGTCGGCAAGGCCGCCGGCCACAAGACTCCGGTGTTCGGCGGCGACCTCAAACACGTCGTCTTCCGCCCCTACTGGCACGTGCCGCCGAGCATCCAGCGCGGAGAGATCGCGCCGAAGCTCAGCGCCGCGTATGCCGCGAAGCACAACTACGAGATCGTCGACGCCACCGGCCGCGTGCAGGACGTCAACGAAGACACGGTCGCGCGCGTCCGCAGCGGATCGCTGCGCGTCCGCCAGAAGCCGGGCACGTCGAATGCGCTCGGACTGGTGAAGTTCCTCTTCCCAAACGAGAACAACGTCTATCTCCACTCGACGCCGCAGCAGTCCCTCTTCGCGCGCGCGCGCCGCGACTTCAGCCACGGCTGCGTGCGCGTGGAAGACCCGGCCGCGCTCGCGGAGTGGGTGCTGCGCGAGAAGCCGGAGTGGACGAAGGACAGGATCCAGGCCGCGTTCGCCGGAAAGCGCGACGATCTCTACGTCAATCTCGCGAAGCCGATCACGGTGAAGATCACCTATCAGACCGTGGTCGCGCAGGCCGACGGCACGATCCACTTCTACGACGACATCTACGGACACGACGCAAAGCTCGTGGCGGCGCTCACGCCAGCCGCGCCGAAGGGCGCGGTCCTGGTGGCAGCCAAACGGTAATCGGGCTCGCAGGCCCCCCCACCCTACACAGCCGCGGCCCCTCTTCCCATGTGGGTGGGAGGAGGGGTCGCCGGCACTGGAGTTGGGCCTCTGGAAGCCCGTGGATGACGTCAGCGATGCGGTCACCCGACCTCGCGTCTCCAGTCACGCAATCTCACGGGGTCGTTCGCGGACCGCACACGTCCGGTCAGGCAACCGCGCGGAAATGGTCCGACGACCTTGGGAGATCGGTCACCAATCTCACAGGAGTCGTTCGCGGACCGCACGCTCCCGGTCGTGCAACTGCGCGGAAATCATCCGATGACCTCACGGAAATGGTCCGATGACCTCACCGCAAGGCTCCGACGACCTCACGGAAATAGTCCGATGACCTCACTGAAATGGTCCGCAACCTCACCGAAGTAGTCCGCGACCACGCGAGAGCGGTCGACGACTGGATCTCGCGGCGACGAAGCGTCCGCGGAGACATTCTTCGTCCGCGTCCGTGAGGTCCGGACACCGCGCCCGCGCGGTGTGAATGACCTCGCATGAAGTCACACCACCACAAAGATCCGGTCGTCCACCATCATCACGAGGTTGCACGACCAGAATCTCGAGGTCGTCGGCGCCGAACGTGAGGCCGCACTGATCGGGTCCTGAGGGCGGTCGATCACACCCGTGAGGTCATCCAACCATTTTCGCGAGGTCGCCGACCGATTCGCCGCAGTCGTCGACCATTTTCGCGAGTCTGCGCACTCCTTTCGTGGGCTCGCCCGCGGTTCATCGCGAAGACCGGCCCGTTTCTCGTGAGGTCGTGGAGCCCGGTCACGACGTCGTCCATCATTTGTGCACCCACGCAGATCGCTCCGCCGCATGAGCCTTTCCGCCAGCCGGGCGGTAGCAGTTCGGCGTCGCCGCCGATAGGTCAGGCGCCAGCAGGAGGGGAGACGGCATCGCTCATGGACCGCGGTGACCAATCGCGTGAGCTCCGTGTTGGCTGCAATGCCAGAATCACCAGTGGGTGAGCGCGGGCGAAGGTCGACCGGCCGCAAGTCTCTGCTCGTGCACTCGTTGTCAGCGCGCGAAAAGCGAAGGCGTGACCCCACCGTCGTTCGCACCAGGCGGCCCGAGACGCTGCCGAGACGTGGCGGCATCAGCTTGCCTGCACTTGGCCTGCTTCCAGGATTCGTATTTCTCATCCGAGAAGTTGCTACCGAGGTCGAGGTCGCCGAGGTCGGGCAACGATATGCCCAGCGAGAAATACTGATTGGCGATTTGTCGAGCCGTGGAGGCACTGGCTTCGCAGAACAGCTCGTGCTCGGCGGTCGCCAGCAACTCAACATTGACGCTTTCCCGACGCGCGAACACCCCTTGGGCGAGGAGTGCCTCACACCCACAGTCGGCACCGAATGCCACGAACGGCATTGCTATCAGCAGAAGTCCAGCAATTGCAGCAACACGCATGCGCCCCTCCTGGTCGGCGTCGATCTGGCGACGCTCTCGTAAGTAGGAGGGACGTGCAGCGAGGATTCCCCCTCAGGATTCTCCGACCCTCGTGCGCCTAACGTCACGGCGGTAAGCTGCGCGGCCAAGGCCCGCGGGCCGAAGCCCGAGCGGCGCGCCGGTTGCTGCGACGAGCGACACGCTCGGCAGGAGCGAACTGCAACCGGCGTGACGCCGTGGCGCTGGCGATGCCGCAGCCGGCTCGGCCGGCGGACCTACGCCGGGCCGCGTCAGCTTCACCGCAAAGTTAGCCGGCCTGCGCCGGCTCGCCGTGAATCAGATCGCGCGCGACACTTTCGATTTCGGACAGAAGCATCGGCACCTGCTCGTGAGCGATAGCTTTAGCCTTCTTCCAGACCTCGGCACGTTCGGCGCCTTCGTAGAGATGCGGGTCAGCCGCATAGTCCAGCTCCAGACGTCCCGAGAAAAGAACTTCGAAGAATTTCTCACAGCGTTCCGCCAGGGCAGGTGGCAAGAGAAGCCTGCCGGTGAACAATTCCTCCTTCGCTGCCATGACGGCGGCCGCGAGCTGACCCGGGTACTCTTCTGGTCTTTCGCCGGCGAATCTAGCCGACGAAGCCATCAGCTGAAGAGCGACCTGCGCCTCTCTGAAGTGGCGATATAGCCTCATGACAGTATCCACTTGCCGCATGTGAACTTGCGACGCGCGGGCTAAATAGGCTTTCTGCAACTCAAGCTCCTGATCGAACCGGCGCTTGAAGATGAGGCCTACAATAGTAGTTCCGATGCCCGAGCCGATAATGGTGACTGCTGTTGTCAATCCAAGCTGAGCCAATTCCATAGCGCGATCTTACTCAACTTGATGCGGCGCAACCAGCCTGCTCCGGCCGCGTCCATATCGGCATATTCGCGTTCACATAGCGGGACTTGGGAGTCACGCGCGCACCACTCCAGTCCCGCCACGCCATTTCGGCACGGATTCGCCCGGCTAACTTGTACTTCGGCTGGTCCGCGTAGCGCGGGGGCCGCGCGGCCGTTCCGTGACGCTGCGACGAACCGCCTGCGCTACCTTGCGGAAATGACGCGTAGCGCGGGCGCTTCCAGCCGGGAAGATGTGTAGCAAGGGGAGTTGCATCGCGACGCTGGTCGCGTAGCGCGGGGCCGTAGACTCGGTCGCGGCGGGTTGCCGACGAACCGTGCCCTCGCGACTCATGGGGTGGCGAGCGGGTTGCGCACGCCGCGGGCGCCATACTGCAGGACGTGAGTGTCGATCATTGTGGTGGTCACGGGCCGGTGGCCAAGTAGATCCTGGATGGTCCGGATGTCGGGCCGGCGCTCGAGAGGTGCGTGGCGTACGAATGCCGGAACGTGTGGCAGGTGAACGCTTTTCGAGAGGGGCATCGGCGGCGGCGGCCTTGACGGCGCGCTGCAGGATGCTCTCTTGAAGGTGATCTCGGCGCTCCAAGCCGCTCGGCGTTTCCAGCGGGAGGTTGCGGGAGATCCCATTGCCATCCCCACGCCCGCGGGGCGATCGCAGTCTTCCACTCGATTGCCTCGGGGACATTTCGTTCGACTCCGATGCGAGCGCGTTGATTCTCTGCGTACGTACCGTTACCGTCCGCGAAGGTGGTGGAAAGGCGCGCCTGGCCTGCAATTCCGAAGTGCACGAGCGCGGGCTTGAGCTGGGTCGCGGGCGGCCGTCCCCGCCGCGCGCGCGGGACCGAGGCGCGCTCCCCTGCTCAGCCGGCGGGACGGCGGCGCTCCGGATGTACGACCGGGCGGCTACAATCCGATCGGGGGATGAATGGCGACACTGATGGAGCTCCTCGAGAACGTCACGGATGAAACGACGTTCCTTCGTTTTCTCAGCGCTCTGCGCGAGAACTGCGAGGCCGAACACGACTGCTCGGGTGGATACCCCGACTGCATGACCGCCGACCACTGGGAGACCCGATCGACCAAAGACTTTCTCCGCTCTGTCGAAGAATGGGCGACCGGCGGGGATTTCGCCCAAGGGATTCACCACGGCGAGCCGATCCTGCGAAGAGTGGCAACGATGCTCTACGTGGGCAAGTACTTTCGGCCCGAGGATCGTCCGCGCTGAACCGGCGAGCCGGACCGCGGACGACCATTCCCCGCCGCGCTCACTTCTGCCGGAGCGCCACCCATCCCGCGATCGGGGCCAGCAGGACCCAGGTCGCGAGCGCGAGCAGCAGCGGCGTGCTGACGCGGATCGTGGCGATCACGTTCTTCACCGCGAAGGCGACGTCGTTGCCGAAGAAGGAGATCACCAGGGCGAGTGCGATCGCGAGCGTCGCGGCCTGGCCGATCAGCAGCGATCTGCGCGCCGTGGCCTGGGCCTCGTGACGCTGGCGGACGCGCATGCGCCACCACATCGTGCCCGCGGACGGGATCGGCGCCTCGATCATCGCCTGCGTGCGGTCGTCGAGGAGCGCGCCGGCGACGAGGCGAAGCTCGCCGCAGGATGAGCACGACGCGACGTGCGTTTCGAGCTCTTCGCCGACGAACGTCCTTCCGAGGGCGTCGAGAAGCTCGTCCTCGCGGGGACACTGTTCGGCTTTCATCGCGATCCCTCAGTGAGAATCCCCGCCAGCTTTCTCCGCGCGCGCAGAAGCAGCGTGCGGATGCTCACCGCGCGCAGGCCGAGGATCTCCGCGATCTCCTCGTGCGACGCGCCCTGTGCGTACGCGAGCCACAACATCTCCCGCTGCACGGGCTCGAGCTGCTTCATTCCGCGCTCGAGATCCGTCCGGATCTCCGCCTGGCGTTCCGGCACGGGCTCTGTGCTGCGGGGCAGGGCCGCGGTCGTCGACTCGTCCTCGAGGGGCACGTCCTTGCGATGTTTCGCGCGCCGTGCCGCGTCCCTGACGAGGTTCGTCGCGATCTGGAACAGCGAGCTCCGGCGGTGGGCCTCGTTCTCATGCCGCGCGCCCGCGCGATAGAAGCGGTAGTACGCCTCCTGCAGCACGTCGTCGGCCTCGTGCGGGTTGCCCGTGATCCGCGAGAGATAGGACCAGAGCGGACGAGCCGTGCGCTCGTAGAACGCGCGGAACTCGTCCTCGCCCATCACGGACAGGCCGCTCTCGAGCTCGCGGCCCTCCGAGGTCATGGCGTTCCGGATCACGTAGGTCAGGTCCATCCTCCCGATCATCTCACGACGCCCGCTCATCGAGGCGCTCCGGCGGCTGCCCCGGCCCCAGGCCGAGCCGGCGCGAGAGGAAGATCGAGACGGCCGCCGATGCGATGAAGCCCACGCCGATACTGGCGCCGATCATCCCCAGCGCGAACAGCTCCTGCGCCGACTCCTTCTCGAATCGGCCGCTGACGAGGAGGACGCCCAGCGACGCGGCAGCGACGACGACTCCGATCTGGACGGACCACATGACCCGGCTCAGCGGGGCGTTCTGCGGTCCGGACTCCGCGTGAAGCGGGATCGGCGCGGACTCGAGAAACTTCGTCCCGGCGGGAGTCCGGATGTAATCGAGCAGCTCGGCGCTCGTGCTGAAGCGGTCGAGAATCTTGTTGTGGACTTCGCTCTGCGTCCGCGACAGGCGGTTCCACCGCTTCTGCTCGATGATCGTGCGCACCAGCCATGCCAGAGCGAACGCGATCAGGGAGAACACGGCGACGATGCTCAGCCCCTCGAGGACGTCCCCGGCCAGGCTGCCCCGTTCATACGGCCCTGAGAACTCCCCCAGATAGAACCGGGGGTTGTGGCGCACCTCCGGGTGCGCGGCGACGAAGCGACCCAGCTCCGGGTATTTCGCCAGGAACGACTCGTCGGAAAGAAGGCTCGGGTCGAGCTTCAGGATCGTCGCGACTTCCGGCGGTCGCTGGCGCAGCAGCGAGCTGAACTGATTTCGGATCTGGTGACTGCTGCGGGTCTCGCCGACGCTCTCGGCCTCGGCGCTCTCGGTGGCCGGCGCCGTTGCCGTGGTGTCGGTGGCGGCGGTCGACGTCTCCTGCGCGAAGAGTGCGCCTGCGATGCTGACCAGCAGCGCGAGGATGAGGATGATTCGGGTGGCAACTCCCATGACGTGGGATCTCCTTTGCCCGTGAATACGCACGGGCGGGAGAAATGTGCACAGGCCGGCGCGGCCGGCTGCGCTGGTTGCTCGAGTCCGAGATCCATCACGTTCCCTTGTGTTACGTTCTGCCCACGTCATTCAGGAGATTTCATGAGGAATTCGTTCTGTGCGCTGCTGATCGCATTCTCGCTCGCCGCCGCCGCGCAGCAACCGAAGGCGACCGTCGAAAAGGCAAGCGCATCGCAGGAGCGGGAGAAAAAGGACCCACCGGTCGATCAGATCTCGACCACCCGACACACCATCCGCGTCGGTGACGAGATCGTCCGATACACCGCGCGCGCCGGAACGATTCTCCTCGCGAACGACGAAGGCGAGCCGCGCGCGAGCTTCTTCCACGTCGCCTATACGATGGACGGCGCGGATCCGGCGACCCGTCCGGTCATCTTCACGTTCAACGGGGGGCCCGGATCGTCCTCCGTATGGCTGCACATGGGGGCATTCGGCCCGAAGCGGGTCGCGTACAAAGACGACGAAGGACACGCCGCCCCCCCACCGTATCGAATGGTCGACAACGAAGGAACGCTCCTCGACGTCGCCGACCTCGTCTTCCTCGATCCCGTCACGACCGGGTTCAGTCGGGCCATCCCCATCTCGGATGCGAAGAAGTTTCACGGTTTCGAGGCGGACGTCGAGTCGATCGGGGAAGTGATCCGGCTCTGGACGACGCGCAACGCGCGCTGGAGCTCTCCGAAGTTTCTGGCGGGCGAGAGCTACGGCACCACGCGCGCGGCGGGACTTGCGGGCTGGCTGCACGATCAGGGCTTCTATCTCAACGGCGTGATGCTGATCTCGTCGATCCTCAACTTCGGCACCGCCCGCTTCGACACCGGCAACGACCTCGCGTACATCCTCTTTCTCCCGACCTATACGGCCACCGCGTGGTATCACAAGCGCCTTCCCGCGGAGCTGCAGAACGACACACTCGAACGCGCCGTCGCGGAGTCCGAAGCCTTTGCCCTCGGCGAGTACACGACGGTGCTGATGAAGGGCGACCGCGCCACGGACGCCGAGCGCCGGAGCGTCGCCGAGAAGCTGGCCCGCCTCACCGGCCTCTCCCCGCGATACATCGAGTCCACGAACCTGCGCATCAACATCCATCGCTTCGACAAAGAGCTCCTGCGCGACCAACGCCGTACCGTGGGACGTCTCGACTCGCGCTTCATCGGCATGGACCGCGACGCCGCGGGGGAAGATCCCGAGAAGGATCCCTCATACGCCGCGATCTACGGCCCGTACACGGCGGTGATGAACGACTGGGTGCGTCGCGGCCTCCAGTTCGAGACCGATCTGCCGTACGAGATCCTCACGGGCAAAGTCCGCCCCTGGAGCTTCGAGCGCCATCAGAACCGCTATCTCGACGTGAGCGAGACCCTCCGTGCCGCGATGACCCAGAACCCGCATCTGAAGGTCTGGGTCGCCAACGGCTACTACGATCTGGCCACGCCCTTCGCGGCGACGCACTACACGTTCGCGAGGATGCAGATCGACCCCGCACTGCGCGGGAACGTGACCATGACGTACTACGCGGGAGGGCACATGATGTACATCGACCGTGGGGCGCATCGGAAGATGAGGGAGGATGCGGTGGCGTTCATTCTGGGGGCGGTGGGGAAATGACCGATGGGACGAATGGGACCTATGGGACGAATGGGACCTATGGGACCTATGGGACGAATGGGACGTATGGGTGGAGCCCGATCCCGTTCCACCCATGGGTCCCATGGGTCCCATAGGTCCCATCCGTCCCATCCGTCCTATCGCCCGATCTCCCGCCCGATCGCGACGATCTCCTCGCGGATCGCTCTTCTTTTCGCCAGCAACTGCTCGCGATTCGCGACCAGCCCCCGCACATCGCCGATGATGTCGTCGACGTCCTCGAACACGCGAAGCGCCACGTATCCAACGAACGGCAGCGCGAGCCCGGTCACGACACCGGCGATCCAGCCCCAGCGGACACCGGCCGCAACGGCGATCGCGAGATACGTCAGCGGGTAGAGAGCGAGCGCGGCGAGGAACTTGATCGTCGCGGTCACCGCTCCCTCCCCTTTCGCAAACCGCTTCGCGAGGATGCCGATCAGCCGGTACGTCGGATAGCTGACCGCAGCCCCAGCCAGCGCGAGGGGCAGCATGACCACGACGCGCAGCAGGCGCTTCACGGAGATCCGGGGCCGTAGCGCGTGCACATCGAGTCGCGCGGTGCGAAGCTCCGCCTCGAACTGCGCCATCGCCTGCTCCAACCGTTCGAGCCGCTCAGGGTCCTGCGCGCGCAGATCGTGGTATCCCTCCACGAACCGCCGCCGCAGGCCGAGCTCCTCGGTGAGCGGTTGCTCGTCGTTCGCGGTGACGATGTCCTCCGCGCGCGCGATCAGATCGAGGGCGGCGTGAGAGTCGGCCTGCACGGTCACGGCGTCGAGTCCCGCGTCGATCGCCATCGTGAGCCCGGCCACCTCTTCGGGATGCGTTTCGCCCGAGGAGGCAACCCGCAGCGGCGGGCCGAACACCACCAGCGCCGCGCTTCGGAAGACGTGTTTCGCCGTGTAGTAGATGCCCGTCGGCACCACGAAGACCTCGCCGGCACCTGCCCCCAGGGCAATGCGCGCGGCGCCCGTCTTCAGCTCCCTCAGTTGCGGATCATCGTGCGTGGTCCCCTCGGGAAAGATCGCGATGCTTCCCCCGCGCCGCAGCAGCGCACGCGACTTCTCGAACGTCTCTTCGTTCGATCCCGAGCCGTCGTCCTGCTTGCGATACACCGGAATGGTCTCCAGCTTGCGCACCAACCAGCCGATGAGTGGATAGCGAAACAGCGGCGCCTTCGCCAGAAACGACACCGGCCGTCCGGCGTACGAGAGCACGAACAGGGGATCGACGAGCCCGTTCGGATGATTGACCGCGAACAGCACCGGCCCGACGCGCGGCACGCGCTCCAGCCCCTCGATCTCGATGCGGCGAAAAAAGATCCGCAGACAGAGCCGAAGGAAGGATGTGATCGACTTTCGCATGTCAAATTGGGTTCCGGGACCGAAGCATCGCCCTCGCGAGATCACCCGTGCGGGGGTCCAGGCGAAACATTCCTGGCAACGGGCAACGGGCAACGGGCAACTGGCAACTGGCAACGGGCAACGATCAACGGGCAACTCTCGCCACCAACTGAAACGCAACAGCCACACCTCCGTAAAAGTCTGGCAGGTATCATGTCCCCGATCCAATGAAACGGTTCTCAGCACTCATCGCATGCGCGGCCGGCGTGGCCGCACTCTTCTTCCTCTTGCCGCTCTTCGATGCGCCGCAGCCGCGCGGAGTACGCATCACGCGTGGCGAGGCCCGGGCCATCGCCGACCGCGAGGCTCGAAAGCTCGGCGTGGACATGGACAAGTCCTGGGGCGTGGTCACCTGGGAAAACCATAACCTTCTCGAAAACGAATTCCGGGGACAACCGGAGCTCCGTCGCAAAGCGGGACTCGACCCGATCGTCGGGCCGCGAATGGTCGCGTACCAGACCGTCTACTTCCACGACGGGAAGTCGAAGTTCCCGAGTGCCGGCGACGTCTTCGTCGATCCGCGCACGGGCGCGGTCATCGGCGCACGGCGACGCGTGCAGAACGAGGATCCGGCGCCGGCAATGACCGACGAGGAAGCGAGGCGCGTTGCCGACCGCTTCCTCGCCACGAACAAGCTCCCCGGCGTTGCCAATCCCCAATTCGAGGACATCCGGCCCACCGTCTATCGCAACCGCGTCGATCGCCTGGTGCGCTACCGCGTCCGGCACGACTTCCCGACCGGCAAGGTGGCCTTGCTCGTCGGCGTGTACTTCATCGGCAACCAGTTCGCCGGCTGGATGCCGCTCGAGGAGTACGCGGACGGCTCGCAGTTCCAGGGCGGCGGCTTCGAGATCGCCGGCACGCTCGCGCAGTATGGCGTCGTCTTCACGCTGCTGCTGGTCCTGCTCGTGATCTTCCTCAGGAAGTACCACGCCGGTGAAGTGGGGGTGCGGACGGCGTCCTATCTCTTCGCGCTGATCGTGGTGCTGTCGATCGTCTACAACTACCTTGCCGGCCCGGCGATGTCGATCGGGATGGGCTTCGGCCCCGGTCTGGACGGCCTCTGGACCGCCATCGCGTTCCTCACGTTCAAGTTCCTCTTCTACGATCTGCCGGTGGCCGTGCTGGTGTTCTTCGCCTGGGCGGTGGGCGAGAGCTACGCGCGCGAACGGTGGGGAGAGCGGCTGGCGTCGTACGACGCGATCCTCCGCCGCGACTGGGTGAACGCGACGGTGGGCCGGGCGACGCTGAACGGCATTCTGCTCGCGCCGCTGGTCGCCGCCGCGGTGTTTGCGGCCGGCGCAGTCCCGATCCTCCTCGGCTGGGCGCGTCCGACCATCGGCCCGACCTTCTACATCTTCTCCGGCGGAGCACTGACGCCGATCGTCACCGCTGCCATCGACGCCGCGCGCGGTGCGGTCGTCCTGCTCCTGTTCGTCCTCGCATTCTTCGCGCGCAAGAGGATGCTCCCGCTCGGATTCGTCCTGGCCGCGGCCATCGGCGCCATCTGGATCATCTTCGAGATGCCCCTCGACCCGACGATGCACTTGATGCTGTTCGGGTTCGGAGGCATCCTGGCGGCGGCGGCGATCTTCCTCCGCTACGACCTCCTGACCGCGGCGAGCTCGCTCTTCTACGGCTCGATGATCTTCGCGTTCGTCCCCTTCCTGCGGTTCGCGGAAGGCCCCGTGGGAACGCAGGCCTGGATCGCGTTCACCGCACCGCTCGTGGCGTCTCTCGGTCTGGCGGTGGCGGGACTGAGCACGCGCCGCGAGATCGTCTACACGTACGAGAGCCTCGCTCCACACGTGAAGCGCATCGTCGAGCGCGAGCGCGTGAAGGCGGAGATCGACGCCGCCAATCGCATTCAGGCGGCGCTGCTGCCGCTCGAGACGCCCCATCTGGCGGGGGCCTCGGTCGCATCCCACTACCGCGCGGCCACGGAGATCGGCGGCGACTACTTCGACTTCCTCGAACAGCCGACCGGCGAGATCGGAATCGCATTCGGCGACGTCGCCGGTCACGGCCTCACCAGCGGCATCGTGATGTCGATGGCGAAAGCCGCGTTGCTGGTGCAGGTCGACTACGACTCCTCGCCGCGCGCCGTGCTCGACGTGCTGAACCACATCGTGATCCGCACGGCGCCGAAGCGGATGATGATGACGTTCTTCTTCGGTCTCCTGAATCCGGCGACGCAGACGCTGCGGTTCTCCTCCGCGGGGCACCTCGATCCCTACGTCTACCGCGCCGCGACGCGCAAGGTCGAGTCGCTGTCGTCCTGGGGCTTCCCGCTCGGAATCCGGCGCCGCGAGCCCTTCCGCGAGCACGAGGTCTCCTTCGACGACGGCGATCGGCTGATCCTCTACAGCGACGGTCTCATCGAGGCGGTCGACGACGACGGCGAGCCCTTCGGGTTCGAGCGCTTCGAGCGAACCATCCTCGCCAGCGGCGGCGAGTCGGCGGACGACCTGAAGAAATCGCTCCTCAACGCGGTGAAGAAATTCACGCGCAATCGCCCGCCGGAGGACGACCAGACCCTGGTCGTGGTGGCCTTCGGCGATACACGGGGCGATGTGCTCGTACGGAAGCCGGAGATCGTCGCGGTGCCCGCCAGCGAGACCGTGCACTAGCCCGCGGTTGTGCATGCTATCTTCCGCGCTCACCGAAAGAATGAGGGAGAGAGCATGCTCGATCACGGAACCTACTACGCGCTCACGGTGAGTGCAGCCGGCGCCAGCACGGGCGCCTACTACTCGGTCACTCCGACCTCGAACCTCACCATCACACAGGGAGGCGTGACCTTCGCGCCGTCATCGCCGACACAACAGATGACGAGCGTGAACGTCTATCCGCAGACGCTGCAGATCAACGCGGCGCCCGGCTATGTGAACGGCGGCGTCACGATCATCACGGACGCTCCGTCGGTCGACGGACGGCTGGTCGTCAGCCCGCCGGTGGACGTCGCGGTGGCGGTCACGCTGTACGGCAACGGCGGGGCGCAACTCGGCCAGTTCATCGCCGACCCCGGCACAGGCGGGGGAGTCTTCTCGTTCCCGGTCGCAGGAGACGGCATTCCGGCGAGTGAGCTGAACGACGTGCTGAAGAAGCTGCTGGAAAAGAAGTAGCGTAGGACAATAGGACGAATGGGACAGATAGGACGGATAGGTGGAACGGGCTCCACCAATCCGTCCTATTCGTCCCATCCGTCCCATCCGTCCTATTCGTCCCATTCGTCCCATTCGTCCCATTCGTCCCATTCGTCCCATTCGTCCCATTCGTCCCATTCGTCCTATTCGTCCCATTCGTCCTATTCGTCCCATCGTCCTATCCGCTCCATTCGTCCCATTCGTCCCATCTGTCCTATGATCGCCGCCCTATGGCCCAACCCGAACCAAACAAGATCATCTATTCGATGGTCGGTGTCTCGAAGTTCCACGGCAAAAAGCAGGTCCTCAAAGACATCTACCTTTCCTACTTCTACGGCGCCAAAATCGGCGTCCTCGGCCTCAACGGCTCGGGGAAATCGACCCTGCTGCGCATCCTCGCGGGCGTCGAGAAGGACCATCTCGGCGAGACCGTGGTGTCGCCCGGCTACACCGTCGGCCTCCTCGAGCAGGAGCCGAAGCTCGACGAGTCGAAGACCGTGCTCGAGATCGTCCAGCAGGGCGTCCAGCCGATCCTCGATCTGCTGAAGGAGTTCGACGACATCAATAACGCCTTCGGCGATCCCGACGCCGACATGGACAAGCTCATGGATCGGCAGGCGAAGGTGCAGGACAAGCTCGACGCCACCGGCGCGTGGGACCTCGACTCGAAGCTCGAGATGGCGATGGACGCGCTCCGCTGTCCGCCCGGCGACACGCCGATCGGCGTGCTGTCCGGCGGCGAGAAACGTCGCGTCGCTCTCTGCCGTCTTCTGCTCCAGGCACCCGACATTCTTCTCCTCGACGAGCCGACGAACCATCTGGATGCCGAGAGCGTCCAGTGGCTCGAGCAGCATCTGCAGCAATACGCCGGCACGGTCATCGCCGTCACGCACGACCGCTACTTCCTCGACAACGTGGCCGGCTGGATCCTCGAGCTCGATCGCGGCGAAGGCATTCCCTGGAAGGGCAACTACTCATCGTGGCTCGAGCAGAAGAAGAACCGGCTGGCGCAGGAAGAGAAGGCGGAATCGAACCGCCAGCGTACGCTCGACCGCGAGCTCGAGTGGATCCGCATGTCGCCGAAGGCGCGCCATGCGAAAGGCAAGGCGCGCATCAATGCGTATGAGAACCTCCTCAGTCAGGAGACGAAGGACAAAGTCCAGGAGCTCGAGATCTACATCCCGCCCGGCCCACGCCTCGGCAACGTCGTGATCGAAGCCGACGGCGTGGCCAAGGCGTACGGCGACAACCTGCTCGTCGACGACATGACCTTCCGCATTCCGCCCGGCGGCATCGTCGGCGTGATCGGTCCCAACGGTGCGGGAAAGACCACGCTCTTCCGGATGGTCATCGGCACGGAGAAGCCGGACGCCGGCGCGATCCGCGTCGGCGAGACGGTGAGGCTCGGCTACGTCGATCAGAACCGTACTCTCGACGGCGAGAAGACGATCTTCGAGGAGATCACCGGCGGCGGCGACGTGATCCAGCTCGGACCGCGCGAGATGCAGTCGCGCGCCTACGTGGCTCGCTTCAACTTCTCGGGATCGGACCAGCAGAAGAAGGTGGGCGTGCTCTCCGGCGGCGAGCGCAACCGCGTGCATCTGGCGAAGATGTTGAAGGAAGGAGCGAACGTGCTCCTCCTCGACGAGCCGACGAACGACCTGGACGTGAACACGATGCGCGCGCTCGAGGAGGCGCTGGAGAATTTCGCCGGCTGCGCGATCGTGATCTCGCACGACCGCTGGTTCCTCGACCGCGTCGCCACGC
This sequence comes from uncultured Thermoanaerobaculia bacterium, assembly GCA_964558905.1. Classification (GTDB taxonomy): domain Bacteria; phylum Acidobacteriota; class Thermoanaerobaculia; order Gp7-AA8; family Gp7-AA8; genus QHVT01. The sequence continues at coordinate 57,643 of CAZLGP010000211.1, read as the reverse complement.
ACATCCTCGCCTTCGAAGGCGACAGCCGGGTGTTCTTCTTCGACGGAAACTTCAGCGAATACGAAGAGGACAAGAAGAAACGCCTCGGCGCGGACGCGACGCAGCCGCATCGGATCCGGTATCGCCAGTTGAGCCGATGACTCACGGGGTCGCAAAGTCTCAAAGTCTCAAAGTCTCAAAGACTGTGACACGGGGCTCTTTGCGACTCTGCGACTTTGCGACTTTGCGACTCCTTCCGGCGCTGCTCGGTCTTCTCGCCCTCCCCGCGCTCGCCAACATCACGACTTCCTCGCTCACAGGACGCGCGGTCATCGGCGGAGCGCCCGCGTCCGGCGTTACCGTCACCGTCACCTCGGCGGCGCTGCGGGAGCCGCGCACGGCGACGACCAACGCGCGCGGGCGCTACTGGCTGGTGGCGCTTCCGCCGGGCGTCTACGACGTGACGTTCTCGCTCGCGGGGCACACGACCTTGACGAAACGCGCGGTGCTCGAGCTGGCGCGCGTGGCGCGCGCGGACGCCATGCTCGAGGTGAATCCGGACGAGGACAGCACGACCTCGACCGCGGTGACCGTGAGCGTCGCCGACACGATCCCGATTACGACGCACTTCGACGACTCGTCGCTCGATCGTCTGCCGACGGGGCGCATCGGCAGCGCATCGCTCGCACCGGGAGAGCATCAGTACGGCTCCGTCAGCACCATCGACGGTGTCCCCGCCGGCACCGTCACGAGCGAAGAGACCATCGAGCAGATGACCATCGTCCGCGGCGCCGCGCCCGTCGAATGGGATACGTTCGGCGGCACCGCCGTCGCGCTGCGCACGCGGTCCGGCGGCGACCACTTCTCCTTCACGCTGCGCGACACCATTACGGACGCGAGCTGGAATTCGAGGGTCGGTTACAACCCGGGCTCGCCGGAGCCGGACAACGATCTGAAGCATTTCGGCGAAGCGACCGCCGGCGGACGCATCGTGCCGCGGCGTATGTGGTTCTTCGCCGCGGCGTGGCGGGGCGAACAGGCGTTCGCAAATGTTCAGACTTTCGACGGATTGCTGGCAAAGATCGATGCGCGGCTCGGACGCCAGCATCATCTCGCCTTCACCTACCGCGACACGAGCCAGCAGACCGGCATGTTTCCGTACGACAGCGATACCGCCGCAATGCACTACACGGCGGTGGCGGGATCGAGGTTCACGTCCGAGATCGTGGCCGCGCGGACGGAGATCGGGTCGGACGTCTACGAGGCTTCGACCGGGTTCCTCTCCGCGCGCGCATCGTACGTCCTCGGCGATCACGTCGCGACGTTAGGATTCTCGAACGACGGCGGCGCAGGGCCAAGATACGCGTCCTTCTACGCGAGCGATCGCTGGTCGGTCTCGCGCTGGAACGTATACGCGGGATTGCGTCACGACGACTCGGAGCTCATCGACCGCTGGTCGCCACGGGTGGCGGTTTCCTACGACTTCCGCGGAAACGGCACGCAGGCGATTTCCGCGAGCTGGGGCGAATACGCGCTCGCCGGTCAGCCGGCGAGAACGCTGCGCGTGTCGTCCCTCGGATACGCCACGGCGATCGGCACTTCCGGCAGTGCGCGCGCCGACGGAATCCGGCGCGAATCGGGCAACTTCTGGCAGAACGAGCTGCAGCTCGACGCGCGGTATCGACTGTTCGATCGCTTCGAGGCAGGCGCGACGTACACGCTTGCCAATCGGTCCGGGAGCTTCGCCGTCTTACCCGAGCAGGTCGCAAACGTCTGGCTTGGCGCCGAACTGCCGCTCGGCAATCACGAATTCGGCGTGACGCTCTTGCAGCACTACATCGATGTTTTCGGCTTGACGATCGTGCCGACGGACCTCGCCCTCCGCTACGCGATTCCCTTCTCCCGCCTCGGACTTCTTCTCGCCGCCGACGCCACGAACGTCTTCGATGACCACGACGCTGCGCGCGGCGTGCGGTTGTGGGTGCGCCTGGTCTTCCAGTAGGGTCAGATCTGGAGTCTCAAAGTCTCAAAGTCTCAAAGTCTCAAAGAACGCGGCAAGGACCTTCTATGAGACTTTGAGACCTCCGCGCCTCGGAGACGAGAGACCCTAAGCCTCAAAGAACGCGGCAAGGACCTTCTTTGAGACTTTGAGACTTTGAGACTCTGAGACAGACTCTGAGACTCCAGGGTCTGACCCTACTGAACTCCGAGGCGCGCTTCCAGCTCCTCGCGTTTGGTGCGGCTCACGCTGAGCTCGACGCCGTTTTTGAGTCGCACGCCGTAGTCGCCGCCGGCGTGGCGAAGGAAGACGTCGATCATGTCGACGCGGACGATGGCGGAGCGATGAATGCGGAAGAACTGCCGCGGGTCGAGCTTGTCCTCCAGCGCCTGCATCCGCTCGCGCACGGCGAAGGTCTTCCCGTCGACGTGCAGCTCCGCGTACGGTCCGCTCGCGGTGATGTAGTCGATCCGGTCGACGGGCACGGCCCGGATCTGTCCCCGGACCTCGACGGCGATGCGACTGACGCCGCTCGATGACCTGCGGGTCTCCGCCGCGCGGCGCGCGCGGCGGAAAGCCTGTTCGAAGCGCTCGTCGTCGAAAGGCTTCACCAGGTAGTCGACCGCCTCGAGCTCGAAAGCCTTCACCGCATGCTGGTCGTAGGCGGTCACGAACACGGTCACCGGCATGGCCTCGCCGAGTTCCTTCGCCACCTCGATGCCGCTCAATCCCGGCATCTGGACGTCGATGAACACCAGGTCCGGACGCAGCGCGCGGATGGCCTCGATCGCGGAGGCCCCGTCGGACGCGGTGCCGGCGATGACGACGTTCTCTTCCTTCGCCAGCAGGTCCTCGATCCGCTGGCGCGCGAGGATTTCATCGTCGACGACGAGCACACGCAGCCCGCGATCAGGCATCGCGCCACGGCAGGCGGAGCTCCGCCGCCGCCCCTCCTTCGGGTTCAGTGCGCATCGCGACCGAGGCCTCGGTGCCGTAGAGCGCGGCGAGACGGGCGCGCGTGTTGGCGAGGCCCACGCCGCTCTCCGCGCTCGCATCGAAGCCGGGTCCGCGGTCATGGATCGAGATCACCAGGCGATCGCCGTCGCGGCGCGCGGCGATCGCGATCTCCGCGTGGCCGGAGGCGCGACTGACCCCGTGCTCGAGCGCGTTCTCGACGAGCGGCTGGAGGATGAAGTTCGGCACGCGCGCATCGAGCACGCTCGCGTCGATCGACGTCGAGACGCGCAGCCTTCCCTGAAACCGCACGGCCATGATGTCGAGATAGCGCTGCAGGAACGCGAGCTCGTCCCGGAGCGGGACCTCCTCGGATCCACGCGAGTCCAACGTGTACCGCAGCAGCTCGCTGAGCCGCGCGATCATCTTTCGCACACCGGCCGGATCGCGCTCCACAAGCGCCGACACCGCGTGGAGCGTGTTGAAGAGAAAGTGCGGATTCAGCTGCATGCGCAGCGCATCGAGGCGCGCGTGGGCCAGCTGGGCCTCGAGCTGTGCCGCGCGGGCCTCCAGCTGCATCGCCTCGCGCCGTCTGCGCTGCTCGCGCAGGAAATACTCCCGCGCGAAACCCGCGGCGAGCACGGCGCAATACACCATCAGCTGGTTGAGAACGCCGAAGCGCCCGAAACCGCGGAACGGCGCGAACACGGCGCCCCCGCCGCGTCTGCGCGGCGACGGAAAGAACGTGTCTCGCACGAGATCGAGGGCAAAGTCGACGAAGAAGGCGATCGCGATCGCGGCAACGACGACGAACGCGATCCGCGCCGCTCGCGACAGGGCCTTCGTGCCGGCGTGAAATACCGTCCGGCTGCTGATCCAGAAAATCAGCGGCGTCAGGGTCGCCCAGAGCCAGGCCTCGAGGAACGGCAACACGAGCGGGCCGGTGCGCGTGATCACCCGCAGCCCGTCCCCCCGCGGGTCGTACAAGCGGTTCAACACCGACAAAGCGGCGAGCGACGTCCAGAACGCGAAGATGAAGGCGACCTCGCGCCTACTGAGCTGCCACGTCGGCTGGTGATGGTTGTTGCCGTCGGCGGACATCGGCACCGTCTATTCTGCGGCCCGCGAAGCCGGATCTGCCGGAAATTCAACGCGTCCAAGAGGAGTTGGGATTCACACTATGTCACCGTCCACGCTGCCTTTTCCGTCCATCGCGCGTCGCGCGCTCGTTGCCCTCTCCCTGGTTGCAGTCACATTCACCGCATCCGCCCAGGTGGGTCGCAGCGGTCTCATCGGGACCGCGGTGGATGAGGCCGGCCAAGTCGCGGCGGAGGTCGAGATCACACTCGCGCCTGCCGGCGACACCGCCAGCCGCGTGCAGGTCCTGAAGACCGACAAACGCGGCCGGTTTGCAAACCGCTTCCTCGCCTCTGGTCAGTACCTCCTGGACGTGAACGACCAGAACAAGTACTTCATCAAGTCAGCGAACGTCCAGGTCAAGGACGCCGGCGGCGTGCTGCTCAAGGAGTACGACATGGTGAACCACCCGAAGACCGGGATGACCCCCATTCCCATCCAGGGTGGACAGATCACCGAGCTCAAGCTCGTGATCGCCGGCGCCTCTCTACGCCAGAAACTGATCCGCCAGATCGAGGGCGGCGCGGTCTCCGCCGAGGTCAGCGACATGGTCAGTCTCCTGAATGAAGGCAAACTCGAGGAGGCTCTGGCACTCGGACAAGAGGTGATGCAGAAGACCACCACCGAAATCCCGGAGATCATACATCTCGTCGGCCTCGCCTACGGGCGCCTCGGCAAGTATGCGGAGGCCGAGCCTCTGATGCGCCGGGCCGCGGAGCTCGCCCCCGATCAGATCGATATCAAGGCCAGCCTCGGCACGATGCTACTCGAATCGGCGCGCCGCAAGGAGAAGGCGGGCGAAGACGCGAAGAGCGCATTCGCCGAGGCGGAGCAGTGGCTCGGCAAGGCAGTGAACGAGATGCAGCCGCCGGCGACCGCGCTGCTGACAAACTACTCCATCGCGCTCGAAGGCGCCGGGCATCAGGATCAGGCACTCGAGGTCATGGACCGGATCAGCAAGGCCGACCCGAACAACGTCGCCGTGCGGCTACGCATGGCCGCACTGCTGCGGAAAAACGGTCAGGCCGAGAAGGCCCTGCAGGTGCTCAACAGCCTCCCGGGAGGTGGCGATCCGCGGGCGGTGGACAGCCTCTACAACGTCGCTCTCGACTTCTATAACGCCGAAGACTACGAGTCGACGCTGGCCGCCCTCAAGCGCGCCGAGGAGCTCAAGGCAGACCACGCGATGGTGCAGCGTCTATTGGGCCGCGTCTACTACGTGGCCGGTGATTACGTCAGCACGATCCGCCACCTGAAGCGATTCCTCGAGCTGGAGCCGAATCACCCCGAGGCGAGCATGGATCAGGAGCTCGTGGCGTATCTCGAAAAGCAGGTCAAGAAGTAGGACATGGGAAGCGGAGGCGTCGTCGCCTCCGCTCGCGGGAGGATCTCCGGTCCTCCCGCTCGGGTGGCCTTGTCCCCGTCGCGGGCGGCAGCAGCGTCCCGGAGGGACATCAGAAGGTAGCCGGCGGCAAAGCGCGAAAGCGCGCAGCCGCCGGTAGGGCGCGGACGTACATCGATCGCCCTGGCAAGGGCGGAAGAGCACGTCTGCCGCCCCGCCGGGGCGGAAACGACAAACGAACGCCATCCGGTGGCGGCGCTTCGCGCTCGCCACCGGCTACCCTCCACTGCGCCTCCGGCGCACGCGACGATCCGCGTTGTCTCCGCACTCCCCGCGAATCATTGCGCCGCGGCCTGCTGTGGTGCCGCCCCTCGCACCACGAGATGGCGACGAATCGTCCCTCGATGGCCCAACGCCGGCACGGTCACGATCGCTTCCGCGAAGTAGTCGCCGTCCGGCAGATCCGCCCAGGCGCGAAGCTCGGGCGGGTCGAACTTTCCGCTGGTCCACATGTCGCGCGGGTAGCTGTGCGAGAGGACGTTGTAGCTGTCCGCGAGGAGTGCGCCTTTCGGAGTCCGCAGTCTCAGGTGAACGGTGAACTCCGTCGCCGCCTGGGCTTCCGTTTCCTTGTATCCGAGATCGCGCGGGTCGAGAACGATGCGCAGCGGAATGATGTTGCCGCGCACGCCCTGGAACTCCTGCTCCTCGGGGAACCCGACCTGGATGATGCCGCGAATTTTGCGCGTGATCGCGTCTTCCGCGGTGCGCCCTCCCTCGTATGCACGCCTGTGTTTCAGGTTGAGGCCCTGGCGCGGAGAGCGCAGCTTCATCCGCTCGATCCGCTTCTGCGTCATCGGCTGCTTGTCCTTCACGTAGAAGCCGACGTAATAGCCGCCCTCCGCCAGCTCGAGCGACTCGCGCAGCCCGTTGGACACCTGCGTGGTGACGACGAGCGCGCCACCGGTCGACGCCGCGATCTCGTCGAGGCCCTGCTGGGCGACGTCGAAGGCGGTCTTCAGCGGCCGGAACCCCGGCTGAAACGCCTGCCTCTGGCGGGCTGCGTTGTCTGAGGGTGCCGAGCTTCGGTCGAGAAAGCTCAGGCTGACGTTCTCGCGATACGCCGTCTTCATCACGCGCTCGAGATGAGGCCGCACCAGATCATCGCCGTAGAGCAGATTCTCGAGGTTACGGACCTCGTCGAGGGGTCCGAACAGCGCGCGCATCGCCTCGGCCACCTCGCGGGAGGGACTGAGTCCGACGTTGCCGCCGATCGTGAGGACGAAGGCATGGTCCTCGAGGCCCGCCGCGTACATCACCGCTCCTTCGATCGCGGAGATGAATGCGGCCGCCCGAGGGATGAACTCCCCAGCGTACTCGTACATCGAGTCGCGCAGACACCGTTCGTCCACGTAGCCTCCGCCGGCGTTCTGCGCCGGACGGCGTTCCTCATCGAATTGCGTGTCCGGCTCCTCCATCCGGCAGGCGTCGAGCTTCAGCATCAACTGCTCCATCCTCACCTCGAGCGTCTCGCGGCCTCGCGGCGGCTGCTCCGCGAGGATGCGCAGTGCAGCGGCGGCCGCCACGCGGTCGTGGGTGAAGGGCAAACGAAGACGAAGCTCGCCGTCGTAAGTCATCAGGGCCACCTGAAACGACGGATCGAGCTCCTGTTCGATGAAGCGGCCGAGCGAGTCCATCGCATCCTTGCGGCCCACGGGCGGATCGTTGATGACGTCCGCCAGGATCAGCAGATGCCGCGGCTCGCGAGCGGAGGAGCGGGCCACCTCGACCGACCCTCCGGGCACCTGCGTCATCAGCCGTACCTCGGGAAGGTCTTTCCGCGTCTCCGCCCCTTCGTAGAAGGGATTCACGAACGCCGCGGGATAGGTCTGCTTTCCGTCGACGATCTGAATCTCCTCCGCGCGAAGGTTGGTGACCGGGCGTCCCTGGCTGTCGCGGACGAGCACGGGAATCGTGACCAGGCGAACGTCGATCCGATCGGAGAACGCAGGGCTCTGCTGCTCGGGCGGGGTCGGCGTCTGCGCGCGAATCGCGGGCCCGACGAACATCAGTAGAACGATGGCGGCGATGGACATCGGGAAGCTGTGGACTCGTATCGAGTTGCGACGCGTCATGACTCATCCTCCGAACCGCTTGTTTTTCCAAGTGAACAGAACCGCCGACACAAGATCAGTGCCGATCTCGACACGGACCGCCGAGACGGCTCCCTCGGCGCCCTCTTTCCGCCCGCTATTGTGGTCCGCATCAGCAGGATACCGCCGGCCGGCATCTCGGAACGATGACGGAAAAGCGAACATCGCGGACGCGGCCGGCAACGGCGCAATCTTCGGCCTGCCGGTCGATAGCGTTCAATTTCTTGAACACCGGCAGGGGTATCATTTCGGTAACGCTATGCGTTGCAGGCGGTTACGTGTCATGATGGGTGGGAACCAACTTTGCGCTTCGTCCGTGCAACGTTGATAGTCAGCTCCACTCCTCGAGTCGGGTCCGGGAGCGGAGCCTCAGGGTTCACCCTCAGTTCAACAAGGAGAACGTGCATGAAGAAATGGAGTCTTACCCTATTGATCGCGTTGATCGCGCTCGTCCCGACGACCATGTTCGGCCAGGCCCAGACAACCGGGTCTGTCACCGGAACGGTCGTCAATGAGGCGGGAGCACCGGTCGCGGACGCGGAAGTGACGCTCACGAGCCCGGCAATCCAGGGCGAGCGTGTCACTCGAACGAGCGCGAGCGGGCAGTTCACCTCTCGGCTGCTCCCTCCAGGGCAGTACACGGCCACCGTCAACTCCCCGGGTCTGCAGCCGGCCGTCCTGAGCTTCCGCGTGCTCGTCGGCGAAACGATGCCGCTGAACGTGACGCTCTACCCCGGCGAAATCGCCGGTGAAGAGATCGTCGTTCTCGGACGCGTGTCGCCGATGCAGACGCCCGAGACGCGGCAGTCGTTCGACTACACCACGGAAGTCGAGGAGCTGCCGATTCAGAACCGCAACATCAACAACATCGCCCTCAACGCTCCGAACACCAGCTTCGGCCCGAACGCGGGCCAGGTCGCGATCGCCGGAGCTCCGGCGTTCGATACGGTCGTCCTGCTCGACGGCGCCGAGATCTCCGATCCGTACTTCGGCTCGGGCACCGAGGTGTACCTCGAGGACTCCATCCAGGAAGTGCAGGTCCTCACCACCGGCATCAGCGCCCGCTACGGCCGTTTCCAGGGCGGCGTCATCAACGCCGTCACGAAGTCGGGCGGCAATCAGTACAGCGGCACTCTCCGCACGGAGTTCGCCAAGAACAGCTGGAACTCGCAGAGCCCGTTCGGCGAGGACCAGGCTGACACGCTGAACAAGACCTACCAGGGAACCCTGGGGGGCTTCATCATTCCCGATCGCCTCTGGTTCTTCGGCGGTTACCGCACCATCCCCGAGACCGCCACGGCGTTCACGACGCGGACTACGCAAGAGTCGTTCACCACGACTCAGAACGAGGACCGTTACCAGATCAAGCTGCGTGGCGCGGTCACTCCGAGCCACACGGTCGATGCGTCGTACCTGAAGTTCGAGGCGGAGATCGCCAACCGCGCGGGCCTGCCTGCCGGCGACCTCTTCGCACTCGGCCTCCGCGCTGATCCCCGCGAGATGACAAGCATCACCTATCAGGGCGTCTTCGGCTTCAACACGTTCGCCGACGCCATGTACACGGACAAGGGCGTGCAGATCGCCTCCGGCGGCGACCCCGCCGGGAACGATCCGTTCCTCTGGGCCTCGGCCGGCAACTGGGTCTACAACAACCACTGGTGGGATGCCAGCGACCCGTCGATTCGCGACAACAAGACGATGGCCTTCAACCTCAGCCATTCGCTCGACACGTCCACCTTCGGACTCCACCAGCTCCAGGGCGGAGTTCAGTGGGTCGAGTCGACGACGGCCGGCGACAACAGGCAGTCGGCCACCGGGTACAACCTCATCGGCAATACGGCGGCCTTCAATCCCCGCGTCGAGGGCGGACAGCTGCTTTTCGACCTCAACCCGAACGTGATCTCCCGCTGGGTCGCGAGCAATCTGAGGGCGACCAACGCCATCACCAACACCGCGTTCTACCTGCAGGACTCGATGAGCTGGAACAAGTTCCGGTTCGACGTCGGCGTCCGTTACGACATGTATGAGGGCGAGACCACGGGCGTCCAGGCGTTCAACCTCGACTTCTCGGACATCTCCCCGCGCGTCGGCGTCACCTACAACCTCACCCCGACCCTGCAGGTCCTCGGCACGTACGGCCGTTACGTCGGCCGCTTCAACGACAACTGGGCCGGACCGGCCGCGGGCGTCAGCTCGGCACCGCGCAGCGTCTGGAACTACATCGGACCGCAGCAGCTCGGCCTCACCGCCGCGCAGGTTCAGGCCGTCCTTCGCGACAATCAGTTCTGGTCGCAGATTGGCCTGGTCGGCGATCCCAGCTTCCCCACCACCTATACGTCGTCAGACATCGCGTCGCCCTACTCGAACGAGTGGAATCTCTCGCTCCGCTCGGCGCTGCCCCGCAACTCCGGCTTCGTTTCACTCACTTACACCGATCGCACTTACAACAACCTCATGACCGCTTTCGTCGGTCTGGCCTGCACCGACCACGGCCGCTGCGAAGGACCGGGGGACCGCTCCATCCTTCCGAGCGGCAGTTTTGTCGACACGACCGTGTGGGACAACGACTCGCGCGCCAAGCGCGACTATCAGGGCCTTGCGCTCCAGACCGACTACCGCCCGACCGCTCGCCTGACCATCGGCGGCAACTGGACCTGGTCGGAGACCAAGGGCAACTACGAAGGTGAAGCCCTCAACCAGCCGGCGTCCGGCTCCGTCTTCGGCTCGCGCGAGCGCGCCATCGACCTCGCGGCCGCCGCGCCGTACGGCTATCTCGCTCAGGACATCCGCCATCGCGCCACGGTGTACAGCACCTACCGCTTCGATTTCGGTCGCGCGGGCGATCTCTCCACGAGCGGCATCCTGAACTACCGCACGGGCCTCCCCTACAACCGCGTCAGCGGCGTTGCCAGGTCGCAGGTCGATGAGTACGTCTCCTCCGTCACCGCCGGTGCCTACACCTACTTCCACGACGGCCGCGGCAACAGCCGTTTCGACTCCGTCTGGAGCCTCGACGCAGCGTTCCGCTACAGCGTGCCGGTCATCTGGAGAGTCGCTCCGTTCCTGAAGTTCGACGTCCGGAACATCCTCGACAACGACACGCTCCTGACGTATCAGACGACCGGAACGTCGGCACTCGTCAACGGCGTCCGCACGTGGTTCCCCTCCGGCAACGGCGACCCCCGCGCCGCGAACTACAACCCGAGCTGCAACCCCGACAGCGGTTCCTTCGAGCCGTCCACGGCTTGCACCGGCTTCGGCCGCATCGCGGGTGAGGCCAACTATCAAGTCCCACGCACGTTCCTCATCAGCGCGGGCATTCAGTTCTAAACCCCGTCCACCGTTGGACACGAGAGGCCGCCGGGATTTCCCGGCGGCCTTTTTTCATGCGTGTGGATTGCGCCGCCGCTCGACGACGGCGATGTGGTGGAGCTGGTGATAGAGGGTGAAGTACAGCATCTCGCGCACGGTGAGGTTGCCCAGGAGCGGATGGGGAAGCTGATGGCGGTCGAGCGACGCTTCCGGCCAGCGCCCGATCGCCGCACGCAATGCGAGATTCGCCTCCCTCTGCTGCGCAAGGATCTCCGCGCGGCGCGCTTCGAGATCATGCTCTTCGCGCGGCGATGGGGCGAAACGGCCCGCGTTGCCACCTGCCGCGAGCAGGCCGTGATAGCGCTCGACGAGCTGGTCGTAGGACACCGACTCGTGCGCCGGCTTGCCGAACTTCAGCCGCAGCACGATCCGCGGCATCTTCATCGCCTGCGTCACCGGCCGGATCGACTTGACGAGATGGCGAACGTTCTCCGCGGGCGACCATGCATCGCCCAGCTTCGCGAAGAATGCCGGAGCGTCGAAGGCCCCCCAGTAGGCCGCACCCTCGCTGTCCACGGCGTCGAGTTTGTGCAGGATGTCGTCACGGGTCATGCACTAGATGGTAAGGCGACAGCTGCGTTGCCGCACTACCGGAGTTGCTCTGCACCCCCGGCGACCATCCGGCGTCGCTCCGCAGCGCACTGGAGTTTGGACACTCAGGGTGCCGCAGGAAGATCGTCCAGAAGGGACATCAGAGGGTAGGTGACAAGCGCGAAAGCGCGCGGCCACCGGATGGAGCGCAGGCTATCAAACCGCCCCGGCAGGGGCGGAAGAGCCGGTCTGCCGCCCCGGCCGGGGCGGAGAACGGACCACGACCGCCGGTCCGGTGGCGGCGCTTCGCGCTCGCCACCTGCTACCCTCTGCCGCGCCTCCGGCGCAACCAGGTACCGCGTCAGCGGCAAAGGATGTCTGATCGCGTCATAAGGGCAGTCACTCCAGACGTCTATGAATCCGCGAGGATGTACGCCAGCGCCGCGACCGCGGCCGTGTCCTGAGCGAGCGCCTTCGGATCGACCTTGTCGAGCGTGTCGGCGGCGCTGTGGTGATAGTCGAAGTAGTGCCGGGGGTCGGGGACGAAGCCGAAACCGGTGATGCCGGCGTCGGTGAGCGGCGACGTGTCGGCACCGGTATATTTCGAGCTGATGAAACGCATCGGCGCGATACGGTTCAATGACGAAGCGCGCCGCTGAATGTCCTCCAGAGCTTCCCCTTCGAGTGTGGTGATGAATCCGACCGGCGTGCCCACGCCGGCGTCGGTCTCGATGGCCGCCACGTGGCGGTGGAGCTCCTCGCGCTTCGCCGCGTTCTCGAAGTACTTGCGACCGCCGCGCAGACCGTTCTCCTCGTTCATGAACAGCACCGCGCGGACGGTCCGCTTCGGGCGGATGCCGAGCTCCTTCAGGACCCGCATCGTCTCCATGACCATCGCACAGCCGGATGCGTTGTCGATCGCGCCCGTACCGAGGTCCCAGGAGTCGAGGTGTCCGCCGATCAACACGATCTCTTCCGGCCGCTCGCTTCCGCGGATCTCGGCAATCACGTTCGCCGACTCGACGTCCGCCAGAGTGCGCGGCGTCAGGACGAGGTGCATCCGCACGCGATCGCCCTTGGCCAGCAGTCGATGCACGAGCTCCGCGTCTTCCGTGGACATCGCCGCGGCGGGGATCTTCGGCTGCTGGTCGTCGTAGCGCAATGAGCCTGTATGAGGCGTGCGCAGAGATGCCGTGGCCACCGACCGGATGACCGTCGCTACGGCACCATACTCCGCGGCGCGGCTCGCACCGGTCCCGCGAAAGACGACCGCTTGTCCATACGCCTCGAACGCGCGGCCGCTCTCCACGAGGGCCATGTCCATGGCTTTGTTGTAGAAAACGATCCTGCCGCGGATGTTCTCGCGTCCGAGCTGCTCGAGCTGTTCGTACGACGTGACCTCGATGACGTCCGCCGTAATGCCGGACGCGGGCGTGGCCACGCTACCGCCGAGGGCCGTCAACACGATGTTCTGGTTGTGATGCGAGACGAGGTGCGCGCGCTCGGCGCCGCGGACCCAGTGCGGCACCATGACCTTCTCCTGGCGGACGTCGATCCCCCAGGAGCGGAACTGCTGCGTCGTCCACTGCACCGCGCGGTCGGCATTGCGCGACCCGGACAGTCGCGGCCCGATCTCGTCGGTCAGATGAGAGATGTGGTCCCAGGCCTTGCTGTTCGCGAGGACGTGGTCGATCAGCTTCTCGGCGGTCGTCTGTGCGCGGATTTCGCCGGCACATACGAGTGCGGTGGTCAGGACCACCGCACTCCACGATCTACTCATTGTCGATCTGCGCACGCTGTAACGCCCCGGAGTAGTCCACGTAAATCGATTTCCATTCGGAGAAGACGTCGATGCCCGCCACACCGGCCTCACGGTGTCCGTTCCCGGTCTCCTTCACGCCGCCGAAGGGCAGATGCACCTCGGCGCCGATGGTCGGCGCATTGACGTAGAAGATTCCTGTGTACATGTCCCGCATGGCCACGAAGGCCTTGTTGACGTCGCGCGTATAGATCGACGAAGACAGTCCGTATCTGACGCCATTCCCGATCTCGATCGCGTTCTCGAGGGAATTACAGCGGATGACCGCCGTGACCGGGCCGAAGATCTCTTCCTGGGCAATGCGCATGTCCGGCTTCACTTCCGCGAACACGGTCGGCTCGTGGAAGAAACCTTTCGCATGGTCACCTTCGCGCAACGCGTTGCCGCCGGCGACGACCTTGGCCCCTTCATCCTTGCCGATCCGGACATACTCCTCGACCGTCTTGCGCTGCGATTCCGACACCGAGGGACCCATCTGTGCGGAGGAATCGAGTCCATTGCCGACCTTCATGGACTTCGCGCGGCCGGCCAGTTTCTCCACGAACCGGTCATAGACCTCGTCGTGTACGACGATGCGCGAGGCCGCGGTGCAGCGCTGCCCGGTCGTGCCGAACGCGCCCCACAATGCGCCGTCGACCGCAAGATCGACGTCCGCGTCTTCCATGACCATGATCACGTTCTTGCCGCCCATCTCCAAGTGGACGTGCTTGAACTGGGGTGCGCAGGCGACGTTGATGTCGCGGCCAACCTCCGTCGATCCGGTGAACGAGATCACCCGGATCTTCGGGTGCGCGAGCATCGGCTCGCCGACCGCGCGCCCTCCGCCGGTGACGACGTTCCACACGCCCTTCGGCAGCTCGGCCTCCTCGAAGGCCTCGGTGAGCAGGATCACCGAGAGCGGCGTCAGCGACGCCGGCTTGATGACGACGGTATTGCCGCAGATCAGCGCGGCCATGCCCTTCCAGGCCGGAATGGCCATCGGGAAGTTCCACGGCGTGATCAGTCCGGCTACGCCGAGGGGCATGCGCACGGCCATGTTGAACTTGTTCGCGAGCTCCGAAGGCGTCGTCACGCCGAAGAGGCGGCGGCCTTCCCCCGCGGCCAGGAAGGCCATGTCGATCGCTTCCTGGATGTCGCCCTTCGTCTCGTCGACGATCTTGCCCATCTCCCGCGTCATCTCGCGGGCCATCTCGTCCTTGCGGCGCTTGAGGATGTCGCCCACGCGGTAGAGATACTCCGCGCGTTTCGGCGCCGGAAGGAGCCGCCACGATTCATAGGCCTTCGCCGCGGCATCGACCGCGGCATCGACGTCGTCCGCGGTCGAGTCCTGGAAGAGGCCGATGAGATCGTCCTGATTGGCGGGGTTGCGGTTCTCGAACGCTTTCCCGCTCTTCGACTTCACCCACTGGCCATCGATGTAGTTGGAGTACTCGCGTGTCTCGCGCAATCGGTATTTCTGCGCGAACGAGTTGGTGTCGGTTACTGTCATTTTATTTACCTCCGGTGAGTGCTGGGTGCTGGGTGCTGGGTGCTGAGTGCTGAGTGCTGAGCTCCGAGTGCTCCGTCCTTACTCAGGACTCAGGACTCAGGACTCAGGACTTTCACGATCAGCGCGCCTTCGTGGCGGTGTCCGTATCTTCCCGCGGTCGGGTCGAGCCCATGTCGACGTTGCCGCGGAAGCTCGCGCCTTCGGCCACGACGATCTTCGGTGCCTTGATGTTGCCGTCGACGCTCGAGCCGGCCACGAGCTCCACACGCTCGTCCGCCGAGACGTCGCCTTCGACGCGTCCTTCGATGATCATGCTCCGCGCATGCACGGTCGCCTCGATGCGCGCCTTCGTCCCGATGCGGAGCTCGCCCGAGAGATCCACCTTGCCGCGAACGGTCCCTTCGACGATCACCGGCTCCGAGCCGCTGAGCGTTCCTTCGATGATGATGTTCGGGCCGACGTACGTCGTTCCGGCGGCCGGCATGGGCGTGTCGCGGCGCACCGGCGCCGGTGTGCGGGGAGCGGGGTCTTTCGAGAAAAGAGCCATCGTTTCGAAACCTCGGGAATCGGGGCGAGAGCATAGCATTCTGTGGAATGGCGCCGTGAGCGGATCCGACATCCCGCTCCCGCCGGCGTATCACTCCGTGTGTCACGGTGTCGTCACACCCTTTCGCAGTACACTCCCGCGCGCTCATGCGACCGCGATTCACGCCAGTGCTTCTGATTTTCGCCTTGCTCGCCTGCAAAGGCCGGGGCAAGAAGGACGAGCAATACAAAGCGGAGACGATCGACCGCGGCACCGTCACGATGACCGTGACGGCCACGGGCACGCTCTCCGCCGTCACGACCGTCCAGATCGGCAGTCAGGTCTCGGGGGTCATCGCCCGCCTCTACGCGGACTTCAACAGCCAGGTGGAGAAGGGCCAGCTCCTCGCCGAGCTCGACCCGACCCCGTTCGAGCAGCAGGTCGAGCAGCGCCGTGCGGACGTCACGCGCGCGCAGGTGCAGACCGAGGATGCGCGCATCAAGTACGACCGCCAGAAGCGGCTGCTCGACGCCGGCCTCACGGCACAGGCCGAGGTCGATGCCGCAAAGGCGGTATTCGATGGCGCGCGGGCGCAGGTGCAGCAGGCCACGGCCGCCCTCAGTCAGGCCCAGACGAATCTTCGCTACACGAGGATCACCGCCCCGACGGACGGCATCGTCGTCGACAAGCAGTACGAGGTCGGCCAGACCGTGGCGGCGTCGTTCCAGGCCCCGACGCTGTTCCAGATCGCGCAGGACCTCACGAAGATGCAAGTGCAGGCGGATGTCGATCAGTCCGACATCGGACGCGTGAAGGTCGGACAGATTGCGCGGTTCAACGTCGACGCGTATCCCGACGAGGAGTTCCGCGGCCGGATCTCGCAGATCCGCTACAACGCGCAGGCCAACCAGAACGTCGTCACCTATCCGGTGATCCTCGAGGTCGAGAACCCCGAGGGCCGGCTGCGCCCGATGATGACGGCCAATGTGACCATCGACGTCGACACGGTCGGCAACGTTCTGCGCGTCCCGAACGCGGCTCTGCGCTTCAAACCGCCGCAGGAAAGTGGCGAAAAGAGTGCGCGCGCGAACGGTGGCGGTGGCGATGCCGCGCAACGTCTGGCCCGCGGCGGGCAGTCCGGCGGTCCCGCCGGGGCGGCCGCGCAACTCCCCGGCGGACGCCGCGGCGGCGGCGCCAAGATGCAGACCGTCTACACCCTCGGCGCCGACAGGAAGCTCACGCCCGTCCAGATCCGCACCGGCATCACCGACGGACGCTTCACGCAGGTGATCTCCGGCGAATTGAAGGAAGGCGACGCGGTCGTCGTCGGCCTGGCGACTTCGAAGGTCGAGTCCGCGGCTCCCCTGGGCGGCGCCAGAGGTCCGCGAGGCGGCGGGCGGCGGTGAGCGTCCATCGAGCCATGCGCAGCGGACCGGCGCCGTCTCGGCGGCTGACGCGCACGGGTCTCGCGTGCGCACGTGCGCGAGGGACGCCCGCACGTCAGCCGGCGGGACGCCGGCGGTCCGGAGGAACGACGTGAGCCGTCCGGTCATCGAGATCCACCAGCTCGTCAAGATCTACACGCTCGGCGAGGTGGAAGTACGCGCCCTCGACGGCGTCGACCTGCGGATCGACCCGGGCGAGCTCGTGGCCATCATGGGCCCGTCGGGCTCCGGGAAATCGACCCTCATGAACATCATCGGCTGCCTCGATCGTCCGACCAGCGGCTCGTACGAGCTCGACGGCAATGACGCCTCCCGCCTCAGCCGCGATCAGCGCGCCATCATCCGCAATGCGAAGATCGGCTTCGTCTTCCAGAGCTTCAATCTGCTCGCGCGCACGTCGGCGATGGAGAACGTCGAGCTGCCGCTGCTCTACGCCGACGTCACGCTCACGCGTTCGCAGCGCAAGGACGCGGCCCGCGAGGCGCTGCACCGGGTCGGACTGGCTGGCCGCGAAAGCAGCCTCCCTTCCCAGCTCTCCGGCGGACAGCAGCAGCGCGTGGCCATCGCCCGAGCGCTCGTCACCAACCCCGCCATCCTCCTCGCGGACGAGCCGACCGGAAACCTCGACTCGCGCACGTCCGTCGAGATCATGGGCATCTTTCAGGATCTCAATGACGAAGAAAAGACGATCGTCCTCATCACTCACGAGCCCGATATCGCTCGGCACGCGAAACGGATCGTGCACGTCCGCGACGGCCGCATCCATCAGGACGCCGTCATCGAGCAACACAGGATCGAGCGGCAGGCACGGGGTTAGTGCTGAGTGCTGAGTGCTGAGTCCCAACCACCCCACTCAGCACCCAGCACTCAGCACCCAGCACCCAGCACCTATCAGGACTCAAAGGCTCGATCATGCGAAATTCAGTCGTTCGCCTCGGCAACATCACCGTCGTCGGACTCAAGTCGATCGCGCGGAACAAGATGCGGTCGCTGCTCACCGCGCTCGGCGTGGTCATCGGGGTTGCGTGCGTGATCGTCTCCGTGGCCATCGGCGCGGGGGTCGCGCAGTCGGTGTCCGAGATGATCAACTCCCTCGGCTCGAACTACATCATGATCATGCCCGGCGCATCCACGCAGAGCGGCGCGCGCATCTTCACCGGCTCGTCGAACCTGACCGAGGACGACGCCGAGGCCATCCGCCGCGAGGCTCCGGCGGTTGCGTATGTCTCACCCCAAAACCGCACGGCCGGACAGGTCGTCGCGGCGGAGCTGAACTGGTCGACGCAGGTCTTCGGTGTCGGCGTGGACTGGCCCTTCATCCGCGCGTGGAACGTCGACGAGGGGGCGTTCTTCACCGATCAGGACGTACGCAGCGGCGCAAAGATCGCCGTCCTCGGACGAACCGTGGCGGACAATCTGTTCCCCGGGGGCGGAGCCGTCGGGTCGACGATCCGCATCAAGAACGTTCCCTTCAAAATAGCCGGCATTCTCGAGAAAAAGGGCGGCAACATGATGGGGAATGATCAGGACGACGTCATCGTCGCCCCCTATACGACCGTGCAGAAACGATTGCAGGGCCACGGACACCGCATTGGAATGATCATGGTCTCGGCCGCATCGGCCGAGCAGGTCCAGGAGGCGATGGATCAGATCGACGCTCTGCTGCGCCAGCGCCACCGGATTCCTCCGGGCGGCGACGCGGATTTCATGATGCGCTCCCAGGAAGAGATCGCCCAGGCAAACGCGCAGCAGGTCGGGCTCATGCGTAATCTCCTGCTCGGCATCGCCATCGTGTCGCTGTTCGTGGGCGGCATCGGAATCATGAACATCATGCTCGTCTCAGTGACGGAACGCACACGGGAGATCGGCATTCGTATGGCAATTGGGGCACGAGGCCGCCACGTATTGTTGCAGTTTCTCTTCGAAGCCATTGTCCTGTCGGTGTTCGGCGGTTTCATTGGAATCCTTCTCGGTGTCGGTGTGGCCAACGGTTTTGCACGTTTCGCAAAATGGCCCATTGTGGTCAGCCCGACCGCGATACTCGTCGCGTTCGCTGTAGCGGCCACTGTAGGGATCTTCTTCGGCTTCTATCCCGCGCGAAAAGCCGCACGGCTCGACCCCATCGAAGCACTGAGATACGAATAGCGGCGGGCAGCGCCTACGTCGATACGAGGTCGGCCTCCGCTTCGAGCTCTCATCGCACATCGGTGCAAACGAGCGCCGGCGGGAATCCGCCGGGCCTTTTGTGGGGTGCGGCGAGTTGCCCCTGGCCGGACCTCTCCGACGAACGCGGCGGCGGTGCGCCTCCGCTTTCCGACCGGACCGCCGGCGTCCCGACCGGCTGACGCGCGGGCGTCTCGCCCGCGCGTGTGTACGCGGGACGCGTACACGTCGGCCGCCGAGACGGCGGCGCTCCACAGGTCTCGAGTCGGCCTCAGCGCCGCCGCGCTCGAGAGGAATTCCCGCGCATCCCCTCACCTTAACCCGCGCATGCGGGGAACCCACGGCTGGGCGGAAGTGTCGCGCGAGCGGAAGCGCGAGATCATCGAGGCCATCGCGTCCAATCGGCCCACGCGCGGCCCCGTGCACGCGGAGCTCGACCTCACCGACCGCTGCAACGTGGCCTGCTATTTCTGCAACCAGCAGGATCTCCGTACGAAGGAGTCCATCCCCCTGCCCAAGCTCACCGACCTGATCGACGAGCTGGTCGCGGGCGGACTCAAATCCGTCCGTCTCTCCGGAGGCGGCGATCCTCTCTTCCACCGCGATGTTCTCAACGTTCTGGACTACCTCGCCGTCAAGAACGTCGTCGTCGACAACCTCACCACCAACGGGGTCGCGCTGAACAGCGACGTCGCGCGCAGGCTCGTCGACCACAACGCCCGCGAGGTGATCTTTTCTCTCAACGCCGTCGACGCCGCGGATTACGCGCGGATGATGAAGGTCAAGCCGGCCCTCTTCGACAAGATCCTGGAGAACATCCGCAACCTCATCGCCATCCGCGGCGACTCGATGTATCCGTCGATCGTCGTGCAGTTCCTCCTCGACAAGCAGAACATGCACCGGCTCGTCGACATGTACGAGCTCGGCGTCGCGCTCGCACCCGATCGCGTGGGCATCAACGCCGTCCTGGAGATCCCGCTCGAGCGCATCGATCAGGCGGTCCTTCTCGAAAAGGACGACCGCGATGCAGCCATGCCCCTGATCGAGGAGATCCTGCGCCGCGACAAGGATCGCGGGATCCTGCAGCTCGACTTCGCCGTGACCGGCTGGAACGAGATGCTGTGGGTCGTCCGCGACCGCGTCGGCACACCCGCGCACAATGCGTATCCGCAGTCGCCTGCCTTCAAAGAGGAGAACGGCGGTTGCTTCTTCGCCTGGTATACCGCCGCGATCACCGGGAACGGCGACATCCGTCCCTGCTGCCTTCTGCTCAATCCGACCGTCAAGCCCCTGGGCAACATCCACGACGGCCGGACGTTCCAGCAGCATTGGACCGGTCCCGCGTTCACCAAGATGCGCGACGAGATGCGCGAAGTGCTGCTCATGAAGAACAAGGCACCGTATACGCCGAAGCGCTTCGAGATTCTCCAGCCGCAATGCGTCGTCGAAGGACTCTGCTGGCTGAAGAACATGTACTTCCGCTACGACGAGGAGTTCTACTCCGAGCTCGACACGGCCCTCACGCAGATGCGCAAACGCGAGCTCCACGGCAAGCGGCGCACAATCGTCTTCATCGAGTCCCACCCCCGCGTCAAGAGGATGTACGACTGGGGTCGCCACCACAGCCGCCCCTTCCGTGCGTTTCTCAAGAAGCGTCTCGGCGTCAACCTCACCGATTCGGTGTAAGTGCCGATTTCCGGGTCGAGTCGATCCATAGATACAGGCACAACGCCACGAACAGAGAGATCGACACGAGCTGCGAGACCATGTCGTTGTCGTAGAACGGCGTCTTGATCCGATCCTCGGCGTACCAGGGGAAGAGGCGGAGCGCGGCGCCGAAGACGCCGCCGAGCGCGCCGCCGGCCATGAGGCCCGAGGCGATGATCACCCCGCGCTCGCGAATCGTCCGTCCTGCCGCGCCGCCGGACCGATCCGCACGCTTGCCGATGGTGTGCGCGAGGAAGCCTCCCACCAGCGCGGGCGTGTTCAGCTCGAGCGGCAGGTACATTCCCAGCGCGAAGATCAGCGCCGGCGCGCCGAGCATCTCGATCGCGATCGCGATCATCGCCCCCGCCGCGAACAGGATGTACGCGATCGGCTGGCGGTTCATGAAGCCCTCGACCAGGGCCTGCATGATCGACGCTTGCGGCGCCGCGAGCACCTGGCGCGTGTCGCCGGGCGCGGCCTCGCCGAACTGGAAGACCTGCGCGAGCATGACGATCGTCAGACCGACCGCGATGGCCGCGCCGATGACGCCGAGGAATTTCACCTTCTCCTGCGCGGCCGGCGTGGACCCGAGCCAGTACCCGGTCTTCAGGTCCGTGATGGTCTGTCCCGACACCGACAGCGCCGTGCACACCATGCCGGCGATGGCCATGACGAAGAACATCCCCGTCGTTCCCGAAAGGCCGAACTGCAGCAGCACCGCGGACGAGATGATGATCGTCAGCATGGTCATGCCGGACACCGGGTTGCGCGCCGTCGTGGCGATCGCATTTGCTGCGACGGAGGTGAAGAAGAACGAGAACCCGAGCGTCAGCAGCAGCCCCGCGATCAGCACCACGACCGTCGGACGGAGCGTGCCGAAGAAGATCGCCACGCCGATCGCACCGAGGACCACTCCGACGAGGATGGCCATTACGCTGATGTCGCGGTCCGTGCGCTCACCGTGCGCCTCACCCGCCTTGAACGCGCGCGCCGCGACGCTGAACGAGCCGGCGATCACGCGCAGCGACTTGATGATGCCGAAGATCCCCGCCGTGGCGATGGCCCCCACGCCAACGTAGCGCACGTAGCCGCGGAAGATCTGGCCGGCGTTCATCTCCCCGATCGGGACCGTCGCCGGGTACACGGCTTCCGGGAATCCGCTGCCGATCATGAAGATCAGCGGCACGAGCACGAAGTTCGCGAGCACGCCGCCGGAGACGAGGATCATCGACGAGCGCAGGCCCATCACGTATCCGAGTCCGAGAATGAACGCCACCGCGTCGAAGCCGACGACGATCCTGGCGCGCTCGGCGAGGCCCCTCATCCCGGGGATGAACTGGAAGTCGAGGTACTCCTTCCACACGTGAAACGTCGTGACGAAGAAGTCGTACAACGCCGCGATGCCCGTCGCCTGCAGGAGCAGTTTCGCCTGCGAGCCGCCCTTTTCGCCGGTGACGAGAACCTCCGTGATCGCCGTGGCCTCGGGATACGGGAGCTGACCGTGCGTCTCGCGGACGAAGTAGCGCCGCAGGGGAATGAGAAAGAGCACGCCCAGGCAGCCGCCGGCGACGCAGATGAAGATCGTCTGCACCGGATGCGGATCGAGCTTCAGCGTGTAGAGCGCGGGGAGCGTGAAGATCGCGCCGGCCACGACGGAGCCGGAGACGCCGCCGATGCTGGTGATGATCACGTTCTCGAGGACCGTCGATCGCCGCGGGTACAGACGCGCGAGTCCGATGGCCAGAATCGAGATCGGGATCGCCGCTTCCATCACCTGCCCGACTTTCAGTCCCGAGTACGCCGAGGCGACGGTGAAGACGATGCAGAGGAACAGTCCCCACGCAATGGCCCGCCCGGTCGTCTCCGGCGGCGCCTGCTCGGCCGGAACCATCGGCCGATACACCTCGCCCTCCTTCAGAGGGAGATAGGCGTTCTCGGGCAGGGACCGGGTTTCTGCTGTTTCCATTCAGGTCTCCCTGATTCGGCGAATTTGGACCGGCCGTAATAGTAGTCGAGTCGTCGAGTCGTCAAGTCTCAAAGTCTCAAAGTCTCAAAGTCTCAAAGTCTCAAAGACCCACCCACCCGGTGGTGGGGTGGGGGCCTTCTTTGCGACTTTGAGACTTTGAGACTTTGAGACTTTGAGACTCTCAAGCGTTCCAGTGAAGGATCTGATCGATGGTCCGATACGACACCGAGTGATACATCGGCCGCGCCTTCGCGTAGATCGCGCGGGCGCGCTGCATACCGTCCGGCGTTTCGGCGAGTTTCTGGTAGAGCGGCTTGAGGAACTTGCGGCGGCCCTGGCGGAGGAGGAAACGCTCCAGGGCGTCGTACGCCGGCTCGTAGTGGCCCTCGATCGCCCGCAGCAGCCACTCGTGCAGGATCTCCGAGTTGCCGCTCGACGTGAAGCCGAGCGCCGCGTCGAGATCCGTCAGTTGTGCGAGGGTCACGCCCTTCGGCAGATGACGGAGGAAGTGAATCCACTCGTGAGTCGACCAGTTCTTCGTCGCGAGATCCGCCGCGCGGGCCCCTTTCTCGAACGCTTTCACCTGCTCTTCGACCTTCGTGAATGCGTCCGAGTGCACGACCGGCGCATTGTCCGGAATGCCGGGTCCGTGGATCCATGCGTTGACGTCCACTTTCTCCTCGAGCTGCGGGAAGGCCTTTCTCAGTTCCGCGACGAAGGCATCCGTGGTCATCGAGTGGAACGCGTGGCGATCGAAGTAATCGCGCAGGAACGCGTCCCAGCGCGCGCGCCCCACGGTCTCCTCGATGAGACGCAGCAGGAAATAGCCCTTCTCGTACGGCAGCTTGGTCGCCGCCTCGTCCGGATCGCGCCCGGTGAGATCGAGGAAGAGATGCGTGTCGCGCTCGGGCAGTTCCGCGACCGTCGCCTCGAGATCCTGCCGTCCGAGGAGGGCGAGCATCTCCGAGTAATCGCGGCCGGAGATCTCCTCCATGATGCGCCGCTCGAAGTAGACCGTGAAGCCCTCGTTCAGCCAGAAGTCGTTCCAGGTCGCGTTCGTGACGAGATTGCCCGACCACGAATGTGCGAGCTCGTGCGCCACGAGGCTCACCAGCGATCGGTCGCCGGCCAGGATCGTCGGCGTCGCGAACGTGAGCCGCGGATTCTCCATCCCGCCGAACGGAAAGCTCGGCGGCAGCACGAGCACGTCGTACTGTCCCCAGCGATACGGGCCGTACAGCCGCTCCGCGGCCTCGATCATCTTCGGCGTGTCCGCGAGCTCGTACGCGGACGCATCGATCATCGGCTTCTCCGCCCACACGCCGCTGTTGTGTCCCAACCGCCGGAAGGCGAGATCGCCCACCGCGAGCGCGAGCAGATACGGCGGGATCGCCTGCGGCATCCGGAAGCGATACACGCCCTCGGCGTCGACCTCCGTCGGATTCTCCGCGCTCATGATCGCCATCAGCCCGCGCGGCACGCGGATGGTCGCGTCGTAGGTGATCCGGATCCCGGGCGAGTCCTGGATGGGGACCCACGTGCGCGCCAGGATGGCCTGGGACTGCGTGAAGAGGAACGGATGCTCTCCGCCCGCGGTCTGCTCTTTCGACAGCCACTGCACGGCCGCGGCGTCGGGCGCGGAGGAGTACTCGATGCGCACCATGCGGGTCGACGGCGTGATGGCGATCGTCAGCGGCGCCCCGAGGTGCGGCTTCGCCTCGCCGATGGTGAACTGAGCGTCCGCGCCGTCGCCCAAGGTGACACGATCGATGGCGAGACCGTGGGTGTCGAGCACGAGCTCGCGCGCGTCGCCACTCGTCTCGATCTGCAGCGTGGCAGAGCCGGCGAGTCGCTTCCCTTCGAAGTCGACGGTGAGATCGAGTGCGAGATGGCGGACCACGGCCTCGTCGGGCCGTGCGAAGGAATGGATGTCTCTCATGGCGCCGCGTAGCATATCCGCGCCGTGGCGTGGGAGAGAAAAGGTGAAAGAGAAAAGAGAAAAGAGGAGGGTCCCCTCGGCTGGAGAGCCGCTTTCCAGGAACGTGTCATCCAGCCGCGGAGACGGCGAAGGACCTTCTCCGTTGCGTGCTGGAAGGTCCTTCGCTGTCTACGCAGCTCAGGATGACACCTCGTTCTGCCGCGCAGACTCCTACCTTTTCTCTTTCGCCTTTCTCTCCCGCGTTGCAATCGCGAACGGCGGCACTCGATCGCGCCTGTCGTAGGATGTGAGGCATGCCCTGCGACCACAAAGGCGGCCCCGAGCTCATCGAGATGGCGGAGGAGGTTCTCCGCAAATCGAACGTCCCCGAGTCGCAATGGTCCGGTCTCCGCTTCCGCTGGGCCGAGAACCTCACCGACGGCATGTGGGCGTCGGTGATCGTGGAGATCGAGCGACGCGACGGTCAGTGGATCGTGACGCGACTGGATCGGAATCGCGAGTCTGTCGAAGAGACAGGCTTTCGCGCGCTGTGACCCATAGTCAGCGCTCAGTTAGCCCTGAGCAAGCGGAGCGAGTCGAAGGGCCGCGTTACCCACGCCGTGCCTTTCGATCGGCGTTGCTGCTAAGGTGGCCCCTCGACTCGCTTCGCTCGCTCGGGGCTGAATGCCCGGCGCTGGCGCGCGACTTGAATGCCTCCTGCAACGACTCGCCCGACGGACATGCTGAACCCGCCCTCGCGTCGCCACAGCGATCTCGATCATCCCATCGACCCGCCCTCCGTGCGCGTCCTTCTGGTCGATGACGACGAGAACTTCCGCTCCTGGCTCACCCAACTCATGCGCCGCCTCGGGTTTGCCGTGGAGTGCGCCGAGGACGGCGAGCACGCCCTGACGATCCTCCGCCGCGAGGAGGACGTCGACCTGGTCATCTCCGACTTTCAGATGCCGCGCGTGGACGGCTTCGATCTCATCCGCGCCATCCGCGCCGATCCCGCGCTCTCCGATCAGTACGCGGTGATGCTCACCGCTCGGGACGACGTCGAGTCGAAGGTGACGGCCCTGACCATCGGCTACGACGACTTCCTGGCCAAGAGTTGCACCGAGGTCGAGGTGATCGCGAAAGTCGTGGCCGCGAAGCGCGTCGTCTCCCGACAACGCCTCCTCGCGACCGCGGCGCGCGAATGGGAGGTGCTCGCGACGCGCGACGAGCTCACCGGGGTATCCACGCGACGGACGCTCTTCGACGAGGCAGAGCGCTGCCTGGGCGAAGGACGCGAGGTGGGCGTGGCAATCATCGACCTCGACGACTTCAAGCCGGTCAACGACACGTTTGGCCACCTCACCGGCGACCGCATCCTCCGCGACCTCGGCGCCCTCTTCGTGGCCCGCACTCGCGCGAACGACCTGATCGCGCGCTACGGCGGGGACGAGTTTCTGCTCTTCGTCGTCGACCTCCCCCTCGACGATCTCACCGGCGCGACCGAGCGGCTCCTCGGCGAGATCGCGACTCTGCAGTGGACGTCCGGCGAGGCTACGTTCGGCGTCACCGCCACCAGCGGCGTCGCACATTCGTCGCTGATCCCCGGCGCAACGCTCGAGCAACTCCTCGACGCCGCCGACCGCGATCTCTACGCGAAGAAATGGCTGAAGAAACATCCCGGCGAGCGCGCGGAGCTGTACGAGTACCCGGGACGTCTGACCGGCGGCTCGATCGTCCCGTTGCCCCACACGCGCAATACGCCGCGTCCCCGCACCGCCGAGGAAGAGAGCTAGCCGGCACGGCCGGCTGCGCTGGTTGCTCCGCCTCCCGGCACGGTCACGGATGGATTCGACGTTCGCGGCTTCGGGCGGCGCAGCGCGCCTGACGTTGCGTCGCGAGGCTAGGCTGGCACGTCCGGCTAACTAAGCGGAGACGAACTGTCATCCTGAGCCGGCGAAGCGCGGCGAAGGACCCCCTGCCACTTGCGCGGGCGTTCCAAATTGCAGGGGGGTCCTTCGCCGTCTACGCAAGCTCACGATGACGGTTCATCTCCGCGCAGCCGGCCGCGCCGGCCTACGTTTTGGGCATGGCCCGTAACACCGGCTGTTCCTTCGGTCTCCGGGCCGGCTTGCGGAACGGTCGCTTCCCGAAGTTTTCCCGCACGTGGGCCAGGAACGCCAGCGATGCATCACGCATCGCGGCGCGCTCCGCGGGAGAGATCCTGTAAGACGGCAGAGGCTCCGGCCCGGACACGAGCTCGCGCAACGTCGGCGGCTCGGTTGCATCGTCGAACGCCCCCTCCCACTTCTCCAGCGCATCCTCGAGCGCGCTCGTGAACGAGAGGTAGCGCACCCACTTGTGATTCGCCCAGCGGAAGTCCTCGCGAAACGCCCGCCCGGCTTCCGCGCCACGACTGGCGACGTCGGCGATCGTCTCGGGAGCCATCGACAGGTTGAACCCTCCCTCGCCGTGTGCGAACAGTACGTGCGCGATGCGGTCACGCTGCCCGGGCAGATGGAGGAGCATGTTGTCGCGCCAGTTCTGCATCGTGCCGACGATGCGCCTGAGGAACCCGAAGACGTCATCGAACGGCGTCCACCATTCCATGATCCCGCCGCGATTCGTGCGCGGCACGTAGATGCGCTGCCCCTCGGCGTGGTAGCGCGGCGAGCGCTCGGCGAGGTTGATCGCGAACGTCGGCCAGCGGGGGATCGGCGCGTCGAAGAAATGCACCGGGAAGTTGCTGGAGATGCCGCCGTCCGAGTACCAGCAGCGCTCGACCCGAGGAGAGTCGGTTTTGCGCCCGAAGTCGATGGCCCACAGCGGCACCGCGCTGAGGAGCAGCGGAAAGCTCAGACTCATCCGCGCAGCCACGACCACCGGCAGGTCGTCGGAGGGCAACATGATCGATCCTCGCTTCGTCTCCGCATGATCCAGCATCCACTGCACGATCCGATCGGGAAACAGCCGTCGCATCTCCTCGGCCGTGAAGTAGTGCGTGCTCTGCGCGAACGGCAATCGGTAGGGCCGCCCGTGCGTGAGGTTCGTGGTCATCATTTCCAGATTGACGTCCGCCCTGCGAAGATCGCCGAACGTGAGCGGCTGCGTCACGCCGGCCACCGCGTCGATCTCGTCGGCGAGCCACTCCGTGAGCCCGATGCCGCTGCTGACGCCGAAGCCGTGCTTCGGCAGCGTGCGATTCGCGAAGACCAGCGCCTCGATCCCGCTCGCCATCACGACCGCCAGCGCGGTGAGGAGCGCGAGAACGCCGACCACGACCGCGATCGCGGCGTGATCCGCGGCCATCGCCGCGACGATCATCAATGCGACGCCGGCGAATCCGGCCATGCTGGCGTACGCGGGAAAGCCGCGGAGCAGCGCCCGCACGACCGCGGTCCACCGCTTCGTCTCGATCCAGGCGAGGACGATCTCGAACAGAGGCGCCGTCTCTCCTTTCGGTTGGAAGAGCCGCAGAAGACGCGATCGCCCCTCGACCGGCTCGGCCAGGAAACGCGGCAACTCCGCGATGCGCTCGAAGCCCGCGCCGCCCTCGCCGTTCTGCCGACGCACCTCCGCCGCCGCGGTGAGCGCGGCCGCGATCGCACCGGCCGACGTTCCCCCGATGTTCGCGAACCGGAACTCCTTCGAGAGCTCGAGCACCGCCCCGGGATAGACGATCCCGCTGGTGATCCCACCTTTCATCACGAGGTCGCATTTCTTCATGGCGTCCATGATGTTGCACGGACGCGCCGGCTGAAAGGGGCATCGAGGCCTCCGGCCTTGACATCCTTTGCTCCGGACAGCATGATTTCCGGCATTCATGAAGACAGGAGTGACATCCATGAGACTGCGACCCGTGTTGATGACGATCCCTCTTCTTCTCTTGCTGGGAGCCGCCCCGATCCGCGATGCAGCCAAACCACAACCCCAGCAGGCCGGCTGGGTCTTCGAGGGCTGCTTCCAGCCCCCGAACCAGACACCGTGCTATGACGCGTACAGGCACAACGGCGCCTACTGGATCTGCAAGGCGTGCGGAACGACCGGTCAGCCGAACGAGACCAAGTGCCGCCCGATGACCGGATACGAGCAGGCCTTCGGATTGTGGTGCTCGTAGGGGCTCGGTGAATCGAGCGGTGCGCGACGCGCGCCGCTCGATTGCATGACGAGAGGTCCTGGCCAATCGGTCAGAACGTCGTTCCGACCGTCATCCCCAGGTGCCGCCGCTCCACCGCGAGCAGCGTCACGGAGAACGTCGGGCGCGCATACGTCGCCGACAGATGCGTGTGCACCCCGTCGTTGACCAGCATTGCCGACCATCCTCTGCCCAGCCCGACGTTGACGCCGAACGGAACGAGGAAGGCGTCCGCGTGGCCGCTGTAGCTGAGGCCTACGTACGGCGCGACCGGGATGCTCGGCAGGCTCTTGCTGATCGTCGCGTAATACGACTGTCCCGCCGGCGTGCCGATGCGGTCGGAGCTCGTGCCGAAGATCAGCGCCGGTCGCGTGCGCGTCTCCGCGAGCGCGCGCCAGTTCGCAACGATCCCCAGTTCGTTCGCGTTGGCATTCCACTCGAGGCCCGCCTTCAGTGAGGGCGTGATGCGATGCACGAGGATCGTGCGATGCGTCGCGCGATCGACGACGCCTTCGATGAAGCGATGCGACAGCTCCCATCGATGGTTTCCGGAGGCGGTTCCCCGAACCGCCAGGCCTTCGCCCGGTCAGCCCGGTCAGCTGGGGACGAGGGATTCTCGCGGCGGCGCGATCTTCATTCCCGCGGCCTGCATCTCCAGCAACGCGTCGTAGAGCTGCGCGAAGCGCTCCGGGTCGCTCAGAAACTCATCGCGACAGTCGGCGTAGCGGAACGCGTACGTCTTCCCTTCGTACGTCGCCGTGATCGCGCTCTTCGCGACGACACACTCCTCGGGCGCATGCAGCGCCGCCAGCAGAACGAGCGCGGTCAGCATCACCGCGCGAGCGCCTTCTCGACTTCGGCCAGCATCGCCGCGCCGTCCGCTTCGCCGCCGAAGCGCTTCACGATGCGACCGTCGCGGCCGACGAGCACCAGCGACGGCAGCGCGTTCACCTTGTACGCGCTCCACACCCGCGGCGTCGCCTGCACGATCGGATAGGTGATCTTCGCCGTCGCCTTCCTCACGAGCGCGGCCCGGTCGTCGACCGTCACGCCGACGACGGCGAACCCGCGCGACACATGTTCGTCGTGCAGCGCCTGCAACTTCGGCAACGCGGCGAGACATGGCGGACAGAACGTGCCCCAGAAATCGAGCAGCACGACCTGGCCGCGGAAGTCCGCGAGCGATACGGCGCGCCCGTCGTACGTCTTCAGCGTAAACGCGGGCGCCGGCTTGCCTTCATCGGTGACGAGGAACTCGTCTGGGTTCTTGAGGAACTCGACCTTGCACTTCAGGCTGCAGAACGCGTACTCCTTCCCCTTGTGCGTCGCGCGAGCCTTGACCGGCTCGAACCCCGAGCCTTCGCGCGGACCGCAGACCGCGCAGATGGCCTGATCGTCCGCGAGCGCGGCAAAGGCGACCACGAGGAGAAGCAGCAGCAGGAGGGCGAGCCTTTTCATCGAGTCACGCAACCGCATCTCGCGCAGGCAGCATTCCTCGCATGACACCTTCATCGGTCGCCGCGGTGATCGACGCCGTCCTCGGGCGCGCTGCGCACTTGGGCTTTGCCGCCCTCGCGCTCGGCGAGGCCCCGCGGGCGGACCGCGACGCCTTCGTGAGGTTCTTCTCCAAAGTGGAGCGCCCCTTGCTCATCGGTGAGTCATGAGCAACGACAAGAAGCCGCATTTCATCGAAGAGCAGGGCGCGACCGAAGAACAAACCGAGAAGATCGACGCCATCGTCGGCGATCAGGCTCTCGGCTACGACGGAGCCGCTCGCGGCGAGCACTCAGGACAGGAGTCTGGGCACGACGAGCCCGCCAATGAGGATCCCGTGGATGGTCTCGCGGACAACAGACCCGATCAGGTGAAATGACCGATCGGGCAGTTCGTCAGCTCAATGGGATCTCGAGTCCCGCATCGCTCGACTGCCACCTGTAGGCGAGCAGGGAAACGGCAACGTCCTGCAGTGCGGTTCCGGTCGAATCGAAAACGAACACCAATGGGTGCGATTGCCGGCGCCGTCTTCATTCTCGCGCGCCGCGCGATCATGTTTTCGGTGAGGCCGTTCTCGTCGAGGAAGGACACCCGGCTCGGCGCACAGAGAGAGCTCGTGACGAACACCTCGGTGAAGCGGATGCCTCCCGCGGCGATGCGATCCATGTCGGGGTCTTCAGCTCCAGAACCCCGAGGATGCAAGTCTCTGCGACATGCGCTATAACGGCACAACACTCGTGATCGCCGGGAATCGGAGCACCAACGACCGGGGAGCGCTCCTCTCCTCATGGTGCGGGCGCCTGTTCGCCGGACGTCTCACGTCTCTCTTCCGCGCCGTCACGCTTGTCACACTGTTGGTTTCCATCACCTGCCCAACGCTCGGGCAGCAGGCGCTCCATTTCGAGCACCTATCGGTTGAAGATGGCCTCACGGACAACCAGGTCAACGATTTCGTGCAGGACCGCTTCGGCTTTCTCTGGATCGCGACGGCGCACGGGCTCAATCGCTTCGATGGCCAGTCGATCCGCGGCTACACCCACGACTCGCGCGTCGCCGGCAGCCTGCCTCACAACGACGTGCGCGCGCTCGCGCTCGACGAGCAGGGTCGGCTCTGGGCCGGAACGCGAGGAGGAGGCATCGTCCGCTACGAAGTCGGCGAAGACCGATTCACGGTCTTCCGCGGCAGAAAGGACGACCCTCGAGCCCTGACCAGCGACTTCGTCGAATGCCTCGCGGCAGACGGACGAGGCGGCCTCTGGATCGGAATGCGCTCGGACGGCGTGGCGCGCCTCGATTTCGCGAGCGGCGTCGTCGAGCGCTTCATGCCTGACAAAGAGGCGCCAGGAGCCCTGCGCGCCGGCCGTATCGGCGCGGTCCGCGTGACGCGGGATGGGACGGTGTGGATCGGCGGGATGGGACACGGTCTCTACCGTCGCAAAGAGAACGGCGCGTTCCGGCAGTACCTCCCCATCGAGGGCGACGCGTCGTCGCTCCCCGACCGGCGCATCACCACGATTCACGAGGACGCGACCGGCCGCGTCTGGATCGGCACCTACCGCGGCCTCGCGCTGTGGAATCCCGAGACCGACTCTTTCCGGGTCTGGAAGAGCGGAACGGGTCCAAATGATCTCGCCTCGGACCTTGTCAAGGACGTTGCCGACGCGCACGGCGGCAAGCTGTGGGTCTCGATTCCCGGAGTGGGCCTGCAGCTCTTCGACCCTGCCGGCGGCCCCGGGCTACTCCAGAAACCACAACCCACGAGGCGCAACAGCCTCGCCGACGCGGCGACGAACAGCCTTCTCGTCGACCGCACAGACGTTCTGTGGATCGGTACGGCGCTCGGCGCCAGCCGCCTCGATCCCGCGACCCTCGCGTTCCAGTCGTTCGCCACCGATCCGGATCACCTCGACCGCTTCCCCGACGACGACCTGTGGGGGATCGGAGAGACCGCGGACGGCGCGATTTGGATCGGCACGGCGAGCATGGGTGTCGCCCGCTTCGACCCGGCGACCGGCTCGTGGAAGAACTGGCGCCACGACCCGAACGTGCCTGACAGCCTCGCGAGCGACGAGGTCTTCGCGCTGCTCGTCGACTCCGCAGGCCGCGTCTGGGTCGGCACGTCCGACGCGGGGCTCGATCTCTACGACCCTGCGCGCGACGCCTGGACGCACCATCGCCACGACCCGAAGAACCCGGACACGATCTCTCAGAACGGGATCTTCGCACTCCGCGAATCGCGCGACGGTCGCGGGCTCTGGATCGGGCTCAATCGCGGCTTCGACCGCCTCGACTTCGAAACGGGAGTGTTCGCGCATCCCGCCATCATCAAGGACGACCCGGATGGCGGCCTTCTCGCTACGGTCTTCGATCTCGTGGAGGATCCGTCAGGCACGGTCTGGATCGGCACGTTTCTCAACGGCCTCTACGAGCTCGACGTCGAAACGCAGACGTTCGAGAAGTACCGTCCCGAGAAAGGCAACCCGGCGAGCATCTCGAGCTATCGCATCAACGTCCTCATGATGTCGCGCGACGGCATCCTCTGGGCCGGGACGAACCTCGGGCTCTTCCGTCACGAGGGCTCGGGAAACCGCTGGCGCGAGTACGGCCGCGAGGACGGCCTCTCGACGGAGAACATCGCGTCTCTCCACGAAGCGGAGGACGGCACGATCTGGATCGGGACGAGCAACGGGCTCAACCGCCTGACACCGGCGACCGGGGAGATCCGGCGCTTCTTCTCGAAGGACGGCCTCCCGAACTCGGAGATTGCGTGGCACGCCCTTGGCTCCACGCGCGACGGACGGATCGCGATCGGCACGGCGCGCGGCTTCTCGCTGCTCGATCCAAAAGCGCTTCGACCCGATCCTCATCCGCCGCAGGTCGTCCTCACAGGGCTCGAGCTCTTCAATCGACGCGTTCCGCTCGCGCACGAGCTCACCGGCCCGCTCCCGCCCGAGATGCTCGCGTTGGATCGGCCGATCGCGCTCACCGATTCGATCACGCTCGACCACCGGCAGAACGTCTTCAGCCTCGGGTTCACCGGCCTCCATTTCGCGCGACCCGAGCTCGTGCGATACGCCTATCAACTCGAAGGGTGGGATCGCGAATGGCTCGAGACGCCGGCGTCACGGCCGCGGGCGACATACACCAACCTCCCGGGAGGGCGCTACACCTTCCGGGTCCGCGCGTCGAATCGCGACGGGGTCTGGAGCGAGCCGACGTCAGGCCTGGCGATCGTCGTGAAGCCTCCCCCCTGGAAAAGCCCGGTGGCGTACGCGATCTACGTCGTCGCACTGGTCAGCGCGATCGCCGCGATGATGCTCGCCCTGCACCGCCGCGCAGAGGAGCAGAGGCTCCGCGCGGAGCGGGAGGCGGCGATCAGCGAACGGCTGAGGCGCGTCGACCAGCTTCGTGACGAGTTCCTCGCGAACACCTCGCACGAGCTGCGCACGCCGCTGCACGGGATCATCGGCATCGCCGAGTCGCTCGTTGACGGCGCCGCGGGTCCGCTCCCCGACGCGGCGAACCGCAACCTCTCGCTCGTCGTCTCCAGCGGAAAGCGCCTCGCGTCGCTCATCAACGACGTGCTCGACTTCTCCACGCTCCGGAACGACACGCTCTCGCTCTCGCGCAAGGCGACCGACCTCCGACCGCTGGTCGACGTCGTCCTCACGCTCTCAGCACCCCTCGTGCTCGCGAAGCCCGTCGAGCTCGTCAACCGCGTGCCGCGCGACCTTCCCATGGCAGACGCCGACGAAGGGCGCGTGCAGCAGATCCTCCACAACCTCGTCGGCAACGCGGTGAAGTTCACGCGTCGCGGCAGCGTCACCGTCGGCGCGAGCGCCGCAGACGGCTGGCTCACGATCTCCGTGACCGACACCGGAATCGGAATCGCGCGGGAAGATCAGGAGCGCATCTTCGAGTCGTTCGAGCAGGCCGAAGGCGGCACGACACGCGAGTTCGGCGGGACCGGCCTGGGCCTCACGCTCGCGAAGCAGCTCGTCGAGCTCCACGGAGGGAGTCTCGGCGTCGAATCGGCTCCGGGCGAGGGATCGACCTTCCGTTTCACGCTCCCGGTCGCCGCCGAACAGCGACCGACTCGGACCGGTCCTGCCGAAATTTTTCACCCGCAATCCTCCGAGATCCCCGACGCGGCGGTACCGCTTCCGGATCGCGCCACCGGGCCACTCTCGGAAACGTTCACGATCCTCGTCGTCGACGACGACGCTGTAAACCGCCAGGTCCTCGTGAACCAGCTTTCGCTGCACGACTACCGCGTCGTCGAGGCGGTCGACGGTGAAGACGCGCTTCGGCTCGTCGAGAGTCAGCGACCCGATCTCGTTCTGCTCGACGTCATGATGCCTCGCATGTCAGGCTACGACGTCTGCCGGACGCTGAGGGAGAACCTGCCGCCCTCCCAGATGCCCGTCATCTACCTCACCGCTCGAGCTCAGGTAGTCGACGTCGTCACCGGCTTCGAGTCGGGCGGAAACGACTTTCTGACGAAGCCGGTGACGCGGAGCGAGCTCCTCGTGCGTGTTCGCACTCACCTCGAGCTTCTCGACGCGACGCGCAACCTGGAGCAGAAGGTCGCCGATCGAACCGAGGAACTGCGAGTCGCGAACGTTGAGCTCGAGCGGATCGCCTCGCTCGACGACCTGACGAGGATTCCGAACCGGCGCTCCCTCGACGCCGCGATCGAGAGGCAGTGGGCCGACCATGCGCGACGCGAGGCGACGATCGGCTTCATCCTGTTCGACATCGACGACTTCAAGCTCTTCAACGATCGCTACGGGCATCAGCGTGGCGACGAGGCACTCATCGCGGTCGCGCAGGCGGCGGCGGGCGTGCTGCGGCGGCCGAACGATCTCGTCGCGCGCTACGGCGGTGAGGAGTTCGCGGCCCTTCTCGCGAACACCACCCCCGAGGGTGCCGAAGCCGTCGCCCGATCGATCCTCGAAACGGTTCGCGACCTCGGCATCGAGCACGCCGCGGGCAGCGCTTCCGACCGCGTGACGGTGAGCCTCGGAGTCGTCACGATGGTTCCGTCACCCTCGGGAGATCCGCACACGATGATCGAGCGTGCCGACCGGGTGCTGTACGCCGCGAAGAAGGCCGGCCGCAACAGACTCGTCGTCGACGCGTGAGCATACATATACAAATAATAGCGGAACTATGGTCACCGCTGACCCATTTTTCCGAAGGTGACGGGTCAAAGTTCTCTCTCTTGCGCAAAACTTGACCCGCGCGTCATGACCGTCGGAAATCCCAAGTCTAAAGCGGTCAGTGGCTTACGAGAATCGACGAACTGGCAATCACAATGCTTTGTGATCCCAACATATGGAACCCCAAACATTTTTGAGAAAAGGAGTCTGTCAGATGAGTCACCGGAAAATCGTTCTCGCTCTCACTCTCATCATCGCCGTTCCCGTGTTCGCGAGCCACGGATGGGGGCCTTACCATTGGGGCCGATCGGGCGCAGAAGCGCAGATCACGATCTATCGTTCACTGACCTCGACCTCGTACTCGAACTGGCCGGATCATCTCCAGAAGTCGATCTACGGCGACCCCGCCAACCCGAACTCCGCCAACCGCAGCGGCTGGAATGCTTCGACCGTGCTCGCCCTGTCGATCGTCTCGAGCAGTACCACCTCGAGCACACGCTACAACTGCACTCCTCCCAACAATGCGGTCCGGGTGTGCAACTACGCGTACGGCTCCACCGGATGGGCCGGTTTGGCGCAGATCTGGCCCGGCAGCGGCAACCACATCACACGAGCCAATACGAAAGTGAACGACACCTACATGGGCTCGAGCGCGAACAACCCGTGGCGACGCCACGTGATGTGCCAGGAAGTGGGCCATGACTTCGGCCTCAGCCACACCTCCGAGAACGGCTCGTCGCAGAACACCTGCATGGACTACTACCGCAACACCAGCAACAGCGACTGGACGAGCACGGGCCCGAATTCGCACGACTTCGCCCAGCTCGTCACCCAGCACCACGCGTCGGCGGTCCTCAGTCCGTCGGATCTCTTCGCGAGCTCGCTTCGCGATCCTGGTCCGATCGATCAGATCGACATGAACGAGCCGTGGCAGTGGGGCACGCCGTTCGCGTGGGACCGCGAAGGCCGGCCCGTCGCTTTCGTTCTCGACCGAACCCCGGGCGAGAACGGCGACGAAGTGATCACTCGCGTCACGTGGGCACACAATGAGCCTGATCTCGGCACGCCGCGCGAGCCCATCGACCACGACGTGGTCCACTAAGCGCCGATCACAGGCTTGCCTCTTGACGGGCGAGGGTCATCCCTCGCCCGTCGTCTTTGAGGCACGGATTTCTCCCCGCCATTCTGCCCGGCAGTGTTGAAGAGTCGCGCCGGGCAGGATGCCCGGCGAAGTGCGAGTCTGCGCGGCAAAAAATGATCCTCGGGCGACTGGCGTGTCCGAGGCTTGGCCGACCAGCGCTGCCGGCCGGGCCGGCTAGGAGTCTGCGCGGCAGAAAATGAGCCTCGGGCGACTGGCATGCCCGAGGCTTGGCCGACCAGCGCTGCCGGCCGGGCCGGCTAGACGCGGAGCAACCAGCGCAGCCGGTCGTGCCGGCTACGTGCGGCTGAGCGGCAAGCGCACCTCGATGCGCGCGCCGCCGGGCGCGAGGTTCTCCGCGCGAATGCTCCCGCCGTAGCCATTCACCACTGCGTGGGCGATCGCGAGCCCCAGTCCGTCATGATTCCGCTGATCCGCCGGCCTGAAAGAGAAGAACCGGTCGAAGATCCGGTCCAGATGCTCGGGAGGGATTCCCGGCCCTTCGTCGTCCACACGAACCACCGCCCATCCGTCTCGCTCGAACATCGACACCTCGACCTGGCCGTCCACGGGCGAGAAGCTGATCGCATTCTCCAGAATGTTCGCGAACGCCTGCGCGAGCCGATCCTCGGATGCGGTGACGATCAGCGGCTCGGGCGAGGCGGTGACCACGGCGCGCCCGCCGGCGAGGTCGATCAGCAACGCGCGCAGATCGACCGGCTTCGCGACCTCAATGTCGGCCATCGTGGAGCTGCTCATTCTCGGCGGCCTCGCGCTGGTGCTGATGGTCGGCCTGGCGATGATCCGCTCACTGGTCTCGGAGCTCCAAGCGCGCCGACGCCGTACGCCACGAGATCGCCTCGAGCTGGGCACTGAACCAGACCGTCGGCGGTCCGGTGCTCATCGTGCCGTTCCGCGTCCCCTACACAGACACCGCCGGGAAGCCGCTGTTCGCCATCGACCGGGCGCGGTTCGTGCCGGCCACGCTGAAGACGACCGGACGACTCCAGCCCGAGCCGCGGCACCGCGGCATCTACGAGACCGTCGTCTATCGCGCCGATCTCGCCATCGAGGGGAAATTCGCGCGGCCCGACTTCTCCGCGTGGGACGTCGCCCCGGAGAACATCCTCTGGGACGAAGCGGTGATCACAGTCGGCGTCACCGACCTGCGCGGCATTCGCGGCAAGCCCGTGCTGCACTGGAACGGAGCCGAAGGCGCGTTCTCGGGCGGAAGCGCCGACGCGCGGCTCTGGAGCTCCGGTCTCACCGCCCCGGTTTCCCTGCCGTCCGCGGGAGATGCGAGCGATGAGTACCCGTTCCGTCTCGCGCTCCCGCTCAACGGCAGCGAGGAGATTCACTTCCTCCCCCTCGGCGCCGAGACCGTGGTGGAGCTCCAGTCCCCCTGGCCCGATCCCAGTTTCGCCGGTGCGTTCCTGCCCGACCGCCGCACCGTGCGGCCGGACGGCTTCACGGCGCGATGGAGCATCTCCTCGCTGGCCCGCAGTTATCCGCAGAAGTGGCGCAACGCGGGAGTCGAGGACGCGGTCGGTGCCGTCGCGCCCTCGGCATTCGGCGTGGGACTGTTCTCCCCCGTGGGTCACTATCAGAAGGCCGAGCGCTCCATGAAATACGGCGCGCTTTTCATCGTCCTGACCTTCCTCACCTTCTTCCTGTACGAGCTGCTCAGTCCCGTCACGCTGCATCCCGTGCAGTACTTCCTCGTCGGCGGTGCGCTGTGCCTGTTCTACCTGTTGCTGCTCAGCATCTCCGAGCACGCGCCGTTCAGCATCGCCTACGCGATCGGCTCCGTTGCGACCGTGACGCTCATCGCCGCATACGCCGCGGCCATCCTGCGCAGCGTCCTCCGCGTCCTCGGCCTGGCCGGCGTGCTCGCCCTGCTCTACGGCTATCTCTACGTCCTGCTGCAACTCGAGGACTGGGCGCTGCTCATGGGATCGATCGGCCTCTTCCTCATCCTCGGGCTGGTGATGTACACCACGCGCAGAGTCGACTGGGGCTCCGCGCATCTGGGCGCGCCGCGGAGCGCGTAGGCCGGCACGGGTCGGCGGCGCTGGTTGCTCCGCTGGCCCCGCGGAGATCAACTGTCATCCGGAACCCTTAAGATGAGGGCGTGTCCGTCGGCTCCGATCAGCCCAGTTCTGTAGCGAGACTGGTCTGGCTCCTGCCCGTGCTCTCGGCGGCATATGCCGTGTGGGCGGGACGCGACGCAAACTGGGACCTGCTCAACTACCACTACTACAACGTGTACGCATGGCTGAACGGCCGGGAGGAATTGGACCTGGCCGTCGGCCAACTCCAGACGCTGTTCAATCCTCTGCTCCATCTACCCCTGTACTTCGGCATGCAACTCCTCGAACCGCGGGTCTACGCGGCGCTGCTCGGCGCCACGCAGGGGCTCAACCTGATCCTCGTCTGGAGCATCGCCAGGGTCGCGTGGCCGGCGGGCCGGTCGCTCGAACGGAGCGGTCCCGTGCTCGTCGCACTGACCGCGGGATGTGGGGCGGCGTTCCTCACGCAGCTCGGTACCAGCTTCGGCGATACGTTGCTGACGCTGCCGCTGCTCGGCGCCCTGCGCCTGATCCTCTCGACCGGGCAGGGAACTCGTCATTCGACCCTGCTCATCTTTTTCGCGGGTGCATTGGGCGGGATTGCCTGTGGACTCAAGCCATTGAGCGCCATCTACGCGATTGCACTCGGCGCGGCTCTGGTGAGTCTGCCCGGTGCACCGAGGGCTCGTACAGGCAGGGTTTCGATGCTTGTGGCCGGGGGACTCGCGGGACTCGCTGCGAGTGCCGGGTGGTGGTACTGGCACGTGGAGCAACTGACCGGCAATCCACTCTTCCCTTACTACAACGACATCTTCGAGTCTTCGCTGTACTGGGACGAACGCTATGCCTTCCGGACCTTCCTTCCGAAGACATGGCTCGAAGCGATCTTCTATCCCTGGCTGTGGTCGGCGAATCCGACCCGCGTGTCCGAAGTTCCCTTCGTCAACCTCGCGATTCCGGGATTGATGACCCTCATCGTGGCCGTCGGGATCGCGCGATTCCTGGGACTCCGTCCGCAGGGGCAACCCACGAATGGTACGTCCGCCCGCGCGTTGTTCGTATTCTGGTTCGTCGGATATGTCCTGTGGCTCACGCAGTCTTCGGTCTATCGCTTCGCGGTCCTGCTCGAGATGCTGGCGCCGCTGCTCATCGTCGTCCAGCTGGCGCGATGGACCCCGTCTGATTTGCTCAGGGCCCGCGTCGTGCTCGTACTCATTCTGTTGATGGTCGTGACTCGGCCGGCGAACTTCGGTCGCTTCGACTATGCCGACAGATCCATGGAGATGACCCGGGTCAGCGTGCCGCACGGGACAATGGTTGCGGTTGCGGGATGGGCACCGGTTTCGTACGTGGTGCCCGCCTTTCCTGATGAGACTCCGTTCGTGCGGATCCAGTCCAACATGCATGGCTTCGCGGACCGGCCGAACGGGCTCGATGCCGAAGCGCGCCGGCGGCTGGAACTCCACAACGGTCCCTTGCGATTGCTGCTGGCAGAGCCTGAATGGCACATCGCCCAGCCGCTGCTCGATCACTACGGGTACCGCGTGGACCGCGAGGCGTGCCAAACCGTGGACGGCACACTTCGCGGCGGCGGCGGGATCGGGCGGCTGGCGCTGTGCCCGCTGCGGGTACGTTGACGCGGGCCTCGGCGCCCGACGCGGGTACACCGAAGGGCCATTTGTCGCCTCTCCCGTATCCATCGAAAACGTGCCGTAAGGCGGAGCAACCGGCGGTGCCGGCCGTGCCGGCTACGACGGCTCTCTGCCCGCGGCGCTCGCTGGTGCGCTCCGGATCCTGCGCGTCCAGGTGTCCTCCCCCGTGGGAGCGGCCGGCGCCGGCTTCGCGGCCGGCGGCGCTTTCGAGAGCTCCAATTCGGCCCACGACGCAATCGATGCGATCACCCGGTCGACGACGGGATGCAGGGCGGCGAACTCGATTCCGGTGCGGTACCGAGGTGCCGATGCGCCGTCGGTGACGATCTCCGAACGCACTGCCCGAATGGCCAGCGTCACCGTCGCGGCGCGCCACTCCAGCCGGAGCTCGGGAGCATCGAGCGCAAAGCGCCGCTCGTGCTCGAGGCGCGCGCCGAGCGCGCTGAGATCGAGCACGCGCACCGGCACGTCGTTCACCGTCGCATGGACGGCCTCGGGAAGAGCGACCCTGGCGGCGCGCCTGCGTTCTTCGGTCACGGCAATCGAGCACAGTGTGCCACGAAGGGGCGCGCCGGTGGCCACCAATCACTTCTTCCAAGACTCTGGAGGCGCGGGCAGCGGCAGCTGCATCGGATGCGAGTGATCTGGAGCGGGCGACGGGATTCGAACCCGCGACCAAGAGCTTGGGAAATCACTCGCCCTGGCCGCGCAGCTTCGTGGGAACTCGTCGCTAAACTGCTTCCCTTCCAACAGATACAGGTACGAAACAGCGCGAAAGACGCTGGGTGATACTTTAGCACGCGCACCCGCGTCCATGAGTGGAAATGAGTGTCGTAGAGTGTCCAATGGAGACTCAGATGGAAACCGAAGTGGTGCGGAGTGTACGGACGACCTCCTGACATTCACCCCTGGGACGTCTTGCCTTGTCTGGATACTTCCATATCAATGGTTTCGATGCGCCGCATCGCGTGAGGTCTCGCATGGGATGCACGAACGGTCCCGTACCGTTCGCTGACCTCCTCAGCCCTCCGTTTCGAGCGCGCCGTCCTCGGCACTGACTTCGCCGTCGCCCGTATCGTCGTTGTCCTCGGTGATGGGCGGCACAGGGATGAGACGGTCATCGTCCGTCAGCGTGAGTCGAACGAATGCCTCAACCGACGCTGGCACATCGTTGTCGACGACAACAATCTGGAGGAGATCACCTGCCTTTTCACTGACGGTCCGCAGGTAGCTGTACACGGCGTCGATTCGCTCCTGGTCGAGACCCTCGTGCCCGATGTTTCCACTCAAGCCATCAATGAACAGGATGTTGGGGAGCAACAGGTTGAACTTCAGTGCCGTACGCTGGTGCGCAACGGCGTGCGCGATGTTTACGAGGACGTTCACGCCGTGAGAGCTGATCGAGTCGAAGGTGCGACCATTGATGACTGGGAGCAGGGTCTCGCGGTCGATGACGACACGTGGATTCGGCCCGAACTGCACGACCTTAAACGCGTGAAGGATGTCGCTCATGCTTTTCTCGAGGAAGGTGATCTTTTCCTCGGCGCCCGTCACCGCACTCTCAGCCGCCCCGAGGGCGACTTGGACCTCGTCGCGCTCCTCTTCCAGGGTCGATACCTCACTCATGAGCGCATCGAAGCGCTCGTAGAGTTGAACGTAGTCCCGGTAGCGTTTCACTCGCTCGCGTGATTCAGCCCGATCGTTTGCAATCCTCGTTATTTGCTCCGCACGCTCTGACACGAACGTCGAGGTCGAGAAGTTCAGTTCATCAGCGATGTGCTGCTGCTCAATACCCTTCCGGCTAATAGCCTGCTCGATGGACGCAGCTGCCTTCTGGCGTGCCTCTACAAGATCGGCAGTCTCCCCAATCTGTAAATCGATGCGCTGCTGCTCCCGAATAAGGTCGTCCCGTGAAACTGTGTGCGCGGGCGGCTGGAGGCAAAGGTAGCACGAGCCGTCCGTGGTGCGTGATGCCGTGACTTGTGAGGAGCACCGCGGGCAGATGGTGAAGTCGTAGTCGATGAGGACGGCATCCGCGACGATTGCTCGCGTGAGCTTCTGGTTCTGCGTCTCGAGCTGGGCCGAAAGGCGTCGCAACTGTTCGATCGCGCGCTGCTCTCCGCGGTGGCGCTCGGTCAGTGTTGCGATCTCCTGCTCGACTCCGCGCAGCAAACCTTGCAGGCGGACGACCTCTGGGGATTCCCGTGCTTCCGCTGCCACCGTGGTTGCCGCGGCCTCAAAGTCGGCAACGCGCCGCTCATCATCGGCGAGTTTCGCCTCGAGATCCGCGCGGTTTTCCCACGGCGTGTCCTTCGAGAAGCGCTCGAAGAACCCACCCTCGATGCGGAGTTCCCGGATCTGCGTTTCCAGCACTCGGTACCGCTCCTGCAGCCGAGCCATCTCCACGCTGTAGAGGCCGTAGAGAATCTGAAACACGTACTTCCGCTTGACGTTCTTGAAGTGCTGCCGGTGCCCGAACACGCTCGTGTCGATCTCGTCCTGAGACAGCACGCAGAAGATGAAGTAGTCGTTGACGGTCACCGGCGTCAGCGCGCTCATGGGCTTCGTCGGCGCCGCGGGCACTTCGATATGCGGGAGATCAAGACGATCGAGAAGCCAGGAAGTGTATGTCTCCGGACTATTCGCCTTCGGCTTTTGTGCTGGGAGCCGGAGCGCTACATCCGTCCCGGCAACATCGACCATCGCGTCCTCCGTGCTCGTGAGCGGACGCACAACGGTGAAGGAGTCCTCACCGAGCGTCACTACCGAAGAGACTGCTGCGACGTTCCGTCTTATCTCGGGAGGCAGGACCCCAATGTCGTTCCCCAGCAGGCTTCGACAGAGTCGAACGAAGCTCGTTTTTCCCGAACCGATGGGGCCGCGGATGATGTTCAGCCCTGGCTCCAAGGTCACGACACGGGAAGTCCCAAGAAGCCCGACGGTGCCGAGACGCACTCTCATAGTCGGCGACCCCATTCGGCACCGGCGACTTCTGGGAAGTGCTCGTAGACGAACTCCTTCAACCGCGACCCGCTGAGGTCGAGGTGCTTCCGAAGGAGACGAGTCGCATGCGACGTCTGCTTCCACACGTCTGTTTTCGCGAGGATTCGCGCTGCCTCGCGACCGGTGGTCGAGGTCTTGAAAGCAAACCCGCCTTTCATGGGCACGGTTACGACGAGCCCCTTCCCGATGAGACGGCCGAGGATCGCGTAGTACGCCGGATCCCAAGGACCGTACCTGTACCGCACCATCTGATTCTCAATGTTGTCAGACGCCGGCGTTTCCGCTCCGATATCCGGCGCGCCTCGGATCGTGAGCGCACGCAGCAGAAAGCGGGGGTACCGAAGAAAGAAGTCGAGCTTTGCCAGCTTCACTCGGCCTTCAAGCGCACGCGACTCGGTCGTAAACGCGTCGATGAGAAGCAGAAGCCGTGCTTCGCCGTCGACCGTCGGAAGGAACAGTTCCCTACGCATCGTCACGACCCCAGTCGGTCACGCATTCATCTGCGAGTTCGCAGACTTCGCCGAGTAGAAAGTGCGGGTCCTGACCGAAGATGCGTTGGTGGTCCACCACCCCCGCGGAAGCGGTTAGCTCGCTGCGGAGGAGATTCCAAACAATCGCGGCGACCTTCGGTGCGGGACTATGTTCTGCGACGAGACCATTGGCCGAAGCCCGCAGGCGCTGACGCAGGTCCTCGAGATAGGGGGCATCGCCCGATGTCGATGCGAGATACTCCATACGCCGGATGCTCGCGTTCGCACGAAGGTCTTTCGCCACGTCGATGAGCGAGGGCGTCGCTCCGCCCGCGATGAGCTTCTGCTCAAGCACGCTGGCCTCTGACGACGTCTCGATGACTCGTTTCAAAAGCGGGCGTGGCTCACCACTGACGCGGTCGAGAAGCTTCACTGCACGCTCACGGCTGATGCACTTCGCGGCCAGCAACGGCGCGTTCTCGGACGACGGTGCCCCCAGGATCTCCTCGTACCATTGATCCGCGAGGCGCGCAGCGGTCATCGCTGCCTGCATGGCGGCGAGAACGCGATCATAGACCTCTCGA
This sequence comes from uncultured Thermoanaerobaculia bacterium, assembly GCA_964558905.1. Taxonomy (GTDB): domain Bacteria; phylum Acidobacteriota; class Thermoanaerobaculia; order Gp7-AA8; family Gp7-AA8; genus QHVT01. The sequence continues at coordinate 13,442 of CAZLGP010000211.1, read as the reverse complement.
AGCTCTCGAAAGGACAGGGCAGGCGCATGATTCCCGAGGAGGCGGAGATTGCTTGACTCGATCGACGCGCGAACGGGCAGTAGCTTCACGTCGAGGCGGGCGCAAAAGGCGCGAACTTCGTCCTCGCCGGCCTTCACGGCATTTTGAACGCGTGTGATCAGAACCTCGTCAACGCGGGTAACCGGGGAACGCAGGTGATGGATCGGGTCTCCACTGCGGAGGTGACCTTCGAGATGAAGCTCATATGTCGCGGCGGTCCCCTCTCCCACCGCCGTATAGGCGCGCCATAGGCTGTGGATGGCGCCGCCTTTACCCGTGACCTCGGCAAACGTCCACGGTCCTAATCCGGGGTCACGGGTCTTTACCTGGAGGAATCGCCATCGGGTGTTGAGTTCGACCGCAATGTCCTCGAGGTGTTCCGCGTAAATGCTCTGAATCTCGCTTCCGGTCGCCGCGTACAGACAAAGCGGGAACATCGCGTGCGCCTGATACACGAAGCGCGCAAACGTGTCGCTCCCGCTGTCATCGGGTGGTTCGATGTGCTTCGGATCGACTGCCGTCAAGCCGTCTCCTCTTCCGCGTTCCGACTCCTAATAGGAGTGACAGTGCGAACCGTTTCCCCACCTGCGATAGCTCATCAGTCTACGGCCTTTCAGCCGATCTCGGTCCTCGAGAATGACCGCGGCTCACGCGGGACGCTTCGGTGGACTTAGAAGGGCAAGCCGAACACGGGCGTTCGACAGGTGCAGCAACGGGTTCCCCCTTCGTTCCCGAGTCACGCGAGGTTCCGAATCTTCTGGGCTCAGCTCGCTCGCGATGGTCTGAACCGAGGCCGGCTTCGGTCGATCAGGTAGACGTCGGGGCTCAGGAGCGTGTGCGCCCACGCCATTCAGGTTAGCTGTTGACGGCCGTGGTCGTACCGCTCCTCCCGCGCTCCCCTGCACCGAGATGCGTTCTCGCGGAACAGAGCTTCGCTTCTGCCGCGCTCGGTTGGAGGTGGCGCAGCTGCGTGGCCCAAACGACATTCAGTCGACCGGAGGTTGACTTAATTTAGCCAATAGACCATATTGTTAACCCATGGCCGCCGAACGACGCGACATCGTTGTCGTGGGACGCGACTTGGCGAGCGTCATCTTCGCCGAACTGGCGGCTGAGAAGGGTCGCCAGGTTGAGGTTCTTCATTGGCAGGATGATCGGACGTCGCTCGGGTTCATCGAGTCGGGCCTGCTCGCAGGCAGAACGTGGAATCGCCGCGCGTTTTGCGACGGCACTGACATGCTCACGGGTCACTTCGCGTATGCGTGGCGGGAACGGCCGACTGTGCTCGCGCTCCCGCTGGCCTCGCCCGTGACGCCGTTTGCAACGCAGGCTCGATCTTTCACCGGCCTGCGGAGGCTGGAGGAGGCGGACGTCGCTCCGTGGCACCCGTTCCTCGCTCCCGGGTACGCCTACTACAGCGCGCCGGACGTTAGCTTCCCGCTCGACGAACTCTTAGCGCTTGCCGAGCGTCGAGCCGGCAAGCGCGGCGTTCGGTTCCGCGAAGCGCCGGTTGCAGTCGACATCGATCCCTCTACCCGGAACGGGTATGCCATTACCTCAGGTGACATGCGGATTGAGCCGACGGCGGCGTTCGTAGCCTTGGGTGTCCACTCGGTTCCGTTCGCAGAGCAGCTCAGTCTCCCTCACAGTCTGATCGTTCAACGTTCGTCGGTGTTGGAAGTTGACACTTCACTGGGATGTCCCGAGGGCGCGTTCGTCGACGGTCCGACAGGGGTCGCGATCACGTCGTTTTCGGACGGCAGACGACCCCACCGCGGCCGGCTCGTCATTCGCGTAGAGGTATCGAATCCGGCGGCATCCGATGAAGGTACTCCCGACCAGCAGGAACTCATTCTGCGGCGCTTCCCGGCCCTGGTTCCCCGAGAGAATGTAACCTGGGTATCGGGGACCGTCGTCGGGGGTTCCTTTACTAACCAGCCGATTTCGAATTTGGTGCCCTACACTCCTCAACCGTTTCCCGGGCTGATGTTCGCAACGACTCAGCAGCCAATGCTCGCACTGAGGCACGCCCAGCACACACTTTCACTCCTCCTCACCAACACTCCGCCGCGAAAGAAGAGAGCGGCGTGACCGTCAGCACGCTCACACAAGCGCTACGCCAAGAAAAGGGAACGTCATGACAACAATTGCTCCTCTGAGGCCGTCAAGAAAAACACAGAACGGTCGCAGCAAGAGTGTCGCTCGGAAATCGCAGACGCGTAGCGCTTTCGCGTCGGCACTCGCAGTGCTCTTGGATGGCACCAGTATTCACGATCGCCGGCAGTGGGCTGAGTTTCTCGAGGTGACGGAACCGGCAATATCGCAGTGGGTTTGCGATCGGACGCTACCTAGCCCCGAGCGTCTTCGCAGAATTCTCGACCGCGTGCGTGATGAGCAGGCCGAGCGAGGTTCGCTCGACGGCGTCGAAGACGATCTCTCGCGGGCTCTCGAGGCATTCGAAATGGTGCGACACGCACCAATTCAGCACGTTACACCGCTGGCTGCGCGAATGGGTGATAACACCACCGTCGCGGAGTACCTCCTCCAGCCACTTCGAACGGCATGGCAACGGAATCTCAACACCGCACCGGTCGCGTTTCAAGAAAACTTCTACCTCTCCACTGGGCCGACGATCCGGCACGCTGCTCTTGCACAACCGCTTAAACCTAACGCAGATGTATTGCGACGATTTCGCCGAACTCTCGAGGAAGCGCGTGTGCGGCTCGGTGCTGACTCGCTCTGCTTCTACGTTGCCGACCCCCTACTCGAGGGCGACTGCCGCCTCGCGCTGCAAGATGGCGTGCGTTATCCCGAAGCGCTCGAGGGGCCCAGCTTCCCTCTTTTGTCGAATGCCCTGAACCCGATTCAGTCCTACGCTTTCTATAAGGATGCGCGGTCTGCATTCATGCTTCGGCAAGAGCCATTCGGCGACGCCTTGCAAAGCATCCTCCCGACGGAGTCGCCCGCCGATCGGGCGCGTAGTACCCTTTTCGGTGATTTCATTGATCGGGAAGGGATCGTTTCGTGTGCACGGATCGAGTCAGTCAACGGTGGACGGCTGCGAAGCGTTCTGTTCGTGAACTACTCGAAGGAGCAGCATGGGAGCGCGGAACTACAGGAGACGATCGGTGCGCTGTTCGATCGTTTGAATGAAGAAGCCTTTCCTTACTTCTGGGATCAGTTCAACAGCGAGAAGTGGGGCGAAGAGCTCCACACGCTGCCTATTGCGCTTCAGCAATTTCTGGCGAGGAGCAAGCGCTCGTTCGTATCTGCGCTCGAAGGCGGTCTCGAAGAGATACTCCGGCGGATCTTCGATGTCTTGGCGCTCGACCCGCGGGACACGGTCGGAACGGTGCACATTTACGAGCGCACCACCCACGGCGGCATACTCGTACCGGCAGCCCAAGTAGGTCCAAAGCAACTGACGCTTCCGGTGCTGGAAACCAAAGACGGCAAGGGGCTCATCACCTGGGCAGCATTGCGACGCCGAGCCATCATTGTGAATGATCTCGGGACTTCCAAATTCGAGCCCGTCTATCACGAGATCCGGCCGGGAACCCGCAGCGAGATGGCACTTCCACTGCTTGCTGGTGATGAAGTCGCCGCAGTACTCAACATCGAGAGCACGAAGCCGCGCGTTTTTGATCACCACCTGATCCGTACGCTGGCGCTTGCCGGCTGTCAGATCGGGATCATGTTGCAGAACTTCTTGTACGGGAAACACATCTTCACGATGAAGCGCCTGCTCAGTGCAATTGACGGCGGCCTTAAAGAGACGTTGGAAGGAATCGCGCTTCTTGCACGCAACTACGTTGACTGCTCAAGGAGCGACGTATGGCGATTCAACGAAGCGACCGGAGAGTTTGACGAGCACGGGGGTGACGTCATCGCGGACGGTTGCAGACCTCGGCCCGATGGGTGGAGCGCGTATTTGGTGAAGCATCGCAAGCCGGTCTTCATTCAAGAGATATTGAGCCTGAAAGACTTCAGCGCGTTGGAGTGGGACGGCACGGGGTGGGTTCCCGTCGAACAGGGCACTCCCGATGAGCTGAATGCGGAAACCCTGAAACGTGATCATGGCGGTTCCAAAGCGCAGCTCGGCCTGCCAATCGCCCACGGTGACAAGTCTTTCGGCGTCCTCTGGGTCAAATTTGACGAATCGACGTCGCTGTCGCATCTCCCGCCGACCGCCGTCCAAATGCGGGCCTTCGATGCAGGTTTACTGGCGCCCACCAGCCGCATCGTCACCCACCCCGCCGGGAAACTGAAGCTGGTCGCGGCTTAGGAGCAAGCTGAACACTCCGACTGAGTCTCGTTGTCTCCGCACGAAAATAAAGCCAAACCGCATGTACTTAATTGTTCTTGACTTATTTCGGCTGGGGGTCGATATTGGGGTTCGCGCACCGAACGTCACGAAGAAGGAGGTTTCGCATGCCGTCGCCCGCACACGTCGACCCGAAAGAACTTCTCGGATTTCCGCTACCGCGCCCAAGTCTGAAGGGTGGGATTTCAGCCGAAGCGCTCGCGAACCTCAGGCTCAGGCTGAAGGAGCTGCGCCTTCGCCTCCGCTGGGACATCCTCGAGCCTTACATGGAATTCCGCCAGAGCAGCTACGTGCGGAAGCTCCTTTTTCGGGATGACACCTGGGATGTGGTGGCCATCTTCTGGCTTCCCGGCCAGCTTACTCGCGTTCACGACCACAACAAATCCACGGGCGAGGTCGCCGTCTTGTGCGGCGAGATGGTCGAAGAAGTGTTCTCGTGGCGAGGTGTCGGAACGAGTCCGATGAAGAAACACGACTGCACCGTCACCGCAGGCGGCGTGATGGTCGAAACAGACTCGATGATCCATCGGGTGTCGGCCGTGCGCGGACCAGGCATTACCCTCCACTTCTACAGTCCGCCATTGCGCGGCTTCCATTGGTACGACCTCGCCACTGGTAAACGTCACTGGTATGAAGTTGATCCGGTACCCGAACTCGACTCTCTTACCTCAGAACCGCCTTCCCTCGAGGCCAGGATGTCAGCCCGATGACTCACGAACAGCGAGCCCGAGCCCCTCTCAAGCTCTACAACACGCTCACGCGCACGATCGAGCCCTTCATGCCGATCACGCCGGGGAAGGTGAACCTCTTCGTCTGCGGGCCGACGGTGTACGACTACCCCCATCTCGGGCACGCGAAGACGTATACACACTTCGATCTTCTGGCCCGCGTCCTTCGTTCCCACGGCTACGAGGTGTTCTACCTGCAGAACATCACCGACATCGACGACAAGATCATCAAGCGCGCGCGGGAAGACGGGATTGGATGGAAGGAACTCGCGCTGCACTTCGAGAAGATCTATCTCGAGGACATGGCCGCGCTCCGCAACAACCAGGTCACCGAGTTTGCGCGCGCGACCGATCACATCGACGCGATCGTGAGACAGGTCGAAGCACTCCAGCGGCGCGGGTACGCGTATGACGCGGCAGATGGGATCTACTTCGAGATCGCGCAGTTCGCCGACTACGGCAAGCTGTCGCGACGCACGGAGGTGCGATCGTCCGATGCCGTCTCACGAATTGATGACGGCAAGGGAAAGCGCGCGTGGAACGACTTCTGTCTCTGGAAGTCGCCGAAACCGGACGAGCCGTCGTGGGATACGCCGATCGGCGCCGGTCGCCCTGGCTGGCACATCGAGGACACGGCGATCACCGAAACGTACTTCGGACCCCAATACGACATCCACGGCGGCGCCGTCGATCTCATCATCCCGCATCACGAGGCCGAGATCGCGCAGATGGAAGCCGCATCCGGCCGAAAGCCGCTCGTCCGCTTCTGGCTGCACACGGGCTTCCTCAACACCGCCACCGAGAAGATGTCGAAGAGCCTCGGCAACTTCACCTCGATCCGCTCGACGCTCGAACGGTATGACTACCGGACGCTGCGCTTCATGTTTCTCAACTGCCACTACCGGTCGGCGCTCGAGTTCACGCCGACTGTTCTCGACCAAGCAGCGGGGGCGGTGAAGCGCCTCGAAGAGTTCTATTTCGCCGCCGACGCGCAGCTCGACGATGTTCGGCATGAAGAAGCCGTTACGAACCTCCGTCGCCGGATCGATGCCGCGCTCAGCGATGATCTCGACACCCCTGCGGCCTTTGCTGCGTTGTTCGAGTTCGTCCGCCTACAGAATTCCCTCCGCGGTAACGGCCGCCGCGTTCGTTCCGTGCTCGAGGAGATCGACACGTTCTTCGCGGTGCTGCCCGCGCGCGGTGTGGAGGATGAATCCGAGATTGAAGCGCTCGTGGCGAAGCGTCACCAGTATCGGCAGCAGCGGCGCTTCGCCGAAGCTGATCTCGTTCGTGACGAACTCCTTGCCCGCGGGATTCAGGTGTACGACAGCAACGACCGCGGCGTCCGGTGGCGTCGTGTCGAACAACGAGCGACTGGCGCGGCCATGGTGGGCGCAGAGGAGGAGCAATGACGAGCCATCTGATGCGTGACAATGTCCGCGCACCGCTCGACGTCGAACGCGTGCGAGCCGATTTCCCGATTCTCAGTCGCACCGTTCGCCACGGGAAGCACCTCGTCTATCTCGACAACGCCGCGACAACGCAGAAACCGCGGGCTGTCATCGCAGCGATGAGTCGCTACTACAACGAGGAGAACGCGAACATTCATCGCGGGATTCATTTCCTGAGCGAGACGGCAACACAGCTTTACGACGACGCGCGCAATACCGTCGCGGAATTCATCAACGCCGAACGGACGCACGAGGTGATCTTCGTGCGCGGAACAACGGAGGGGATCAATCTCGTCGCGTCGTCGTATGGGCCGGCGCACCTCTCGGCCGGTGACGAGGTTCTCGTGACGGCGATGGAGCATCACTCGAACATCGTTCCGTGGCAACTCCTCTGCAAGCGCGTCGGCGCCCGACTGCGTGTCATCCCGATGACCGATGAGGGCGAACTCCGTCTTGACGAGTTCGACCGGCTTCTCGGGCCGAGTACGAAGCTCGTGGCAGTCGTCTATGTGTCGAACGCCCTCGGCACGATCAACCCCGTGAAGGAAATCATCAAACGCGCGCACGCACAAAGCGTCCCTGTCCTACTCGACGCCGCGCAAGCCGCGCCGCACATCCCGATCGACGTCCAGGCACTCGATTGCGACTTCCTCGCATTTTCCGGCCACAAGATCTACGGACCGACGGGAATCGGTGTTCTCTATGGCAAGGAGCAGTTGCTCGACGCGATGGAGCCGTACCAGTCCGGCGGCGACATGATCCGGTCGGTTACGTTCGAAACGACAACGTTTAACGCGCTGCCGTTCAAATTCGAGGCGGGCACGCCGAACATCCAAGGCGTCATCGGTCTTGGTACCGCGATCAAGTATGTCAACGCCGTTGGCTTGGAGGGGATCGCCGATCACGAGGCACGCCTTCTCAACTTCGCGACGGATTCGCTCCTCTCCATCGAAGGCGTCCGGCTCGTCGGGACCGCGCGCGAGAAGGCAGGGGTTCTGTCTTTCACCGTCGATGGCATTCATCCCCACGAACTCGGAACGGCACTTGATCTGGAGGGCATCGCGATCCGTGCCGGGCATCACTGCGCGCAGCCCGTGATGTCTCGACTGGGGTTAGCCGCGACCGCTCGCGCGTCATTCGCGATGTACAACACGACCGACGAGATCGACGCTTTCGTCACGGCACTTCAAAGAACGCGGGCGTTTTTTGGTGCCTGATGTTGGAGTAGGCGGCCACAGATTGAGGTTCGCCTCTGATGATGGAAACGATCTTCCCCGTGGCGGTCAAGACTGTCTCGGCCGGCGCGTCGCGCGCGACCAGAGGAACTACGCACGCGCGTCGGCCGACCTGAAGCTTGAGTCGCCGCCCCTGATCGGCAGGCGCATCTGCGACACCCTCAGTGGCGTCGCCAGACGGTTTCTCCAAGCCGCAGGGTTCGGGATCTTCGCACACAGGCGGTCCGATGGATACCATGATGCAGTAGAGGTCGTTGTTCCCCTCCCCGGCCCTCACGATCAGATACGAGAAGATGCCCTTCTGAACATGCGTCCACGTCTTCGGAAGGAAGCGCTCGGTGAATGCCAGCACGAAGGAACCCGGGTGGACGGTGGTCATCGATGTTGTACGGGAACAAGCCGATCGGCTGCACTTCCTCGGGAGCTGGAACGACGCCATACTTGCGGATGAAGATGCCGAAGGCGATTTTCGAGGGTGCTTTCATGGGGGCCTTCGGACTTCGCGGGGGACTGCCATTGCCGGGAAGCCGACCCGTAAATACGGTAATATGGGTACGTGAAAACGACCATCGAACTACCTGACGAGCTCTTCAAGAGGGCCAAAGCCACCGCCGCCATTCAAGGCGAAAGCCTCAAGGACCTCATTCGCGAAGCTCTCGAGGCGCGGCTCGCTTCCTTGCCAGCACCTCAGTCCGCTCGATCCGGATGGCGCAGCGTGTTCGGTCTGGCCGAGCCGGAATCGGTCGAGGGCATTGATGGCGTAGTCACGGCGGAGCTCGAGCAAATCGATCTCACGGAGTGGCGTTGATCCTGGACACGAACGCGGTCTCGGCGCTTTTTGCCGGCGACCCTCCATTGGCGGAGATTCTGGCCGCGGATGATCGGCATCATCTGCCGGTGATTGTGATCGGCGAATACCGATATGGCCTGATCCGGTCCCGGGATCGCGGCCGGCTTGGGCGACTCCTCGATCTGCTGATTCACGAATCCGTGGTGCTGCACATCGATGCTGGAACGGCCTCCCACTACGCGACCCTGCGAGAGGAGTTGCGGCTCGCTGGTCGTCCCATTCCCGAGAATGACCTGTGGATTGCCGCACTTTCACGACAGCATGACCTATCGATCGTCACACGCGACGATCACTTCGAACGGATCGCGGACGTGCGACGATTGAGCTGGTAGCTTGGTTGTGTCTGTTTGCCGCATGAGGGGGTGTGTTGACGGCGAGTGGAGCGCGAAGCATGCCGGCGAGTCCGTCGATGGCGGAGATGGAACGAAGCCTGGTTGTGCGCAGGATGCTCATGATGACCGCTTGGGCGTGAGCGCCATCGAATGTGCGGTTGCCGGGAAGTCCTTCGATTGATCACGGCGGGTCGAATGGCCATCCCGGCGAGGTGATTGGTGACCTCGAGTCTCTGGTCGATGCTGCCGCCGATCCATTCATCGTCGATGCCCGCGCGCTCAAGCGAAAGTCACGTGGCCCGGCAAGGAAGGCGCTGATGCGGATGAAGGCGGCACCTGTCCGGCCCCAAGGAGCTGAAACTGCATATCGACCGCGTGGTCGCCGAGGTTCATCACCCAGCCCGTCGTCACGAGCTCGAGGCGCTCGACGCGTGGCAGCAGCGAACTGGTGCCACCGGTGCCACCCGGATGCACAGGATTCAGGGCAGTGATCAGGTATGGCCGTTTGGGTAAAGCGCGAGGTTTCAGGGGTAACCTGGAGCGGGCGACGGGATTCGGATTCTGCGGTGGCTCGTAGTTTGTGTAAGTTACTGAAAATACGATACTCCAGAAACGGCTGAACCTCCAGAAATCCAGTTCGGCCCCACGTATCACACACGCAAAGGTTGAGTTCAATGAGTGTGCGCCGCCATACTTCTGTTCATGAAAAAGGAAGACATCCAGAAGCTCGTCGATGACCTCAAACAGCTGCGAACGAGGCGAAACCAGGCGAATCACGAACTCTACGCACTCGGAGAGCGCGTCATGCGTCCCGAGGGCGAGACTTCTCCAGACCTGAATGAGGTGGCGGGACGACTCTCAGAAGAGCACGATGTCCCTGACACGAAGGCCTGGGTGCGCGATCACAACACCCGCGACCTAACACAAGTCATCGACGAGCTAGAGAAATTGCTTGGACGCCTCTAGACACCTCTAGACACCCTCTAGACAAGACGACGCCCTTTCAAACGTGGCTCGAGGTGACTGATTTACCTGGTGTTCAGCGACGATTAAACCTGCGCCCGCAGTTGTAATTGACGCCGGACACACGGCCGTTGAATTCAACTCCGTTGCGACGGATACTTCCCGAATGAAAGAAGAGCCCCACCACTACGTTCTGCAGCTTTCTGACCCTCCCAGGTTCTACGCCGCTACTATCGCCGAACTCGAAACCAAAGGAGCGCAACGGGGAAGTGGCCGGAAGACCATAAATGACGATACGACCATCGGCAAAGATGGCAACACCTTCAGCGAGGCGTGCGAGCATTGGACGTTAGACGGGGACTACCTTTGGGTCACCGTGCGCAGCTTTCCTGATAAGAATTGGTTCCAGCCGCGTCACAAATAAAACGAAAACGACGCCCTTTCGAGCGTCGCCTTGGACGACCCTTTACGGCGTCAAATCTCGATACGTGTTTCCAACGTCGCGAGTTGCTTACAGAGCGTATCGACCCGCGCAGCAAGTTCAGTGTTGTTGCTGCGTTCGGGGGTTGATGCCTCAGAGAGGCCTTCCGTCCGGAGTACTGGTGCAAGTCTCTTCTGAATCCGCTCGACGGTCATGAAGCATCGATCGAGCTTCTCGAACAGCACTGGAGTAGCGGTCTTCGCAACTTCGTCCATTTCGTATGACATTGATTTTTGACTTCGGAAGCGGCCAGCTTCACAGCCACCGCCTCCGAGATGTGAACCTGATTTCGACCTTTCCTTCATGAAAGCACGCCAGCGGGAGGGGTCAAGTCCACAATTTGTGGATTCCAAGGAAGGCTCCACACGTAAAACACACGCGGCCACCGAGCAGAGGACGCTAAGTAGCCGCATATCAGTAGTTTAAATTGGAGCGGGCGACGGGATTCGAACCCGCGACCAAGAGCTTGGGAAGCTCCTACTCTACCAACTGAGCTACGCCCGCCTGATGTCGTAAACCCCTGCGTTCCCCGATAGATGCCGTTGGGGACGCTGGTCCAGCAACGCCGCGGGATTCTAGCATGATCTCTCTCGATCCACGGCCGTGGACGAGCGTCGTCATGCACCGATCGACACGGACCGGGGCGCTCGGAGCCTTGGCGACGCGAGTGCGAATCGCTCGCGCGGATCATCCGGCCGCGCCTCGTTTTCTGTAGAGCGCAATCCAGATGCTGGTGTCTACGAGGACCATCGGCGCTTCCGTCGCGATTCCTTGATGCGCCGTTGCGAGTGCGGCATCTTGTGGCCGAAGAGATCCTCCAGAAGTGCCAGGCGCTTCCGTAGCGCGACATAGTCTTCGAGGGAGGTGACGATCGCGTCGCTGTATCCGCTTCTTCCGCTGAGCTCCTGTGCCTCCCGCAGCAGCTCTTCATCGATGGTGATCGTGGTCCGCATATGCGCAACGTGCCACTTTCTGATGCACCGCGTCAATCAAAGTGCATCATCGGGGACGCCGTCTTCAACTCACCGGGGGAAAGGCTATATGGAGCCCCGCGCCCGCCGCGAAGAGCGTCGATCGCGGCGGCGATTCGCTTGTGCCAGCCCGACGTGCCGTCCAAACGCAAAACGCCCCGGCCGCGGGCATGATCCCGCTGCCGGGGCGCAGAGAATCGGCCGGGCGGCCCGCTATTTGACCGCTTTCGTCACGACCATCGAATCCGCCCACCAGTAGTTGCAGTCGGCGGGGGGAAAGAGGGGGCGGCACACGCTGAAGGTGATGCTGCTGAACAGCTCGAGCAATGCACGCTGGTGGCGGCGGGAGACGGAGTCGATCTCGTTCGAGTAGTAGGTGAAGATTCCGCCGGGGCGCAGATGCCGCGCGGCGGCGGCGAAGAAATGGCGGGCGAAGGTCACGTCGGACACGACGTAGCGCTCGAACTCCTCCTCCGACAATGGATACGTATCGAAGAAGATCCCGTCGTAGAGGCCGAGGGTGTCGATGACGTCCTGCCACTTGCCCTGCACGAGCCGGACGTCGCGCCCGGGATACCGCGCCTTCCATTGCTCGAACTGCTGCATGACTCCTTCATTGCACTCGATGACCGTGTACGAGCGCACGCCCATGGCCTGGATGTAGGACGCCGAAATGCCCATGCCGAAACCGATCTCGAGGACGTCGCCGTGGGTCTCGGTGACGACTCTGGCCATGGCCTCCATGTACGGACGCTCCCAGTCCTGCATGACCTGCTGGCCGTCGATGATGAGCTGCGTGTCGTCGTAACGGGCCTGGCTCTTTGCCCACTCGTCGGCGATCTGCTGCCGCTCGGAGCCGCTGACGAAACGCCGCGACACGGCGTCGAAATGCTCGAGGTCGTCGGCCAGTTCCTCCATGGCCCGGGTCACGACCCAGTTCCGCTGCCCCGGATCGGCCGGCGCGATGAACCGGTCGTCACGGATGTCGAGCGACGCCTCGAATGCGTCGCGCCTCTCGATCCACTGTTTGCTCAAAACAATTCCCTCCGCTCAATTCGGGTCGTTGTCGAGAATCTCGGATCCACCGTCCGGCACGGCATGAAGCGCGGACAGCTCGTCAGGGTCCGGCGACACCACGGCCGGACTCGACGATGTGCCGGCCGGCGAAGTCGTGGCAATGTGTGTGGCCAGCGCCGCGAGCGACGGGTACAGGAAGAGGTCGCGCACGGCAAGGCGATGCGGCGTCGTCGATTGCAGACGCTGGACGAACTGCACCACCAGCAGCGAATGCCCTCCGAGCTCGAAGAAGTTGTCGTGACGGCCGACGCGCGGAGCGCGCAGCAGATCCTGCCAGAGCACCGCCAGCGCCTCTTCGATCTCCCCCTGCGGCACTTCGTAGTCGCGCCCGTCCAACGCGATGACGTCCGGCGCCGGCAATGCGGCGCGATCGAGCTTGCCGTTCGCGGTCAATGGCAGGGCGTCGAGCTGCACGAATGCCGAAGGCAGCATGAATTCGGGCAGATCCCGCGACAACGCCTCGCGCAGTGCGGATAGCGACAGCTCCTGCCCCTCGTCTGCGACGAGGTACGCCACCAGCCGTTTCTCGCCCGGAACGTCTTCGCGGGCGACGACCACCGCCTCGCGCACACCCGCGCACTGGCTGAGCTTTGCCTCGATCTCGCCGAGCTCGATGCGGAAGCCGCGGATCTTGACCTGGTAGTCATTCCGGCCGAGAAACTCGATCGTGCCGTCCGGCAGCCAGCGACCGAGGTCGCCGGTCTTGTACATCCGCGCATCCGGCTCGGCACGGAACGGGTCGCGCAGGAAGCGCTCGGCGGTCAGCTCCGGACGGTTCAGGTACCCGCGTGCCACGCCGGCGCCGCCGATGTGGATCTCGCCGGCCACACCGATCGGTACCGGCTCGCCGTGGGCATCGAGGATGTAGATCCGCGTGTTCGCGATCGGCCGGCCGATGTGCGGGGCGAAGCCGCGCTCGCGCGGCATGCGAGTCCACGTGGAGTAGGTCGTCGTCTCGCTGGGGCCGTAGAGGTTGGCGACGCTTTCCGTC
>CAZLGP010000210.1:0-8123 GCA_964558905.1 uncultured Thermoanaerobaculia bacterium | reverse complement strand
GCGGCCATGAAGATCACGCCGGAGCTCGAGCGCGTGGCCGACCTGGCCGTCGACGTCTGCGAGCGCGCCATCGAGCTCAATCGCGAACCGCCCCTCAAGCCGCTCATCGACATCCCCCGGCTTGCACGCATCACCCAGGACATGGTCCGCCAGTCGCTCGACGCCTTCGTGCGCCGCGATGCGGTGCTCGCGCGCCAGGTCATCGCCCGCGACGACGAGGTCGATCTCCTCACCGAGCAGTCGTTCCGCGAGCTCCTGACGTACATGCTCGAGGACTCGCGCAACATCTCCCGCGCCATCCGGCTCACGTTCATCGGCAAGTACTTCGAGCGGATGGCCGACGGGGCGACGAACATCTGCGAGATGATCGTCTACCTCGCCGAAGGAAAGGTGATCAAGCACCGGCACGAGCATGAGTCGGACTGAGACACGCGTCGCGGTCATCGAGGATGACGCGGACCTCGCGTTCACGATCCGCGTGAACCTGGAGCGGGAGGGCTACGCCGTGAGCACGTTCTCGAACGGCCACGAGGGTCTCCTCGCCGTGCAGCAGGGCGGCTTCGACTTCCTCACGCTCGATCTGAATCTCCCCGATCTCGACGGCTTCACCATCTGTCGCGAGCTGCGCCGCCATCCCGCCACGTCGAAGCTGCCCATCCTCATGCTCACCGCGCGGACGTCGGAAGCGGACCGGATCATGGGACTCGAGCTCGGAGCGGACGACTATCTCGTGAAGCCGTTCAGCGTGCGCGAGCTCCTCGCGCGCGTGGCCGCGATCCTGCGCCGCGCCAAAGGCGCCGACACCGACGCCTCGGTGTACGACGACGGTCACCTGCGCATCGACGGCCGAACGCTGCGCGTGTACGTCGACGGCGAGGAGGTGAAGCTGGCGAAGAAGGAGCTCGAGCTGTTGTGGATGCTCGTCCGCAATCGCCCCGCGGTCGTTTCGCGCGACCGCATCCTGTCCGAGGTGTGGCAGGTGGCCGAGGATGTGGAGACGCGCACCGTCGACGCGCACATTCGCAACCTTCGCAAGAAGATCGGCAAAGATCGGATTCAGACGGTGATCGGGTACGGGTATCGGTTTGAAGAGTCATAATTGGGTTGGCGGTTGACGGTTGGCGGTTGACGGGGGAACGGTGAGAGACGCAACGCGGCTTCGCCGGTCCTCTCCCGCCAACCGCCAACCGCCAACCGCCAACCGCCAACCGATATGCACCCTCTCCGCCTCCTCCTCTACGGATCGCTCGTGCTCGCCGGTGCGGTCGCGTGGCTGCTCGCGGCTGCGCTGCTCGAGAGCGGCGTTCCCCGGTCGGGCGCGATCTTTCTCGGTGTCGCGTCGGTCGTGGTTTTTCTCCTGCCGTGGACGGGCGTGTTTCTGTGGGCGCTCCGTCGTGCGTCCGATCTCGATGAGTTGACCGAGCGGGCCCGCAAGGGGATGCCGATCACGGATCGCACGTATCACGGTGAGCTCGACGACCTGGCCCGCGCGATCGAGGAGCTGCGGATGGCGCAGGTGCGCCACCGAAGTCTGCTGGAGACGCACCGGGCGGCGATGGACGAGATCGTGGCCGGTCTCGGAGAAGGGCTGCTCGCGGTCACGTCCGAGGGACGGGTGGCGTTCGCGAACCGCCGCCTGGCGGAGATGTTCGGTGTGAGCGAAGTGCTGCTCGGCCAATCGGTGCTCGAGGTCGTGCGTAAGCAGTCGGTCGCAGACGCGCTCGGGAAGGCGTTGCACGGCGAGACGTCGACCGATCGCGTCGAGTACGGCGAGCGGCAGATCGAGATCCGCGCGTTCCCGGTCGTGGCGTCTCCCGACATCGCGGCCGTCGCGCTCTTCATCGACGTCACCCGCATCGAGCGGTTGCAGAGGATCCGCAAGGACTTCCTCGAAGACTTCTCGCACGAGGTGCGCACTCCGCTGGCAGGTCTGAAATCCGCGGCCGAGACGCTCGAGCACGGCGGTCTCACACGCGACTACGAGCAGCAGCTGCGGCACGTCATGCAGCGCCAGATCGGACGCATCGAGCGCCTGGTGAGCGGTCTCGCGGAGCTGAATCAGATCGAGTCCGGACAACTCGTGCTGCAGCGCCGCGAAGTGCACCTGCGCGGCATTCTGCTGGAGCTGAGTGAGGATTTCGGAGGGGGCGTCGAGGGGGATGCGGTCGCGATGATCGATCCGACGCGGGCACAGCAGATTTTCACGAACCTCCTCGACAACGCGCGCAAGCACGGCGCCGCGGACGGGCCGATCTCCATCGAGTTGTCAACCGAGAACGGCGAGGCAGTGGTGCGCGTCTCGGACGAGGGGCCGGGCATTCCGCCGCACGAGCTGGAGAGGATCTTCAACCGCTTCTACCGCGTCGACCGCAGCCGCTCGCAGGCGGGCACCGGCCTCGGCCTGGCGATCGCGAAGCATCTCGCCGTCGCGCAAGGAGGCTCGATCCGCGCCTACAACCGCTCTCCCCGCGGGGCCACGTTCGAGGTCAGGCTCCCGGCGCCGGCGGGATAGCGCAGCGGGCAGACTGGGTCCTGAGTCCTGAGTCCTGAGTCCTGAGTAGAGCACTTGGCGGGGTGACTCAGCACTCAGCACTCAGCACTCAGCACTCAGGACTCAGTCTGCTGGCATACAATCCGCCGCCATGGCGCGTTTCAGTCTCATCCCTCGCGAGGAAAAGTTCTACGACGACTTCAAGATGTTCGCAGACCAGCTCCGCAAGGGTGCGCGCATGCTCGAACAGATGCTGGCCACCGATCCCCCGGCCTGGGACAAGGCGCACGAGATCAAGGAAGTCGAGCACCAGTGCGACTTCCTTACACACGAGATCATCCAGCGCCTGAACAAGACCTTCGTCACACCGATCGACCGGGAGGACATCCACGCGCTGGCCCGAACCCTGGACGACGTCATCGACGAGATGGACAACGCGGCGCACCTCTTTCCGCTATACAAGATCGAGAAGGTCCGGGGTGGTGCGCGAGAGCTGGTGCGGGTGATCCTCGAGCAGTGTGACGAGATTCGCCGCGCGGTCGAGGCGCTCGAGGTGAAGAAAGGCGTGCTCGAGCGTGCCATCGAGATCAACCGACTCGAGAATGAAGCCGACCGCATCCATAAGACCGCCGTCGGTCTGCTCTTCGAGGAGGAGCGGGATCCGATCGCGGTGATGAAGTGGAAAGAGATCTTCGACGTGCTCGAGCGCGCCACGGACCGCTGCGAGGACGTGGCGAACCTGCTCGAGAACGTGGTGGTGAAGCACTCCTGACCCCGGTTGGCGGTTGCCGGTTGGCGGTTGGCGGGGCAGTCCGCCGTGAACCGTGGGGGTTGGGTCTCCCGCCAACCGCCAACTGCCAACCGCCAACCCGGTCCCGCAAGAATTTTTCCTCTATACTGCCCGTTCCTACGCCACCGAGGTTTAGAAAGATGAAACCAGAGATCCATCCCAAGTATCAGCAGGTCACCGTCCACTGCGCGTGCGGCGAAGGCTGGACCACCGGGTCGACCCGCAAGGAGTTGCGCGTCGAGATCTGCTCGAAGTGCCACCCGTTCTTCACCGGCAAGCAGAAGCTCGTGGACACGGCCGGCCGTATCGATCGCTTCCAGCGCAAGTACGGGAAGAAGTAATGGCCTCCCTCTGGCGTGGCTCGGCTCGGATCATCGCAGGCGCCTTCGGGGCGTTCACCAATGGTCTGACTTCGGCCATGCCGTCGGGCGCAGCCACCAGCCGCGAGGTTGGCAAGCCCAGCCGCGAGGTTGGCAAGAGCGACAAGAACGTCGACATGCTCATCGGTGGCCAGGCGGTCATCGAGGGCGTGATGATGCGCTCTCTCACCGGGTACTCCGTCGCCGTCCGCCAGCCGGACGGCGGGGTGAGCATCCGGAAGGACAAGCTCGTCTCCATCACGCAGAAGTACCCATTCCTCAAGATCCCGGTGCTCCGCGGCTCGGTCGTCCTGATTCAGTCGCTGATCCTGGGCATGCGCGCGCTGAACTACTCCGCGAGCGTGGCCTCGGCCGGCGAGGAGGGGGAAGAGGAGATGTCGAACTGGGCCATTGCCGGCTCGATGGGGCTTGCCCTCGTCCTCGGCGTCGGCCTGTTCATCCTGGCGCCGCTCGGGCTGACGAACCTGATCCGCCACTATCTCCTCCCCGAGATGGGGAACTTCGCCTACAACGCCATCGACGGCGTGATCCGGGCGGTCTTCTTCTTCGTCTATGTCTGGTCCATCTCTCTGATGGAAGACATCCGCCGCGTGTTCCAGTATCACGGCGCGGAGCACAAGACGGTGTACACGTTCGAGGCGAACGAGGAGCTGACGGTGGAGAACGCGCGCGGCAAGTCGACGCTGCATCCGCGCTGCGGGACGAGCTTCCTGATGTTCGTCATGGTCATCTCCATCCTCGTGTTCTCGCTGATCCCCTCCACCGCGCCCTTCGCGGCGAAGTTCGGCGCGCGCGTGGTGCTCATCCCGCTCATCGCCGGCCTCGCCTACGAGATCATCCGTTTCTCCGCGCGGCACCTGACCAACCCGGTCTGCAAGGTGTTGATCCGTCCGGGCATGTGGCTGCAGCGGATCACGACCAAAGAGCCGGATGACAAGCAGCTCGAGATCGCGATCATCGCGCTGAAAGAAGCGCTCCTCTTCGACGCCGTCGAGCCCGAACAAGCCGCCGTCGCCTAGCTGGCGCGGGTCGCCCCGCCAACCGCCAACCGCCAACCGTCAACCGCCAACCCGGTTCGCGCCCATGTACGAAAAACTCGACGAGATCGAAAAACGCTACGAAGAGCTCCAGCGGAAGATCGAAGATCCTTCCGTCGTGACGGACGTGTCCGCGTACCGCACGACCATGAAGTCGATCTCGGAGATCCAAGAGGTCGTCGTGAAGTACCGCCAGCTCTGCGACATCCGCAAGCGCATTGCCGACGCGAAGGAGATGCTGCGAGCCGACGACGAAATGCGCGAGCTCGCGGAGATGGAGCTGAGCGAGCTCGAGCCGCGGGAGCCTAATCTCGAGTCGGAGCTGAGGATCCTCCTCCAGCCGCGGGACCCGAACGACGAGAAGAACGTGTTCGTCGAGATCCGAGCCGGCACCGGCGGCGACGAGGCCTCACTCTTCGCCGCCGAGATCATGCGGATGTACATCCGCTACGCGGAGATGAAGCGCTGGAAGGTGGAGATCACCGACGCGAACTACTCGTCCGTCAGCGGCATCAAGGACGCGACGCTGCAGATCGAAGGAGACAAGCCGTATTCGCGTCTCAAATTCGAGTCCGGCGTCCACCGCGTGCAGCGCGTGCCTGCCACCGAGACGCAGGGGCGCATCCACACGTCCGCGATCACCGTCGCCGTGCTCCCCGAGGTCGAGGACATCGACATCCAGATCAACGAGAAGGACCTCCGCATCGACACCTTCTGCTCGTCGGGTCCGGGCGGACAGTCGGTGAACACGACCTACTCCGCGGTGCGCATGACCCACCTTCCGTCTGGTGTCGTGGTGTCGTGTCAGGACGAGAAATCGCAGATCAAGAACCGCGCAAAGGCGCTGAAGGTCCTCAAGGCGCGCCTGTACGACATCGAGCGCCAGAAGCGCGAGACCGAGCTCTCCGCAACGCGCAAAGGGATGATCGGCTCCGGCGACCGCAGCGAGAAGATCCGCACCTACAACTTCCCCCAGGACCGCGTCACCGACCACCGCATCGGCCTCACCGTGCACAACCTCCCGGACGTGATGAACGGGTATCTCGACGTGCTCGTCGAGCCGCTGAATGCGCACTTTCAGGCCGAGAAACTCCGCGAGGCCGTGGAGGCGCGGTAAGGACGCGCGCCGAGCCGAGGTACACTAATCGCGCGATGAGGCCGACTGTCGAAGAAGTCACGAAGCTTGCGATGGAGCTCGATGGCCAGGAGCGGTTGCGCGTCGCCGAGGAGCTCGTCGTGAGCGTGCAGCCGGACGAGAACTGGTGGGCGGCTTGGACGGCCGAGGCGGACCGGCGATACGAGCGTCTCGCGAGTGGGGAAGACCCCGGTTTGACGCTCGAGGAGTTCTGGTCGGACGAAGATTGAGAGTCAGGTTCTCGACCGCGGCACGACGGGATCGCCGTGAGGCGCAGTCGTACTACGCGGACCTTTCCGCTCAGGTGCTGGGGGCCTTTCGGCGGGATCTTCAAGCCGCTCTCCAGTACGTGACCGCCTACCCACTGGATGCGGCCGCCCATTCTCACGACGTGCGAGGAAGGCGCCTCATGCACTTTCCCTACACAGTTCTCTACCGCGTCCACGATCACTCGATCTTGTTTCCCCCGATCGCGCACCAATCGCGTGAGCCGGAGCATTACGCTAGCCGGTTCGAGTGAGGGTGCTCCCCGAGGTCGACGACATCGGCGTTCAGATCAGGGTCATATTTGACTTGACAGATGTGAAGTGCGGCATCATATTCACTCCATCGAATATGATTGGAGTGAACGACACCATGGAAACGACGATCAAAGACTCAGTCCGCGAGCATTACGCCGAGGCGGCGCGGCAGGTGACGGCGCAGTCGAAGGCGTCCTGCTGCGGCGGTGGGAAGAAGGCGGATCCGATCACGGCGGACCTCTACGACGCGGCGCAGGCGCAGGGGCTCCCTCAGGAAGCGATCCTTGCCTCGCTCGGCTGCGGCAATCCCACGCTCCTCGCGCAACTCGAGCCCGGAGAAACGGTTCTCGACCTCGGCAGTGGCGGCGGCATCGACGTTCTCCTCTCGGCGCGCCGCGTCGGCCCGACGGGCAAGGCGTACGGCCTGGACATGACCGACGAGATGCTCGCGCTGGCGAACGAGAACCAGAAGAAGGCGGGCGTGGAGAACGTCGAGTTTCTCCGCGGCGAGATCGAGAACATCCCTCTGCCCGACGACTCCGTCGACGTGATCATCTCGAACTGCGTGATCAACCTCTCGGCCGACAAGCCGAAGGTGCTGCGCGAGGCGTTCCGAGTCCTCAAACCGGGCGGGCGCTTCGCGGTTTCGGACATCGTCCGCCGCGGCAATGACGTGCCCGAGGAGATCGCGCGGAACGTGGAGCTGTGGGTCGGCTGCATCGCCGGCGCGCTGCACGAGGACGAGTACAAGTCGCTGCTCGCGGAGGCCGGGTTCGAAGGCATCGACATCGAGCCCACGCGGATCTACCGTCTCGACGATGCCCGGGAGTTTCTGGCCGACGCGGGCATCGACTTCGGCTCGATCCCGAAGTCGGTCGACGGCGCGTTCATGAGCGGATTCGTGCGCGCAACGAAGCCGCGCGGATAGAATCCGGGCGCATGAAAGATCGTATCGACGCCATTCTTCGTCGCGGCCAGGCGGAGTATCTCGATTCCCTGCTTCCGGCGCGTGACGCGCTGCTCGAGCAGATGGAGAAATTCGCGGAAGAGAACGACCAACCGATCGCGGACCCGGAGGTCACGCAGCTCATGCGGGCGCTGGTGCGGATGAAGAAGCCCCGGCGCGTGCTCGAGGTCGGGACGAACATCGGCTATTCGGTGATCGTCCTGGGCCGCGAGTGCGGATCGGAAGCGGTGGTCGAGACGATCGAGATCGATCACAACACGTTGAGCATGGCACGCCGCTTCGTCGCCGAGGCGGCGCTGCCGTGCCGGGTCGTGTTCCATGAAGGCGCCGCCCTCGACGTTCTGCCGCGCCTCACCGGCCCCTTCGACTTCGTCTTCATCGACTGCGTGAAGACCGAGTACGAGGATTACCTCGACGCGCTCCTGCCGAAGCTGGAAGCGGGCGCGGTGATCGTCTGCGACAACCTGCTATGGAAGGGGAGGGTCGCGTCCGGCGAGCACGATCCCCCGACGGATGCGCTGCGCGCATTCAACAAGCGCATCGTCACGGACGAGCGTCTGATCACGAGCGTCCTGCCGGTCGGAGATGGGACGGGCGTCTCGGTCGTGATCTAGTGTCGTGTCACGGCTAAAAACGTGGGTTGTTTGCGCGCGCCGGTGGGTCGGATGCGAGCCGCCGCGACGCAGGCGATGCTGGGACATCGACGAGGAGCGACGGCGAAGCAGACGGACCGCCGCCGCCGCAAAAAAAACGAAATAGAACCCGTCTGACGACAATACACAAGATTAATGCTGGAATACCG
>CAZLGP010000209.1:0-7223 GCA_964558905.1 uncultured Thermoanaerobaculia bacterium | reverse complement strand
GTCGACTCGAAGCTCGATCTGGGTTCCATCGCCGCAAATCTCCGCCGCGCCGCCTACACCTGACCGCTCCCAACGTCCAGCCCACAGCCCCGAGCCTGCCGAAACGTCCAAACTCCAGGCCCCCGGCTTTCAGCCGGGGGTAGCCCCCGGCTTTCAGCCGGGGGTCTGGAGGTTGGCCCCGATCGAGGGTGAGGATCGTTCAGTTCATGGCGTAAGCGACGGCTTGCTCGTGGGAGATGAGCAATTTCGAGAGCTTCATGTGGCGTGCAACGGCGTCTTCGAAGTGGTCGAAATTCGGGAGAGGTGCGGAGGGAGGGACGGGGCCTGGAGAACGGCGTAGATCCTCGAGGATCTGACCTGTGGTGAGGCGATTCTGTTGAGCGACGGACTTGCGCCTCCAAAGTGGGACGGAGAAGGAGGGCTGAGCTGCGTCGAAGCCGTGGGTGAGAGCGGAGGCGAGCAAGAGCATCGAGTAGCTTGCCACGGCGAAGGCGGGAACGCGCTCGACAGAGAGAGGGGAGCGAACCTGCGCTTGACCGACACCAATGAGCTGCTTCTCGTCGCGATGGTTGACCTCGATGTCCCAACGCCAGAAGTAGTATTGAATGAGGGCGTGGATGGGCATGTCGGGATCTGTGCAGATCAGATACGCGGGTTGACGGTAGAGAAGGCGGCTGTGAGGGGTGAGCCGGTAACCGAGAGGACGAAGCACGATCAATCGCAGCAACCGAGAAGGGCCAGCTTTGCGCCACTGAAGGGAGGTGATCGTCTTGTATTCGCAATCGTGGTTGCTGCCGGAGGCCCAGACCTGAACTTTGCTCCAAGGAATGGAGTCGTCTTTGAGAAGTGATTCGGGGGTGGGAGCGGGCAGACCATAGCTTCGGCGCCGCCCACGGACTGGTTGGGCGTCCGGGGGGTAAGAGAACTTTGCATCTTTGCGGATACGCCCAATCAGGGTGGTGCGAGCAGGGAGGCGTTTGAGTACGGTTTGATTGGTGTAGCCGCCGTCGACGGAGACGACCAGTGCTCGATCTTGCGCTTGGCGGGAATCGAGATCAGAACGACACTCCTGGATGATTTCGGCGGCAGCAACCGAGAGGTTCTGAGTCTTCTGCAGAAGTCGGTAAGCGGCGAGTTGCTCGGGAGAGGCTTTGGCACCAGGACGGGCTGGGGGAGGAACGTGGCGAAAGCGAATTGGGAAGCCGCGAGCTACGGTGGGAGCGTTCACATCAAGGGGCATCATCAGAGAGAGCTGGGCAAACCGTTGAGCGCGAATGAAGTTCGGGCGAAACGGTGGCGACATCGGATCGCGCTGGTAGCTCACCCCTGGAATCTTGGTTCCTGTTTTCCGACACTTGGTGTCGTCCAGAGCCGTGACCACGGCCTGCCCGGGTGGCAAACGTTCGAGTAGGCGACCTTCAACGAGACCGAAAAGATCGTTGGGCTCGAAGCGCCCGCGAGAGAAAAGGCGATAGTCGGCCGACCAGTCCTGATCTTGCCGCCCGGCCGACGAGATCATGCAGGTGACGGTGCGCCGGCCCGAGCTGGTCAGTAAGCCCATTGCCAAAGTAGTCAGCCGCGCACACACTCCATCGTCGTAGGTCTGGCGGAGTTGACCGAACAGGTCTCGGAGAGTATCGCCGAGCGAACCGGCTAGCGTTTTTTTTTGACCGAAGCTTTCTGCTCGACCGTGGCCGCTGGATCCGGGCTGCGGCGGAGGAGAAGAGTGGACTTGTCCTTGACGACCCATTCAACGACTTCTCCGCGTAGAAACTCGCACGCTTGGGCCAGGGCGGAAGGGAAGTTGATGTACCACTGCTGGCTACCCTTGCGATCAATCAGTTGAACCTTCGTAGCAAAGCCCATGAAACCTCCGTTAACTAGTCATACGACTAGTTACAAGGATACGCAAAATCTCCACAAACTCAAGCTCTTTCCGGGGGCCTCCCTATCCAGGGCCAAACTCCAGCGCCCGCTACGCGGGCTGGACTCTAACGGTCGCAATTCCCCCGGCTGAAGCCGGGGGCTATTTCCTCCAGCCCGCTACGCGGGCCCCCGGGACAGAGCCTCGGTTGCAGCCGGCGGCTGAAGCCGGGGCTATTTCCACTTGCCCCCAAGCCACTCGTGCCCCTACGCGGGCACTCGGCACTAGTACTAGTTCGCCGAACGGATGGATCGCAACCGATGGGCTTGAAAATTCACCGACAGACGGACTCGAGTCCACCTCTTCGGCCCATCTGTGACGTGCCGCAGGGCGGAGCAACCAACGCTGCCGGCCGTGCCGGCTACGGGCGCCGCCGCCGACGCTTTCGAGGACGCGCGACCTGCTCCCCCTCTTCCTGGGCACGGCGGACGCGTTGTGCGAACGCCTGCCACTGGCGGAACACGTCGACATAGCGTCCGGATGACAGCGCGTAGAGCTCGAGGAGCGCGAGGGCGTCGTTGAACGGCTCGCGGCTGACGGCGCGGAACTGCGCGCGGCGATCGGTCGGCGGCTCGAGGAGACGCCACAGCGTCTCGAGCGCCTGCTCGATTTGATGGCGCGTCCCGGTCGCGAGGGCCATGCGCGCGCAGAGAGGCTGCGTGAGCTCCCGGATGAACACGATCACCTCGCCGATGCGCATCCGTCCGGCCGCGGCGCGGCGCTGCTCCTCTTCCTCGATCTCCGCGATCACCCACGGCAACATGAGCACCGAGAGCAAGACGGCGTCGGAGACCTTCCGTCCCGCCTGAACCGTGCGGTCCAACACCTCGAGCATCTTCCAGAAGTACGGCGCGCGCTCGCCGCGGATGGCGTTGCAGATCTCGGGCAGGAGCGGCTCGATGAGCGCCGTATCGACGAGGAGCCGCATCGCGCCGCGCGACCATCCCCGCCGCAGCAGCTCGAGGATCTCCTCGGATACGCGAGGCGGCGAGGCCTTGAGGATGTCACCGCGATGGCGGAGGATGCCCTGATACGTCGCCTCCTCGATCTCGAAGCCGAGCCGCGAGGCGAACTCGATCGCGCGCATCATCCGGACCGGGTCTTCCCGGAAACGGAGATCGGGGTCGCCGATCACGCGAACGCGGCCCTCGCGCAGGTCCTCCATGCCGCTGACGTAGTCGATCACGGAAAAGTCGGCGATGTTGTAGAAGAGCGCGTTGATCGTGAAGTCACGGCGCCGTGCATCCTGGAGCGGCGAGCCGAACGTGTTGTCGTCCGTGATCAGGAAATCCTCGGACTCCGCGTCCTCGGGCGCCACGATCGCGCGCTCCGGCTCGCGCCGGAACGTGGCCACCTCCACGACCTGGTCCTGAAAGATGATGTGCACGAGGCGGAAACGGCGTCCGATGATGCGACTGTTGCGGAAAAGGCGCCGGACTTCGTTCGGGTGCGCGTCCGTGACGACGTCGAAATCCTTCGGCGTCCGGTTCATGAGCAGATCGCGCACGCTGCCCCCGCAGAGATACGCGCGGTACCCGCTGCGGTGCAGGCGGTAGAGGACTTTGAGGACGTTCTCCGGCACGCTGCGGCGCGAGATCGGATGGCCGCTGCGGTCGATGACCATGCCACTCGGCTCGACGCCCTGCGAATCGGGCGTCTCGACGTCTTCCGAGGGCGGATTACTCGTTTCCATAGTGGTTTTTGCTGTCGATGACGAAGAACGTTCGGCCCCAGCGCGTGTTCGGGAAAAAGTCGCGCAGCACCATCAGGAGCTCCTCGAAACGGCTGTCCGGCTGCTCCCGGAGCTCGAACGACCAATACACCACGAACGCGCGACCCTTGATCATCGCCCGAGGCACGGTTCCCCAGAAGCGCGAATCGTTCGAGTTGTCGCGGTTGTCGCCCATCGCGAAATATTCGCCGGGGGGGACCCTGTACGGTCCGAAGTGATCGCGGTGCTGGGGCTCGTTGGGATGCTGCGTCCGCCTGTCCGTGAACATCACGTAGGGCTCGGGTAGTTCCCCGCCATCGACGAAAACCCGCTTGTCGCGGATGATCAGCGTCTCGCCGGGCAGTCCCACGACGCGCTTCACGTAGTCGATTTCCGGATGACCGGGATAGCGGAAGACGATGACGTCGCCGCGCCGCGGCTCCCGCAGGGGAAGGATCCCTTTCAGGGCCGGCGGAGGGCCGTAGATGAACTTGTTGACGATGATGTGGTCGCCGGTGAGGAGATTGTCCTCCATCGATCCGCTCGGGATCTTGAAGGCCTGGAAGGCGAAGATGCGGGCGAAGTTGACGAAGACGATCGCGATCAGCAGCGCTTCGTAGTACTCGCGGATCGTCGATTTCTTCTCACTGTCAGCGGCTGCTGCCATTCGCGGGGCTGGTCCTCTTCCACTGATCTGCAATGAAACCGGCGGCGACGGATTGTATAGCAGCGGGCGCGGCGGCCACGACGTTGCCCGTCTTGCGATAGCGGCCGGCGGGAATGCGGTCTTCCCCGATGAAACTGATTCCGTCCTGCAGCGTGCCGTTGACGACGTAGAGCTTCGATGCATCGATCCAGGCCGTCTCGCGCACGCTTTTCCAGAAGTCCGCGTCCGGCTTGCGCGTGACGACGATCGAGGCCACGCGCGCATCTCGCATGAGCGCCGCGCGCGCCTCGCTCCAGGCGAAGCGATCGGCGACCCAGACCACGACCGGAACTTTTTCCTCGTAGCGAAGATGGCGCGGGCGGAGCGCGAACGCATCCACACCGAAGGGCAGGAGATCCGCGGCGATGGTGGTCTTCGGCGACGCCTCCATCCGACGCTCCGATCCGTTGTAGTGCAGGCTCTCGGTCCGCTCGGAGGCGTCCAGCGTTGAGTAAACCACCGCGAACCGCTCCGCCGCCGCGTCCCACGTCAGCGAATGAACCGTGGCCGTGCTGACGAAGTCGACGACGTAGTGAAAGGACGTGGGGATGTGGAACGTGCGGACGACGTCACCGAGCTTTGCCCGCACGGTATAGCTGACCTTGTGTCCGCGCGGCGCCCACTGGACCGCGAGCTCGTCCGCGGGGTCGGCCGGCAGCCAGTTCGTCCTGCTGCCGTCTCCCGCCGCCAGCCCGATGTCGAAGTCCGCACCCTTCTTCGCGGAGAAGATCACCTCATCTCGCGATTCGGAGTAGTCGAAGGAGTCGATGGCTCGGAACGTCTCGGTGATCACCTTGTCCCCACGCCACAGACTGTTGAGCTGCAGGCGAATCGGACCATCGATCGTGGGCCGGGCGGCGACCGCGGCCGGGGAGGTCTGCGGCACCGTCCGCCACTCGTGCGGAATCGGGATCGTCGAAGACCCGCAACCTATCGCTAAAGCCATGAAAATAAAGACTGAATATCTGGTCACGTGCTTGCAAATAACCATACCCTATGGACCTGCAAAAGGATTTGCTCGAATCGAGTCGAAGCAAGTCGGACAAGCGGAGTCTCCGCGCAACGGTCGCCTCGCTCGTCGTCCACGGATTGCTCGTCGGCGGCATCGTATACGCCGGCACGCAGAACGTCACGCACAAGGTCGACAGCGAGAAGGCGATCGACGCCTTCATCACACAAGGCGCGGCGCCTCCTCCTCCACCACCCCCGCCTCCTCCGCCGCCGGCGAAGAGCAGCGGCGCACCGCAGCAGGCTACGCCGAAACCGGTGGAGATCCCCAAACCGATGACATCCTCGGTCCTCACGCCGCCGGTGGAGATCCCGAAGGAGGTGCCGAAGGTCGACTTGCCGGCGCCGACGCAGAGTCTCCCCGTCGTCCAGACGAACCCTGTTGAGCCGGTCGGCGGCTCCGTGGGCACGGGTGAGGGGGATGCGATCGCCGGAGTGGAGGGCGGCGTCGAGGGCGGCGTGGCCGGCGGCATCGTCGGAGGTGAGATCGGCGGAGTCGACGGCGGCGTGATCGGCGGTGAGGTCGGCGGCGTCATCGGCGGGCTCCTCGGCGGCACGGGCACCGGCTCCGTGGGCACGGGCACGGGCGGACCGGAAACGCCAGTCGCCCCCAAGCCTCCGCCTCCTCCGCCGCCGCCACCCAGCGGACCGCTCCGCGTCGGGGGCAACGTGAAGGCACCGGTGACGATCGAACGCGCGGAGCCGAACTACACCAACGCGGCGCGGAAAGCGCGCATCGCCGGCGTGGTCGTCGTCGAAGCGATCATCGACAAGCAGGGCAACGTCGACCAGGTGAAAGTGATTCGTGGACTCCCAGGGGGCCTCTCCGCGGAAGCCGAGCGCGCGGTGCGCAAATGGAAGTTCAAGCCCGGCACGATGAACGGCCAGCCCGTGACGACGATTTTCAATCTGACGGTGACGTTCCAGTTGAATTGATGATTTGGTTGGCGGTTGGCGGTTGGCGGTTGGCGGAACGAAGCACTCTTGCGTTGTCTCCCCCGCCAACCGCCAACCAGCCTGGCACTTGCCGTACGACTTCTTCAGCCCGTCCTCACTCTGACGGTGAATCTGAGCTCCATGGCTTCCTCCTGAGTGCTGGTGCTGAGCTCTGAGGCCGTGAAGTGTCGTCCGTGGCCGCCTCTCGAGATCTCGGAGCGCCGCCGTCCCGCCGGCTGGCCTGGCGGGGACGCCGGCGTTCCGAGAGGGTGTGCCTTCGCGGCAGCTACTCAGGACTCAGGACTCAGGACTCAGCACTCAGCACTCAGCACCCAGCACTCAACACCCGTCCTACGTCTTGGCCACCTTGCGCGAGATCGCCTTGGCCTGCAGGAACAGGCCGAGGTAGTCGCGGCCGCCGGCTTTCGAGTCCGTGCCGGACATGTTGAAGCCGCCGAAGGGATGCACACCGACGAGGGCACCGGTGCACTTTCGGTTGAGATAGAGATTGCCGACGAAGAACTCCTCGCGTGCCCGCTCGAGCTTCTCCTCGTTGTCGGTGAAGACCGCTCCGGTCAGACCGAACTGCGTGTCGTTGGCGATGTGCAGGGCGTCGTCGAAGTCCTTGGCCTTGATGATCGCCAGCACTGGGCCGAAGATCTCCTCCTGCGCGATGGTCCCCTTCGGATCGACGTCTCCGATGACCGTCGGCTCGACGAAGTAGCCGTTCGACGGATCGGTGTTGCCGCCCGCGAGCAGCGTGCCTCCCTCGCCCGTGCCCTTGTCGATGTAGCTCTTGATGGTCTTCATCGCCTTCTCGTTCACGACCGGTCCGATCTGCGCATCCGCCGTGGTCGGATCGCCGATGCGAAGGGCCTTTGTCTTCTCGACGATCATCGGCACGATCCGGTCGTAGACCGCGGCGTCGATGATCGCGC
>CAZLGP010000208.1:0-6108 GCA_964558905.1 uncultured Thermoanaerobaculia bacterium | reverse complement strand
ATCGTTCACCATCGTGTACGACCTCGCGAACCTGACCAAAACCGTGCCGCCGTTCGCCACCCTCCGCGACCGCTCGATCCAGTGGCAGTCATCCACATTCGGCGAGATCGTGAATCATGCCCAAAGGTTGAGTGAGTATGCCGAGAGCGCGATCGCTGAATTCTCGCAGCTCCAGAACGAGATCTCGAACGTCCCGGCCGGGAATCCTGCTCTCGCGCAGCTCTGGGTGGATATGGCGCGGACGGAGTTGCAGCAGTTGGACGCGGCGACGTCGCAACTGGCGGCGGCATTCTCGAGCATTGCGGGGAAAATCGACGACTTCCGAATCGCCAACGTGGCCGTCGAAGACTATTTCACTCAACATCCCAACCTGGTTCCGGCCTGGCGAACGCTCGCGCCGAGGGTCAACGTCAGCGCGGCATTCGCCGGCGTGGTCAGTCATGTGAAAGGCATCTGGCTGGCGATGCAGAACGACGTGGCCGCGGCGGCCGCGGACGGCGTCGACGTCACGATGCCGTTTCTCGCCGGGCTCGACCTCGCGTCCGCCATCGCCGATTGGGAGAGCATCCGTGCCGAGGCGTCCGCATTCGGCCGCGCCTACGCCGGGATGGCCGTGCAGGCGGTCGGTTAGGTTCTCAAGGATTCGTCTCTCAGAGTGCAACGAAAAGCCGGGCTCGGGCGCGGGCTCGGGCGCGGGCTCGGAAAACCCACGGTTGTTCTGTTTTCCCGGGCCCGAACCCGAGCCCGAGTCCGAGCCCGGCCTTTGACCCTCAAATTTTCAAATGTCTGTGGGTAGCGTTAGCGAGGAAAGGGAGACGTCCATGACCACCATCATCGAAAACGATCTGCGGAGATTCTTCGCAGTCGCGGGGAACGGGCCTGTCGCACAAGCCGCGATCGTTCCCGTTCAGGCGGCGGTGACGACGAATCTTCTTGTCACGTACAACGAGCCGCTCCGTCGGATCGCCGCGAGCCTGTCATGAGCAGCGTCGGATGCTCTCTCGATCGCGGGCCTGAGAGCGCGTCCCTGTGGCACTATGGTTCACCGGCAATGCTCCCCCGCAGCCTGTTCGAGACCCATCTCGCTCTCATCGAGCGCGCGATCCAGCGTGTCTGCCACGACGCCCGGATCGCGGGGGCGGATGCGGATGATTTCGCCTCGTCGGTGAAGCTCGCGCTGCTCGCCAATGACTCCGCGATTCTGCACAAACACGAAGGACGGGCCTCGTTCGCGACGTACATCACGGTCGTGATCCGGCGGTTGCTCGTCGATCAGCTCCGGACCGAGGGGCGATGGTACGTGTCGGCGGAAGCGAAGCGGCGCGGCGACGCCGCGATCCTGCTGGATCGGCTCCTTCATCGCGACCACCGCACGTTCGAGGAAGCAGCGGCCATCGTCACCTCGCGTCATCCCCAGGTGAGCGCGGCCGAGCTGCGCGACATCGCCGCCAGTCTTCCCCAGCGCGCGGCCAGGCCGCGTCTGGTCGGGCTCGGCGAGCACGACGACGAGCGCTTCGCCAGCCAGGCGTCGGCCGACGACCGTCTGCTCGAGCACGATCTCGAGGAGCGGTCGGCATTCACTAGCCGCGTCATCTCCGGCGCCCTGGCGGCGATGACGCCGCAGGATCGTGTGGTGCTCCGCCTCCGTTACGGCAAAGGCGCTTCGATCGCCGACATCGCCCGCGCGCTCGGCGTCGAGCAACGGCCGCTCTATCGCCGCGTCGAGAACTTGCTCGCGCAATTGCGCAACACGCTACACGACGCCGGACTCGACGCGGCATCGGTCACCGATCTCATCGGCGGCGCCGGAACGGGGCTGGACTTCGGTCTGCGCAGATCATCGGGCGTCCATCCCGCGACCGTCGTGCGCAACCGCGACGGCGCAGAGGAGACATCGTGAACGAGCCCGAGACGATCACCTGTCCCGAGCCGGAGCTCCTGGCCGCGTTTGCCGAGGGCCGTCTTCCCGCCGCTGCCGTCCGGGAGGTCGTGGAGCATCTCGATCGCTGCGACGCGTGCACGCACGAAGTCGCGCTGGCGATGAGCGCGCGGAGCGAGCCGGGTACGGTCCTGCGCGGGAGCTTCCGCCGATGGCCGTTCGCCCTTGCGGCGACGGTCGTCATCGGCATCATCGGCGTGACGGTCCTGCGCGACGCGCTGCCGTTCGGCCGCTCACCCATTCACCGTCTGGTCGCGCTCGCGCCGAAATCGGAGCGCATCGTCGAGCCGCGGCTGACGGGCGGCTTCGCCTGGGCCGAATACGCCGGTCCGGATCGCGCGTCGACGGACTCCGCCGACGGCGAGCGGATGAAGCTCACCGGCGCTGCGGGAGAGCTCATCATGCGCGCCGAGGAGGATCGCAGCGCCGAGGCGCAGCACGCGGCAGGCGTAGCGATGGTGCTCGTACAGAAGCCGGCGGACGCCATCACCCGGCTCGAAGCCGCGGCCGGCGCATCGCGCGACGCGAAGGCGTGGAGCGATCTCGCCGCCGCACGCTACGCGGCCGCCGCGCAACTCGGACGGGCGTCGATCTATCCGCTGGCACTGGCCGCTGCCGACGAGGCCTTGCGCATCGATCCGCGAATGGCCGAGGCGCTCTTCAATCGCGCCTTGATCCTCGAGCGCATGGGGCTGAGCGACCAGGCCCGGCGCGCGTGGGAGCGCTATCTCCGGATCGACGCCTCCTCGCCGTGGGCGACCGAGGCGCGCGCGCATCTGGCCGACCTTCCGGCCGCAACGCGCTCCTCCCGCTTCGACGTCGATCGTCCGGCGCTCGAGCGCGCCGCCGAGCGTGGCGATGCGGCGGCCGTTCGCCGATACGTCGATGCCCACCGCGACCGCGCCCGCGCCTTCGCCGAAGCCGAATACCTCGGCCGCTGGGGTGAGGCGCTGCAGCGCAACGAGGCCGCGGACGCGGAGCGCTGGCTCTCCCTCGCACGCGGCATCGGAGAGGCGCTGGCCGCGCTCTCCGGAGAATCGCTGGCGCGCGATGCGGTGCGCTCCATCGACGGCGCGTCGCCGTCCGATCGCGAGACCATCGCCGCCGCGCATGTCGTTTACCGCAACGCGCGGATCGCCTACAGCCGTCGGGAGATCGACGTCGCCGAGCGCGGTCTGCTGCGCGCCGCCCGGCCGTTCGAACAGGCCCGCCATCCGATGGCGTTCGCCGCGCGCTACTACGCCGCCGGCTCGCGGCTCGCGCTCAGCGAGACGTCGGGCGCGCGTGCGGATCTCGAGCGCGTGCGATCCGCCGTCGATGCCCATCCGGCGTACATCAGCCTCGGCGCACAGGTGCGCTGGGAGCTCGGCCGCGCGCTGATGCTCGACTCCGACTGGACGGCCGCGGCTCGTGTCCTCAGCGAGAGCGCGGCGATGTTTCGCCGCTGCGGAGAGCGTTCCAGCGAAGCCTTCGTCGAAGCGATGCTGGCGCGTGCGCTGAGCTCCCTCGGACGGAGCGACGATGCCTGGATGGCTCGCACGAGGGCGTTCGCGGCGCTCAGTGCCGAAGGGCGGTCGGAGTTGCTGGCGACCAGCGTCGCGGGCGCCATGCGTGCCGAGCTCCTCGACGGTCGCACCGACGCGGCGCTCGCACTATCGACACTCGAGCTCTCCGTCGCGCGCGCAGGCTCGCGCCCCCCGCTGGTGATCGATGCGCTCGTGAATCGGGCCATGCTCGAGTCACTGATGGGTCGTGCCGGGGAAGCGCTGCAAACGTCCCGTGAGGCCGGCGAGATCGCCGGAAAGACCGCCGATCCCGCGCTGCGGGCCAGACACCTCGCGGACGTCGATGTGGCCATCGGCGCGGCCCTCGCGGAGTCCGATCCGATCGGCGCCGTCGAGCCGCTGACGCGGGCCATCGATTTCTACACGACGCACGATCTTCCCTTTGCGCTACCCGAGCCGCTTCTTCTCCGCGCTCGCTCCCGAGCCCGTCGTGCCGACGTGGCCGGGGCGCTGGCCGATCTCGAGCGCGGGATGAAAATCGTCGACCGTCGCCGGGCGCAGATGGCCGGTGCCGTCGCGCCGAACAGTGTGCTCGATGCGGAACATGCCCTGTTCACCGACGCGATCCGACTCTGCCTCGACCGCGGCGATCCCGCGGCCGCTTTCGCGTTCGCGGAACGCTCGCGCGGATCCTCGATCACGCTGCCGGAGCTGCAGCAACGTCTATCGGGAAGCGCGACCGCGGTGCTGGAGATCGTCGTGCTCGATGGCGAGGTCGTGACCTTCGCCGTCGCGGAGCACGAGACCGCGGTCGGCCGCCGCAAACGGGCCGGGCATGGGCTCGTGCATCTCGCCGACGTGCTGCTCGCCGAATCCGGAACCACGGCCGCCGCCACGCTGTACGGCGATCTCATCGAGTCCGTCGACCACGTCCTCGCTCGCGCCCGAGAGGTCGTCATCGTCCCCGATCCACGGCTCGAGAGCGTGCCGTTCGCGGCGCTCTACGACGCCGGCGGGAAGCGCCATCTCATCGAGCGTTTCGCGGTCTCGATCGCCGCCAGCGCCGGCTCGCTCGAGCGCGACGTCACGCGTGAAAAAGCTTCGTCGGTCGCGACCATCGAGTTGCCGGCCGGCGCCGCGAGCGGGTCGGGCGGGCTGCCGGAGATCGAGCGCGAGATCGGGGACGTGGCCGCTCTCTACCGCCGCTCGACGTCGGTTCGCGCGGCCTCCGCGACGCTCACAGCGCTGCGCGGCGCGGCCGCGGGCGCCGACGTGATTCACATCGCCGGTCACACCGAGCGACAGCACGGCGGCGGCGAACAGGCCCTTCTGCTGACCGGCGAGTCCGGAGCCGGGATCGAACGGATTTCGTGGAAGACGATCCTCGCCGCGCCCGCCATTCACCGCGGCCTCGTGGTGCTGGCGGCATGCGAGACGCTCCGCCCGCCCGCTTCGACGGGAACACGGGCGCTCAGCCTCGGCGGCGCGTTCTCGGCAGCCGGCGCAACGGACGTCATCGGAACGCTGGCGCCCATCGGCGACCGCGACGCACGGATGCTTTTCCGCGAGCTCCATCGCCGTCTCGCATCCGGCGTGGGCGCGGCCGAGGCACTGCGCGCGACGCAGCAGGATGCCATCGAACGAGAGAGAGAGAATGGCGGGCGTCACGCGTGGCGTTCGCTCGCGCTGTTGACGAGGCGGATCGCAGCAACGCCTGACTGAGAGGAGCTTCCGCATAGCCAAGCACAAACTGAGCGTCACCTTCGCCGGGATCAGCGCGCATTTCCGAGACACGGTTCCTGGCCTTCCCCATCGAGTCGTGCTTCCGGACGCGTCGGCGCTGCACTTCGGTCATCTTGGCCTCGGGCCGGACGGAGACGTCGAGTCGTACTACCTGATGCCCCACTTCGGCGTCGTGCTGGCCAAAACGCCGCGCGAGCAGAAGCACCTGACGGTGAAGGACGTCATGGACGAAGGCGTGCTCCTGACCGGTGCGCGCCTGCAGGTGCTGAATGCCGTCGATGACACGATGACGTACGACCTGTCCTACGGCGAGACGCCACCGCTCCGGCAATACGTGACGCGGTTCGACTACTCGCAGGACGTCGTGTTCGGCGGCCGCGCAGCGTGCTATTTCGACCTGTTCGGCGGCATCGTGACGTCGAATGTGGTGAAGGGTGGCGCTCGCCAGGTCGCGATCGCGGTCGAGACCGATGGCCCGCCCAGACTGCAGGTCACACCTCTCAATACCGCCGATACGACCGCCCGCTCCGGCATCATCACGCTCGATGGCGAGTCTCTGACCATCGCCAACATGGAGATCGACCCCGCCGAGGCGGACACGAGCTTCGACTTCCTGCTCCACTACCTGACCGCGCAACGCGGCATCCCGCAGATCCTGTCCAGGCCAACGCCCGGCATGGGCAAATTCCAGGGGAAGAGATCCGTCCGCGAGCTCACCACCGCGCTGCGGTCCTTCGCCGGCGTGATGAGCCGCGGCCGCCCTTCTCCCAAGGATCTCGAGCGCATGATCCCGGACGAGCTCACCCCGTCCTGCTCGAACTCGGACTACCCGTAGCCGGCAGCCCCCATGAGGCATACGGCGGCGATCATCGGCCCGTGCATTCTCACCGGACCGCCGGCGTCCCGCCGGCTGACGCGCAC
>CAZLGP010000207.1:0-8007 GCA_964558905.1 uncultured Thermoanaerobaculia bacterium | reverse complement strand
GGCCGGTGCGACCGGCAGCGCTGGTTGCTGCGCTGACGGGCGCTTTTGGGTGAAACGCGTTTTGCGCCGAGACCGTGCAGGCGGCAGAGCGACAAGCGCTGCCGGTCGTACCGGCCCGCCGGAGGCCCCCTGGTCGCCCTCTCCTGACTGCGCGACGAAGGCGGCTAGGAAACCCTCCGACTGGTCTGAATGGCAGGCTTGGGATCCAGTTTCACGAGACGATCCGCGTTTTCCGACTCGATCTGCTTCAGGTAGCGGAACAGCGCAGCCGTGTCACCGCAAACTCCTCATGGAGCTCGCGACGAGCAGCACGTGTTTCCTCGACGATCGGATCATTGCGCATGGTCATTCCTCCATGAGCTGTTGCGGTGTGTAGATGAGCGGCGGCTCGAAACCGAAACTCCTGATCACCGCGTTCGCGATGTGCTTACAGTTCCAGGTCAGCAGATAATCCATACCTGTCGTTGCGGCTACGACGATGTGAAGCGCGTCGTCATACGCGTTCGGAGGCAGACCGGCACGGTGGATCAGCGCGCCGGCCAACTCCATTGCTGTTTCCGGCGTCTCCACCAACGTCAGCTTGCTGGCCACAGCGGTGCGAGCCGCCGCAAAGGTCTGATCCCCGCGACTCGCTTCCGCGAGGACCACGGCGGAGACGCACAGCTCAAAACTACCGCGCCGGCTCTCCCACCACTCCTGGGGAGAAGAGAGGAGAGGTCTTCCCTGTCGAAGACCGACGTCAGATCGCTGAACTTGCAGGGGAGGGCAGCGGCGATCCGCATGAGCGTGACGAGGTTCGGCAGAATCACGCCTCGTTCGAGGTCGCTGATGTGACTCTGGCGCAAGCCAGTTCGTTCCGCGAGTACGACCTGCGTAACTTCTTTCTTCTCACGCAGCGTCCGGAGACGCTCTCCGATTAGTTCCGCCGCACGCGGCGCTGAGGTTTTCATCGCGCCGCCATCTTGACTATGCCCTCGGCGCCGACGCCGACACGATCCTCCCGCAACTCGTGTTGCTGCTCGGCTTTGTAGTGCAGCATGGCGATGTGATGGCGCGGGAGGCGCACGCGCAGCTCGGCGGTGCGGATGAGCCGCTCCTGTCTCGCACCGCGAGAATCGCATCCTCCAGCGGGCGGGTGCGTGTGCCGGTCGATGTGGGGGCTGGCAGGTCGGCGTTCGCGACGTTTGACCTTGCTTCCCTACGTTCGCGGTTCTCCAGTTCCGGAAGAATCGCCGCGAGCTTTGAGAACGACGCGTATTTCGATCGCACCGCCGACACTCTCGCGGGGCTGATCGCAACGGAGCATAGCCTCCGCACGCGGGCCGCGTTGTATGGCGACGGCAGGCGGTCGGGCTTTGTCGGGTTGTCGACCTACGCACCATCTGATGATTTCGTGGGATGACTGGGTAAGCGGACTGGAAGGTGTTGCGGAGACAGCATCCCCTGCTCGATCGTCCCCTCGGGGGTCAGCCGAGATTGGCCGAGGCGGTTTTCGAAGGGGATTGAGAGTGCGTGCCCATCGCCGCGACGACCGCGCGCTCGACGTCGGCGCCGCCGGGCTGCTGGAACACGCGCAGGCCGAACTCCGGCACGACGGCCAGGAGGTGATCGAAGATGTCGGACTGAATCGACTCGTACTCGGCCCACTGCACGGTGCTCGTGAAGCAGTAGATCTCGATCGGCAGGCCGGTCGGGCCGGGGGGCTGCTGGCGGACGAGCAGGGTCAGTCCCTGGTGCACTCGGGGGTGGTGTCGGAGATAGGCATGAATGTAGGCGCGAAACGTTCCGATGTTCGTCAGGCGGCGGGTGTTGACCGGCTCCTGTCCCTGTTCCGTCAATGAGGCGTTGAACGCTTCCAACTCCGCCTGCTTGGTCTCGATGTACTCCGAGAGCAGCGACACGCGGCTCATTCGGATTCGTTCCTCGGGTGTCAGATAGCGGATCGCGGTCTGGTCGAGATGAATGGCGCGCTTGATCCGCCTACCGCCCGAATCCTGCATTCCCCGCCAGTTGCGGTAGCTCTCGCTGATCAGCCGGTGCGTGGGAATGGTGGTGATGGTCTTGTCCCAGTTCTGCACCTTCACCGTGTGGAGGGCGATGTCGATGACGTCGCCGTCGGCGCCGAGTTGGGGCATCTCGATCCAGTCGCCCACGCGCAGCATGTCGTTGGTCGTGAGCTGCACGCTCGCCACGAGCGAGAGGATCGTGTCCTTGAAGACGAGCATCAGCACCGCGGTCATGGCCCCGACGCCACTGAGGAGCAGCAGCGGCGAACGCTCGATCAACACCGCGATCACCAGCAACGCCGAGATGACGAAGACGATGATCTGGGCGACCTGCAGGTAGCCCTTGATGGGATGTGTACGCGCGCGCTCCGTGGCGAGGTAGATGTCGTTCAGCGCCGCGAACAAAGCCGAGATCGCGAGCGCGATGGTCAGGATCATCAGCGCGAGCGCGACGTTCCGAACGACGACGACCACTGCCAGCGGAAGCCCGGGCACGAGGGGGATGGCCAGGTAGACCGTCAGCTGCGGCAGCAGATACGCCAGCCGGTGCATCATCCGGCGACGCACGAGCGCGTCGTCCCATTCGAAACGGGAACCGTTCGCCATTCGCGTTGCCACGCGAACGAGCAGACGTTGTCCCAGAATGTGAAAGAGCCACGCCAGCAACACCAGCCCTGCCAGGCACGCTGCCGTCGTGAGCCCGGGGTAGTCCTGCACCAGTCCTTCGAGCCTCGGGTTGACCTCCATGGCCTCAAGCCTATCAGCTCGTACGCACCCCGGCAGCGGCTGCCCGCCGGGCCTCTCGAAGAACGTGTGCCCGCGCAGACGGCGAAGCGATGAGAGTTTCAGTTCAAGTGGCCGAGCATCCGGGCCATCCCAGTGCGATCGAGCTCGGCGCGAAAGTTCTGTATCAACTCGGAACTGTGCACCGACTCAGACTCAGATGCCTCAGCTCGCATCGGTCCACAGCGCGCCGAGCTCGATCTCCACGGCGTCGAACGGTTCTGCTCTGACCTTGTCTGTTCCTTCATGGGAGGAGAGGAGAACCCGTTCATTCTCCAGTCGATAGACCTCGAGTGTCTGCGCCTGCGGATCGACGAGCCAGGCGTACCCCACGCGATGACGCGAATACCACGGGAGTTTTCGAACACGATCGAGGCGGCCGGTGGCAGGGGATACGACTTCGCAGATCCAATCGGGCGCGAGATCGATCGCCGGGGCATCGGGAGGAACTTGCATCCGCTCGCGACGCCAGCCGGCGATGTCAGGGACGAGCACATCGGCCTCCAGGTGCAACTCCGGCTCGTCGAGAATCCACCAGCCACCGGGTCCACCTCTCCCTCGCTGAAACAGCACGTGCAGATCGGCTCCGAGTGTGGAGCTGGCATTCGCGTGTCGGATCGCCGGTCGGGGTGAGGTAAACAGTTCCCCATCGACGATCTCCGCTACGAGATTGTCCGGAACCTTCAGCAGATCCTCATAAGTCGCGCGGCGGCGCGCAGGATTCGCCATTCGCTTCATGATACTTCGGCACCTCGCCGCGATGCTCGTCGGCGGAGCTCGCCACCAGTCGCCCAGGCGTGGCGCGCCCCTGCTACTCATCGGGCCAGAGCGACTGCCGATCGTCTGTAGTCGCCCGCGCCCGCTCGCTCTCTTTGCCGTTTCGATCCCGATCGGTCACCGATCCACGCGACTCCCGAGCGCCGTTCTCCATTAAATACGAGGCACTCAAAGGAGAGACTCGACGCCCATGCAGAAAACCAACTGCCTTTCATTCGCCGCTCCGCTGTTCCTCGCGCTTCTCCTTCCGCTCGCCGCGTTCGCCCAGGAGGACACGCGCAGCTATCGCGTCGAGCGTCTCGAGGGGGCGATCCGCGTGGACGGCAACCTCGATGATGCAGCGTGGAGCGGTGCGCCGACGTTCGAGCTGGCGTACGAGACGCGTCCGGCGGAGAACGGGCCGGCGCCGGTGCGGACCGAGGTGTGGATCACGTACGACGCGGCGAACCTGTATGCGGCGTTCCGCGCGCACGATCCCGATCCCTCGCGGATCCGCGCGCGTTACTCCGATCGCGACAACGCCTTCGGCGACGACATCGTCGGCCTCGTCCTCGACACATTCAACGATCAGCGCCGCGCCTTCGAGTTCTTCGTCAATCCCCTCGGCGTGCAGATGGATCTCACGCAGAACGAGA
Organism: uncultured Thermoanaerobaculia bacterium; assembly: GCA_964558905.1. Classification (GTDB taxonomy): domain Bacteria; phylum Acidobacteriota; class Thermoanaerobaculia; order Gp7-AA8; family Gp7-AA8; genus QHVT01. Next base: position 3,806 of record CAZLGP010000207.1, on the reverse strand, counting down.
TGACCGGCAACGAAGACTCCTCATGGGACGCCATCTGGGACTCGGCCGGCCGGATCACCGCCACCGGGTACGAGGTCGAGATCCGCATCCCGTACTCGTCGCTCCGCTTTCCGTCGACCTCCGGGGAAATGACCTGGGGTATCGATGCGGTGCGGCAGTACCCGCGCAACCAGGGCTACCGCCTCGGACTCAATCCTCTCGGACGCGGGAACAACTGCTACCTGTGCCAGGCGGCGAAGCTGGTCGGCATCAGGGGAGCGCGGCCGGCGCGCTCGATCGAGCTGCACCCGACGATCACCGCATCGCAGACTTCCGTCCGCACCGGGTTTCCGGACGGCGGCTTCGACGAGGACGATCCCGACGTCGAAGCGGGACTGACCGCGCAGTGGGGCATCACGCCGAACTTGACGCTCAGCGGCACGATCAATCCCGATTTCTCCCAGGTCGAGGCCGACGCCGCGCAGCTCGCGGTGAACACGCAGTTCGCGCTCTTCTTCCCGGAGAAGCGGCCTTTCTTCCTCGAGGGAGCGGATCTGTTCGAGACGCGGTTCAACGCGATCTACAGCCGCAACATCGCCGACCCCGAGTGGGGCGCGAAGCTCACGGGGAAGGCGGGCAAGAACGGCCTCGGCGCGATCGTCACCGTCGACCGGCGCACGAATTTCCTGATCCCTTCCAGCCAGGGAAGCCGGCTGGCGTTCTCCGAGGAGAAGAATCTCTCGACGATCCTCCGCTACCGCCGCGACCTGTTCGGCGCGACGACCGGCGGATTTTTTTACACCGGCCGCGAGGGCGACGACTACCACAACCGCATGCTGGGCGGCGACATCCTCTTCCGCTGGCAGAACGGGATCAAAGCGTTCCGGATCGAGCTGATGGGCTCGACCACGGAGTATCCCGAGGCGATTGCCGCGGCCACGGGACAGCGGGCGGACACAATCACCGGCCACGCGCTGCGCACCGTCTATCAACACACCTCGCGCAACTGGATGTACTACTTCCTCTACCGCGACGTCGGCGAGCACTTCCGCGCCGACCTCGGCTTCGTTCCGCGAGCCGACTTCCGCGAGCTCGGCGCCGCGCTCGAGCGCGCGTGGTATCCGGAGAAGAGCATCTGGACTCAAGTGCGAGTCGGCAGCGACGCGTTGGAGGTCGAGAACCAAGCCGGTGAGCATCTCGATCGCCGCATCAACGCCTACGCCTGGGCGCAGGGGCCGCGCCAGTCATTCGTGCGCGTCGACCTGACGGAGGGAGACCAGCGGTACGGCGACCGCGTCTTCGATACCGATAGGATCACGCTCTACGGCGAGATGCAGGCGCACGCGGACGTCTATGTCTACGGCCAGGCCATCGCCGGACAGCAGGTCGATTTCGCGAACGTCCGCCAGGGCGATCAGTTCCGCTTCGATCCGGGTGTCCGCTGGAATGCCGGCAAACATCTGCGTCTGAACTTCAATCACTCGTACGAGACGCTCGACGTCGAGGACGGCGGCCGCCTCTTCACCGCGAACCTCACCGAGCTCCGCGCCACCTACCAGTTCGACAACCGCACCTTCGTGCGCTGGATCGGCCAGCATCTGGACGTCGACCGCGATTCCGGCCTCTACTCCTTCCCCACCGACGGCCGGAGCCGCGACTTCTTCAACCAGCTCCTCTTCTCCTACAAGATCAATCCCCTCACCGTTCTCTTCCTCGGCTACTCCGACACACACGTCGGAACCGAGGAGGTCGATCTGAAACAGGCCAGCAGGACGCTCTTCCTGAAGGTCGGGTACGCGTGGCAGGTGTAGGGAGGGAGCACGCGGCGACGTACGCGAGACCGGCCGACGAGTATATTGGGTGACCGTCTCCCGCGCGTGCGGGGGTCAATGACAACTCGTGACTTTCATCAGGAGGCTTCATGTCCCGCGTCGCCACAATGCTGATCACCCTCATGGTTCTCGCCGTCGCCGCCGATGCCGCGCCTCCCGATCCGAAAGTCCCGCAGGGGAAGAACCTCGACAAGCCGGAAGGATGGATCGTGCGGCTCGACAAGCCCGATCCGAACGTCACGATTGGCGCGGAGGAGAAGGAAGGCGGGATCTGGTTCGTCAACATGACGCCGGGATGGCATCTGACCACCGGCCCGGCCGCGATCTTCTATCACCCCGAGAGCGTCTCGAAGGGAGAGAGCCGGATCGAGGCGCTAATCTATCTGTTCGAGCCGAAGGGCCGTCACCGCGAGGCGTTCGGGCTCCTCTACGGCGGCGCCGACCTCGAGGGCGCGAATCAGACCTACGACTACTTCGTCATCCGCAACACGGGCGAGTTCCTGATCAAGCGCCGCACCGGCAGCGAGACGTCGGTCATCCGCAACTGGACGAAGAGCGAGGCGATCGTCCCCTACCAGGAGGGAAAGTCGTCGGTGAAGAACGTGCTGACGATCGAAGGCGGAAAGGACGAAGTGACGTTCCTGATCAACGGAGTGAGCGTCGCGACCCTCCCGCGAGCCGACGTGAGACTCGACGGAATCGTCGGCCTGCGCGTCAATCACCACGTGAACATCCACGTCGGCGACCTCTCGGTTCGTCCGCTGACAAAGGAGTGAGACGCGATGAAGGTCGCTGCACTCATGATTGCCACCGCCACGTTTTTCGCCGCTGCCGGACACGCGGGCACGCTTCTGGTCGCGAACAAGAGTGACGACACGCTCGATGTGATCGACCTCGCCTCCGGGAAGTCGCGCGCGCGGCTCGAGACCGGACATGCGCCTCACGAGATCGGCGTTTCGCCGGATGGCCGCACCGCGGTCGTCACGAACTACGGCGACCGCGCGACGCCGGGGTCGAGCCTCACGATCGTCGACCTCCGCGCGTCGAAGGTCGTCCGCACGATCGACCTCGGCGAGCACCGCAGACCGCACGGTGTTGCGTGGCTCGACGCCAACCGGATCGCCGTGACGACCGAGGGAAGCGGACATCTCCTCGTCGTCGACGTGGGGGCCGGAACGATCGCGGCGGCATTCGAGACGGGCGCGGAGATCTCGCACATGGTCGCCGTGGCCGGCTCGCGCGCGTTCGTCGCGAACATCGGGTCGGGCTCGGTCACCGCGATCGATCTCGACGGGAAGAAAGCACGGGTCGCGATCGCGACCGGCGCGGGCGCCGAAGGGATCGCCGTCCGGCCGAAGAGCCACGAGGTGTGGGTGACGAACCGCGAAGCGGACACGCTGAGCGTGATCGACGCGAAGACTCTCGAAGTGAAGGCGACGATCGAGGCGAAGGGGTTTCCGATCCGGATCGCGTTCACCCCCGACGGACGGTGGGCGATCGTCTCCGCGGCCCGTTCCGGCGAAGTCGTGCTCGTCGACGCGGAAGGACGTCGCGAGATCCGTCGCGCGGCCCTCGACCTCCGCAACGCGCCCGATGCCGCGCTGCGTCTCTTCGGCGACCGCTTCGGCAAGAGCCCCGTTCCGGTCGGCATCGTCATGGCCGCGGACGGGAAGACGGCGTTCGTCGCCGCCACGCAGTCGGACGCCGTCGTCGTGATCGACACGTCCACGCTCGAGGTGCGCGACGTGCTCAAAGCGGGACGCGAGCCGGATGGAATGGCGCTCGCGCCGTGAGCCGGCACGGCCGGCTGCGCCGATTGGCCAAGCCTCGGCCACCAGACGCGTGGCTCCGCCGGCCATTCCGAGTGAAGTGACAACGCTCATGCTGGGGTTGCGCGCGAAGGCGCGCTTGACAACCTGGCCCCCGGCACAGCCGGCGGCACAGCCGGGGGTACGCATTGCCCATGAAAACTGCGGCCGCCGCAGATCTCCAAGC
>CAZLGP010000206.1:0-3737 GCA_964558905.1 uncultured Thermoanaerobaculia bacterium | reverse complement strand
CTGCGGATCGATGCCTCGGGCGAGCCGGTGTCTCCCCTGCCAACCGCCAACCGCCAACCGCCAACGACCTCGTTCTCCGTGGTCAGTCCCTCGAGCTTCCTCGCCGGAATGTCGTTCTTGAAAAAGATCGTGCGCGGCGCGAGCTCCCGCCGCAGGGTCTCGGTGATCACCGGCTTGAAGTGCTCCGCGCCGCGGTTGGCGATCTCCACGACGATTACGTCGTCGAAGCGGTCGACCACGATGCTGCTCAGATCGTCGCCCTCCGCGTGGACGAGCCGCGCGGCGTTCGTCGTCTCGTCGAAGATCGCGCGCCGTCGCGCGATCGCGTCAGTCAACCGCGATGCGATGAGCTCGGACGTGACCGCCTCGTCGCCGAACGTGAGCGCGCGCAGCCGGATCTGCGAGGATCGTGAATAGAAGCCGGACGCAATACGCTTCCCCTCCCCATCGACGAGCTCGCCGATCGGCGCATCCTCGGGGCCGCGCTCGCTGTGAATCGCGCCGGCGAAGATCCATGGATGCCTGTGTGCCGCAACACGTTCTTTTCCACGTTTCAGCGTGAGCGTGCGATTCATCGCTATAATCCCCCTCAATGTCAGCTCCGCCGCGACCGAAGCAGTTCCACACGCAGTGCCAGGAGGAGGTCTACCGTCAGGTCAAGACCTACCTCGACGAGCTCGTGGAAGAACACTTCGACGACGCCGATCACTGCGACTTCTATCTCAAATACGGTTCGACCGTGCTGGAGATCTCGATCGATCCGTACGAGGAAGACGACGCGGTGATCGAGATCCTCGCCTTCTGCGTGCAGGGCGTGGATCAGACCTTCGAGCTGATGGCCGAGTTGCTGAAGCTCAACGCCGAGGTGCCGCTGGGCGCGTTCAGCATGTGCGACCACGACATCTTCTTTTCCCATTCCTTCCTGGGACGGCGCCTGCGTCCCGAGCAGCTCATCGCCTCGCTGGACAGCGTGGCCAGCATTTCCGACCTCTACGACGAGCGCCTGGTTGCCAGATACGGCGGTGAGACGGCCCTCGAGCGTCTCCGCAGCACGGCGAAACGGCACCGGTCGGCTGCCGTGAGCGCGCAGAATAACTGACGGCACACCCATTGCTCTCTAAGCAGTCGATGACGATACGAACCGCAGCACCGTGGTGCAGGTCGAACGTACCGATCGCGATCTGTGCGCTCGCGCTGACCTTGTTCACCGCCTGTAGGGGTGAGACGAAGGCCTCGGACCAGGCGGACTCGACCGAGACGAGCGCGGCCGGGGCTCCCGTCAACGTCACTCAGGAGATCGCGCAGATCAACCCCTCGATCCCGCTCTACACCGGCGCTCGGTACCGTCAGGATCTCTCCCGCCGCGACGAGGTCATGATCCGCAATCAATACGGCGACGGCGCGCAGGTCTACACCCTCGCGACCGACGACTCATACCCGCAGGTCTATCACTACTACACGACCTACCTCGCGCAATTCCGCGCCTTCCCCGCCCAGGAGACATATCCGCCGCAGCGGAAGGACTGGCGGACGCTCGAGGTGCAGCTCAACGAGGCCATGCAGGATCCGTTCATCCCCGGCAAGGCGCTCGACCCGAACGGAAAACAGGTGACCCTGCAGATCGCGGAGACGGAAACCTCGCCGAAAACGGTGATCCGGTACATCGTGACGGACCGGCCGCCGCCGATGGGACCGCAGGCGCCGGTGGCGACGGCTTCGAATGGTGCGCCGACAAGCCCGTGACACGATAGAGTCTCAAAGTCTCAAAGTCGCAAAGTCTCAAAGAAGCGGACCTTGGCGGCGGGTCTTTGAGACTTTGAGACTCTGAGACTTCGAGACTTCGAGGAGACCTCGAGACTCTGGATGTTCACGCGCATTCTCATTCCGACCGACTTCTCCACGGCATCCGAATGGGTGTTCGACGATGCCGTGCGCATCGCGGGAAGAAGCGGCGCCGAGCTGGTAATCGTGCACGTCCGGATGACGCGCACGTCGAACCCCGACGAGCTGCGCTTTCCGGCCGACCCGGCGCTGTACGAATACGCCGAACAGCAGGAGCTCGACCGTCTGCGGGAGCGGGTCCGCCGCGCGAATGCGTCGCTCTCCAGCCGTCTGATCGTCCGCAAGGCGCCAGACGCCGGCAACGAGATCCGCGACGTCGCGAAGGAGGAGGGAGCGGACCTGATCGTCATCTCCACTCACACGAGACATCACGTCGCGCATCTCCTCGTCGGCTCGACGACGCTTTCCGTGCTCAACGACCCTCCCTGCCCGGTCCTGGCGATCCGTTATGGCATTCGCAAGCGCGGCTCGCTGCATCGCGCCGTCGTGCCGGTGCATCTCGAGCAGGTCACCCACCAAGGGCTCGAGTTGGCAACGCGCGTGTCGGACGAGGTCCATCTGGTGGTGGTGTGCGAGGAGGACGACACCGCACGCGCGGAAGAGCACCTGCGAACGCTCGCCGCCCCCGTCCGCAACGCGAAGACAGCCGTGCTGCAGGGGACCGATGCGGACAAGGAGATCATCCGCTACGCCACGCGCACCGACGCCGACGTGATCTTCCTCAAGGCGCTCCGTCAGCCGAACGAAGGCAAGCTCGACATCGTGCGCCACGCGACCGTCCCGGTCATGATCGTCCCGAGTTGAGTAGGGTCAGACCCGGAAACTCTACTGAAGCGGTGGCGGTTGGGCGGCTTCAGTAGAGTTTCCGGGTCTGACCCTACTTAACTCGGCGCAGCGCCGTGCTACTGTTGCGTCCTTCCATCTCGCGGGGTTAGCTCAGCGGTAGAGCGTCTCCTTTACACGGAGAGGGTCGGGGGTTCGATCCCCTCACCCCGCACCACATCAGAGGGCAGGGTGATCGCGGCGACCGCAAGCGATAGCCGGCACGGCCGGCAGCGCTGGTCGCTCCGCCTCACGGCACGTCACCACTGCATGCGACGGTCTCACGGCTTCGGGCGGGGCAACGCGCCTGACGTTTCCGCGCAGACTCCCAGTCTGTGCCGGCCGGAGCGCATCGAGGATAGACTCGCGAGCTCATGCTGTCTTTTCTGAAGCGCAAAGCGCGCGTGCTTCTCCTCGATGACGATCCAGCCATGCAGCGCCTCATCGCAACCGTGCTCCGCCGCGCAGGGATGAGTGTGGACGTGGTCAGCGGCGGCGACCAGGCCATCGAGAGGATCAGGCAGACGGAGTATGCCGCGCTCCTCCTTGACCTCATGACGCCCACCGAGGGTGGCGTGACCGTGATGCGCCATCTCAAGAAGGCCAATCCGAACCTGCTGCGCCGCGTGATCCTGGTGACCACGTCGCCGGAGTCCCTGCTCAAGTCCGTCGCGAACGACGCTGCGGCCGTCGTGCACAAGCCTTTCGACCCGGAGCAGTTGATCGCCACGGTCAAACGCGTCCTGTCGCAGTCATGACGACGTTGACACGATATTGAGGAGCGAAATCGTCGTGCGGCGAAGCAGACAGGCCGCTATCGGCTGTCGCAGCAGAAGGGCTGTGAGAAATGCGGGCTAGTCCGGGGGCTAGTGGCAATGGCGTTAACTTTAGGCTCGGTCACCTGCGCCAGAGGCGCTAAAGAGGGTAGCCGGTGGCGAGCGCGAATGCGCCGCCACCGGAAACGTGGGCGTCCGCGAATGATCCGCCCCGGAGGGGCGGCAGAGAACCTCTTCCGCCCCTCCCGGGGCGGACTTCCTGCACGCGTCTTCTTCCGGTGGCGGCGCTCCGCGCTC
>CAZLGP010000205.1:0-22878 GCA_964558905.1 uncultured Thermoanaerobaculia bacterium | reverse complement strand
CGGCGGGTCCTCTCGTACAACACCCGCTTCCTGGAGATCTGGGGAATTCCGCCGTCGGTCGCCGCGACCGCTGCCGATCAGCGGCTGCTCCGCTATGCGCGGGACCTCGTCGCCGATCCGGAGTCGTTCCTTCGCAGCGTGGACGACCTCTATACGAGGCCGGAGGAAGTCCGGACCGGCGAAACGATCGAGCTGAGGGACGGGCGGACGCTTTCGCGATCGTCGGTCCCGGTGCGGACGAGCGACGGAGAGATGGCCGGCCGTGCGTTCTATTTCCGCGACATCACCGAGGTACGGCGGTCGGAGAGTCTGCAGTCGGCCCTGTTCCGGATCTCGCAGCTGAGCCGCGAATCCCGCGATCTCGCGGAGTTCTACCCGGCCGTGCACAGCGTAGTCGGCGCGCTGATGGACGCCACGAACTTCTACATCGCCGAATACGACGCCGAGCGCGAAGTGCTGACGTTCCCTTACTTCGTCGACCAGTTCGACACGGCTCCGGGCGAGCGGCCGCTGGGGCGCAGCCTGACCGCTCAGGTTCTGCGCAGCGGCGAGCCGATGCTGGTCACGCCCGAGCGCTTCGAAGAGCTGCTGCAACGGGGGGACGTCGAACTGATCGGCTCACCCTCGGTCGACTGGCTGGGCGTACCGCTCAGGACGGGGGAGCGGACGTGGGGCGTCCTGGGAGTGCAGACCTACGACGAAGGGCGCCGGTACACGGACGGCGACTGCGAGCTGCTCCAGTTCGTCTCCGAGCACGTGGCCTCGGCCATCGAGCACAAGCGGAAGGAAGAGGCGCTGCGGGAGAGCGAGCGACGCCACCGCCAGATGTTCGAAAACACGCGCGCCGTGCAGTGGCTGATCGATCCCGACACCGGGGCCATCGTCGACGCGAACATGGCCGCGTGCGACTACTACGGCTACACCCGCGACGAGCTGCAGTCCATGAAGGTGTGGGACATCAACGTCCGCGGCGAGGAATTCGTCCGCCCGGCGATGTCGCGCGCCAAGTCACAGGAAGTGAGTTACTTCAACTTCCGCCACATGAAGGCCAACGGCGAGATCCGCGACGTCGAGGTACACTCCGGCCCCGTGGACGCCGGAGGGCGGAAGCTCCTCTACTCGATCATCCACGACGTCACCGACCGCCGCCGCGCCGAGACCGCGCGCCAGCAGTCGGAAGAGAAATACCGGGTCATCTTCGACTACGCCCCGGTCGGCATCTACCAGTCGACGCGCGACGGGATGATCGTCACGGCCAACCTCGCCCTCGCGCGCATGCTCGGCTACGACATCGAAGACCTCCTGACGCGCAACCTCGAGCGCGACATCTACCTGGACCCCTCCCAGCGCGAGGGGCTGATCCGGTCGTTCGAACCCTTCGGCTACGCGAACAACGTCGAGCTGCGCTGGCGGCAGAAGGATGGCACGCCGATCTGGGTACAGCTCACGGCCCACGCCATCCGCTCACCCCTCGGGACGACCTACTTCGAGGGCTTCGTCCACGACATCACCGAGCGCAAGCACGCCGAGGAAGCGCGCGTGCGCGCCGAGGAGACGCTGCGCAAGCAGTCGGCAGCGATGACGGCGTCGATGGACGGCATCGGAATCCTCGACGGACGTCTCGATTTCACGTACGCGAACGACTCCCTGGCCAAGCTGTACGGGTATCCCGGGCCGGAGGCGATGATCGGCCGCAACCTCTGCGACCTCTACGAGCCGCACGAGCAGGTCCGGTTGATCACGTCGATCATGCCCCTGGTGCAGCAACAGGGCCGCTGGCGCGGCGAGGCCACCGGTCTGCGCGCCGACAGCGTGAATTTCCCCCAGGAGATCTCCCTGACCGCGATCTCGAACGACGGGATCGTCTGCGTCGTGCGCGACATCACCGAGCGCACGTACGCCGAAGAGCAGATCAAGCACCTCGCCTATCACGACGCGCTGACCGACCTGCCGAACCGCCTCCTGTTCAAGGACCGGCTTTCGGTCGCGCTCTCCCATGCGCTTCGAGAAGGCTCGAGTCTGGCCGTGCTCTTCCTCGACCTCGACCGCTTCAAGATCATCAACGACTCACTCGGCCACAACATCGGCGATCAGCTCCTGCAGGCCGTGGCCGCGCGCATTCAGGCCTGCGTCCGCGACAGCGATACCGTGGCCCGGCTCGGCGGCGACGAGTTCACGATCCTCCTCCCGCGGCTCCTGCGCTCGCAGGACGTCGCGCCGGTGGCAAACAAGATCATCGAGGCGGTCCGATACCCGTTCCACATCGAGGGGCGCGAATTCTTCATCACCACGAGCATCGGTATCAGCGTCTATCCCGAGGACGGCTCGGATGCGGAGACGCTCATCAAGAACGCCGACACGGCCATGTACCAGGCCAAGGAGCTCGGCCGCGACAACTATCAGCTCTTCAATGCCTTCGTGAACGCGAAGGCATTGCAGCGCATCGCCCTCGAGCACGGCCTTCGGAAGGCACTGGCCAACGAAGAGCTCGAGGTGCACTACCAGCCGATCTTCGACCTCCGCACCAACCGCATCACGGGCATGGAGGCCCTGCTCCGGTGGGACCACGGCCAGATGGGATCGATCCCGCCGGCGACGTTCATCCCCATTGCCGAAGCGACCGGGGCGATGGCTCCGATCGGCGCGTGGGCCCTGCGACAGGCGTGCAGGCAGGCCAAGGAGTGGCACGATGCCGGACATCGCACCCTCTCGCTGGCGGTGAATCTGTCGGTCACCCAACTGCAGCAGAACGACCTCGTCGACCTCGTGCGATCCGTCCTCGAGGAGACCGGTCTTCCGGCCCGCCTGCTGGAGTTGGAGATCACCGAGAGCAGCGCGATGCACACTCCGGAGACGAGCATCCGCGTGTTGTACGAGCTCAAGAAGCTCGGCATCCGCATCTCGCTCGACGATTTCGGCACCGGCCACTCATCATTGAGCTACTTGAAGCGCTTCCCGGTCGATACGCTGAAGATCGACCAGTCGTTCGTTCAGGACACGACCTCCGACCCCGACGCCGCCGCGATCGTCACGGCGATCATCGCCATGGCTCACTCCCTGCGCTTGAAGGTGATCGCCGAAGGCGTGGAGTTCACCGAACAGGCAAACTTCCTCCGCCGCCACTCCTGCGATCAGATGCAGGGCTATCTGATCACGCCCCCGGTGAATGGGAAGGACTTCATCGCGTTCGTGGAAGCGAGCCGGCCGCGGTAGCCTGACAGCGAGCGGCGCGCCGGCCCTCCGCGTCAGTGCCTGGCCGAGCGTCGCTTCACGTTCACCACGTTGACCGTATAGGTCGTCGTGACGATGGCGCCGGTCGTGTCGGTGACGGTCAGCGTCGCGGTGTACGTTCCCAGATTCGCGTACGTGCGGGCGACGCTCTGCGTGCGGAACACGCGCTGCGGGTCGCCGAAGGTCCACGCGTATGTGTATCCCGGCACGCCGCCCTCCGGCGTGGCCGTGAAGACGACCGGCTCTCGGGGGCGGCCGTAGGCAACGTCCGTCGTGATGCCCACCCGCAGCGGACAATAGCGCTGCAAGTGAGAGTTCAGCAGGTCCGGGGAACGACGGACCGCGGCCTGGAGGTACGACGAGCCCGTCCAGACGAAGTCATGATCCGATTCGGCGCGGATCGCCGCACCGGCTCCCGCCGCGGCGAAGTTCGTGTCGCTCAGCGTCGTCCCGTCGATGGTGAAGCGTCGCAGGCGATACGACGTGATCAGCGGCTTGTTTCGATCCTCGGTGCTCAGGTATGCGAGCGCCAGCTCCTCCCCGCTGGAAATCAGGGCCAGGGGCCAGACGTCCTCGCCAACCCCTTCGAGGAGGAGGCCATCGGCGCGGACGATCTGATGGGACGTATCCACCACCATCCAACGGATCTCCGTCTTAGGGCCGTTGGCGACGGAGTGTACGACGACGAAGCGACCGCCGTGCGCCGCGGTCTGGATGAAATTGCCGGCCGTCGGCGTCACCGAATACGCGATCGGCGTGCCGGTCTCGGTCATGCGCGCGAAAGAAATCGTCCCGTTGAAGTCCTTGAAAAAGACGCCCACCACACCAGAGGCGGTCACCGAGACCGAGAGATCCGATTGGGTCGCCGCGAACACCGAGAGCTTTCGATCGGTGCGGTGCGCGCCTTCACGGTCGACGAACGTGACCCAGATGCCCTTGTGCTGCCCCTGTGAGATGTCGCGGGCGACGACGTACGCGTCGAAGACCGGGCTCCACTCGATGTCGATCTCGTCGCCCGCATAGACCGTGCGCGACGGAGTGATCGCGATCGGCCCGCCGATCGGCTCGCCCATCAGGGAGAGCCGCTGCAGGTGGAGACGCTGGTTCTGGGTACGGTAGAAGAGACCAAACTCCGTGCCCGTCCATTCGAGCGCGACGATGGCGCGGGAGTCGTTGGCAACCAGCCGGTCCCCCACGAGCGTCTGCAGGTCTTCGGAGTACACGGCGAACCAGACCGCCGTCCCGACGCCTTCCTGCGTCTTGGCAACGCCGAGGACGCTGCCGCTCCAGGCGACCGGGCCGTTGATCAGGTTCGGCTGGGACTGGCGCGTCGAGAGCAGGCGCGTGGTGGTGACGCAGTCTCCGAGCGCCGCGGCTACGGTGAACAGAATCAGAACTACCGCTGCCGTCGCTCGAATCGCAGCCATCGTGTCGTTTCCCCCGGGAGTTGAGATAACTACGGACCCGCAAGGAGTATACAAGACGTTGCGGCGTCCATTCGGGGAGGGCCTCCCTATCGTTGGATGGGGGCCGGCACGGCCGGCAGCGCTTGTCGCTCCGCCTCACGGCACGTCACGGATCCATTCGACGGTCGCGGCTTCGAGCGGCAGCGCGCCTGACGGGTAGCAGCCCACTAGAACACGTAGCGCGGGTTGGCGTGCACGGCCGTGAGCGCGGCGCTGAGCTCCGGACCGGGCTGAACGCGGAAATGATGGTTCACCTTCAGCCGCATCTGCGGGGCCCCGGTCTGCTCGGCGACGGCGGGTGGCAGCTCGACGATCGTTACCGTCACCGGGGTCTCGCCCGAATGCTCCTCCACGATCTCGCGGATCTTCTTCACCGTGTCTTCGGACATCCGCGCATAGGGCACCTCGAGCGCGATCTCCTTCACCTTCTTGTCGCGGATCCCGTCGAGCGGCACGATCTCCAGCGCGGAAAGCTCGGGCGTGATGGGCGACTCGTGAAACGCGGCGGCATGTGCGGCGAAGCTCGTCGCCGCGGGCGGCTCGGTCACGGACTCATCGGCAATCGCCTCGACGGCGTCGTTGAAGGCGTCGGCGTCATCCACGACGTCATCCACGGAGGAGGGAGCCACTCCTCCGAACAGGGACAGGTTCGCCTTGTCCACATCCGTGCCGTATTTCTCCCGCTCAATCTCCTTCGGATCGCGGTCGTCGTCGGCATCCCCGATCCGCAGCTCGTATGCGCTGATGCGTGCGTGCGAGGTCTCCGGATGCCCGCCGTACTCGTCGTCGATGTGCTGCGCGCTCTGTTCGGCGCTCTGCAGCGATGCCGAGCGTCCCGCCTGCTGCCCCCCGGTGTCTTTGACGGTCGCCGTGACCAGCACCGCCACGCCGTTGTCGAGCCACTTCATGTACTTCGCATACAGATCGGAGAAGACCACGACTTCGACCGAGCCGGCCTGGTCGTCGAGGAAGAACTTGGCCATGAGCTTCCCCTCGTTCGGCCCTTTCTTGATCTTCGACTTCTTCATCTGCGACACGATCCCGCCGATGTTCACGGTCTCGTCGATATGGCGGTACAGGGTGTCGGTCGTGGCGTTCGCGAAGAGATTCAGCTCGTCGTTGAATTTGTTGAGCGGATGGCCGGTGATGTAGAAACCGAGGGTTTCCTTCTCGTATCGGAGCCGCTCGTCCTCCGGCCATTCGGGCGCGCTTCCCTTCACTCCGGCCCTCTCCCCGCCCAGAGACGAGAGGGGCGAGGACGACGTGAACATCGAGAACAGCGAGTTCTGGCCGCGCTCCTTCTCATCCTTGGTCCGCTGCGCGGAATCCGCCGTCGAGTCGAGCTGCTCGAACAGCGCGCGGCGGGACGTCCCGATGAAGTCGAACGATCCCGACTTGATCAGTGCCTCGAGGACTTTCTTGTTGCACGCGCGGAGGTCGACCTCCTCGCAGAAGCCGAGGAGGGCCGTATAACGGCCGACGCGCCGGCGCGCGTCGAGAATCGACTCCACCGCGCCCTGCCCCACCCCCTTCACCGCGCCGAGGCCGAAACGGATGTTCGGACCGACCACGGTGAAGTACATGTTCGATTCGTTCACGTCCGGCGGCAGCACCTCGATGCCCATCGACTTCGCCTCGCCGATGAACTTCACCACCGCCTCGGTGCGATCCATTTCCGACGACAGCAGCGCGGCCATGAAGTGCCTCGGATAGTGCAGCTTCAGCCACGCCGTCTGATACGCGACCAGCGCATAGGCCACCGAGTGCGACTTGTTGAAGCCGTACCGCGCGAAGGGCTCGATGTAGTCGAAGATCTCGTTGGCCTTCTTCTTGTCATAGCCATTGGCGAGGGCGCCCTCGACGAACTTCTCGCGCTCCGCGGCCATGATCGCGACGTCCTTCTTGCCCATCGCTTTCCGAAGCAGGTCGGCCTGTCCCAGACTGTAGGCTGCGACCTGCTGCGCGATCTGCATGACCTGCTCCTGGTAGACGATGACGCCGTACGTCTCTTCGAGCACGTCCTTCATCGCCGGTACGAGATACTTCACGGCCTTGCCGTTCTTGCGCCTCACGTACTCGTCGACCATGCCCGCGTCGAGCGCGCCCGGGCGGTAGAGGGCGTTGAGCGCGGCGAGGTCCTCGAACTGCGTCGGGCGCGCCTTGCGGATCAGATCGACCATGCCGCCCGACTCGAACTGGAACACGCCCTTCGTCCGCCCTTCCTGGAAGAGACGGAAGACCTCCGGATCGTCGAGAGGAATGCTCTCGATGTCGATGTCCAGACCGTCGACCTGCTTCGCGGACTTGATGGCGTCGTCGATGACCGTCAGCGTCCGCAGACCGAGGAAGTCCATCTTCACGAGGCCCATCTTCTCGACCACGCGCATGTCGAACTGGGTCACGATTTCATCGCGGTTCGTGCGGTAGAGCGGAACGTAGTTCGTCACCGGCTCGGGGGTGATGACCACCCCGGCCGCGTGCATGCCGGCGTGACGGGAGAGCCCCTCGAGCTTCTCGCCGATCTCGACGATCTTCCTCACTTCCTCGTCGTTCTTGATGGCGTCGGCGAGCTGTGGAGAGTCCTTCTTGGCGTCCGTGAGCGTGACCCCTGGACCTCCCGGGATCATCTTCGAGATCCTGTCGACGAATGCGTACTGATGTCCGAGGACGCGGCCGACGTCCCGCACGACCGACTTCGCGGCCATCGTTCCGAAGGTGATGATCTGCGCGACGTTCTCCTCACCGTATTTCTTGCGGACGTATTCGATGACTTCGCCCCTGCGATTCATGCAGAAGTCGAGGTCGATGTCGGGCATCGAGATGCGCTCGGGGTTGAGGAAACGCTCGAAAAGGAGGTCGTAGTCGAGCGGATCGACGTTCGTGATGTCCAGAGCCCAGGCCACGACCGAGCCCGCGGCCGAGCCCCGGCCCGGACCCACGGGGATCCCATGCTCCTTCGCGAACTTGATGAAGTCCCAGACCACCAGGAAGTAGCCGGGGAAGTCCATGTTCCTGATGATCTCGATCTCTCGCTCGAGACGCTCGTAATACTCCTGCGGCTCGTGCTTCTTTCGTTTCGCCGCGAACAGATGCGCCATCGACGCGAGGCGCTTGTCGAGTCCCGCGCGGGCCACTCTGGCGAAGTGATCGGCGAGCGTCGCCCCTTCCGGCACCGGGAAGTTCGGGAGGTGATGTCCCTTGACGTCGAGCGAGAGGTTGATGCGCTCGGCGATGCGCAATGTGTTGCTGACGGCCTCGGGGTAGTCGGTGAAGACGCGGCGCATCTCGTCCGGCCCCTTGACGTAGAAGTCATCGCTGTAGAACTTCATCCGCTTCTCGTCGCCGAGGGTCTTGCCGGTGCCGATGCAGAGGAGGACTTCGTGGGCGAAGGCGTCGGACTTGTCGAGGTAGTGCGAGTCGTTCGTTCCTACGAGCTGTAGACCGACTTCCTCCCCCAGCCGGGCCATCATCGGGATGATCTTCTGCTGGTCGGGGATGCCGTGATCCTGGATCTCGAGGAAGAAGTTCTCAGGCCCGAGGATCTCCCGATAGGTGAGTGCGGCATCCTTCGCCTTCTGCCAGTTCCCGCCGGCGAGACTCTGCGAGACCTCGCCTTTCAGACATGACGAGAGGACGATCAGTCCCTCGCGGTGCTCGCGCAGGAGGTCCTTGTCGATGCGCGGCTTGTAGTAGAAGCCCTCGGTGTACCCGGCGCTGACGAGCTTGACCAGGTTCCTGTAGCCGGTGTCGTTCTGCGCGAGGACGATGAGGTGGTTGTTCGACCCCGCGTCGGCCTGCTGGTCTTCCACGGAGGTCTTGTCGAACCGCGATCCGTAGGCCACGTACATCTCGCAGCCGATGATCGGTTTGACGCCCTCCTTTTTCATGGCGTTGTAGAACTCGACGGCCCCGAACATGTTGCCGTGGTCGGTGATGGCGCAGGCGGGCATCCCCTGCTGGGCCACGCGTTTGGCCAGATCCTCGGGTCGCGAGGCGCCGTCGAGCAGTGAGTATTCGGTGTGGAGGTGGAGGTGAACGAAGGACATGGGGCGACTCGTATTCTAACGAACGATGAACGCGGAAGGATGAACGATGAACGTTCTGCCGAGGTACCATGACGACCGGTCCGCCATGTCTCTCTCGTTCGAACAGCGTGCCGTCGTCGTGGAGCGGCTGAACGCGGCCGCGAGCGCGTCTCCGAGGCGGTATCGTCTCCGTGTTCTGGCCTGGATCGGGCTCGGCTACGCGATCATCGGCACACTGCTCGCGACGGCGCTGCTGTTCAGCGCCGGCGTCATCGCCCTGATCGTCTTCTCGCGGGCCTGGCCGCTGCTGAAGTTCGTCTGGATTCCGCTGCTCTTCAGCTGGGTGATCGGCCGGGCGATGTTCGTCCGTCTCGAGCCGCCGTCCGGAAGGGAGCTGCGGCGGCACGAAGCGCCGCGGTTGTTCGCCGTGATCGACCTCATTCGAGAGCGCCTGCGAGTGCCGGCGCTCGACGCCGTTCTCCTGGCGGTCGAGATGAACGCAGGCGTCGTCGAGACGCCGCGTCTGGGCGGTCTGTTCGGGTGGCGCCGGCACCTCGTCATCGGCCTGCCTCTCCTCCTAACGCTTGCTCCCGACGAGATGAAGGCCGTGCTGGCGCACGAGCTCGGACACCTCTCCGGCCGCCACGGACGCCTCGCCGCCTGGAGCTGGCGCGTACGCGTCACTTGGTCGAACATCCTCGCATCCATCGACGCTCGGCGCGGACGGATCGTGCGGATGCTGCAGAAGCTCGTGCACTGGTATGCCGAGCGTCTGATGCTGATCACGCTCGTCCTCGCGCGCAAGCACGAGCTCGCGGCCGATGATGCATCGGCCGAGCTGACGTCGCGGGAGACCGCGGCGCGCGCGCTCGCCTGGGTCGCGGTGTCGTCCCAGCTCGTCGAACGCCGCTTCTGGGAGCCGCTGTGGGAGCGCGTGGGATCCGATCCGCAGCCGCCGCGCAATCCGATCGACGATCTGCGCCGCAGACGCGACGAGGTCCTGGCCCCGCCTTTCGAAGATGTGCTCGCGACCGAGCTCCAGCGTCACACCGCCATCGACGACACGCACCCCGCCCTACTCGCCCGTCTCGAGCATCTGGGCATCCCCGCACCCGTCATCGGACTCGTTCCTCGTTGCGCCGCGGACGACCTCCTCGGTCGCACCACGGCGGCGCTGATCGTCGAGGTCGATCGCGAGTGGCGCGACGTGATGAGGCCGCAGTGGGAGCAGCGCCATCGCGAGCTCGCCGAGGCGCGGACGAGGGTTGCCGAGCCGGTTGCTCTCGACGCGGCGGAAACGGACGACTCCGCGCTGCATCAGAAGGCGGCGGCGCTCGTCGATCTCGGCCGCGATGCCGAGGCGCTGCCGATCTACGAGACCCTCCTCGGGCGCAACGGGGCCGACGCGGCGGCGGCCTTTCACGTTGGCCGCATTCTCGTGCAGCGTGGCAACCTCGAAGGCGTGCGCCACCTGTCGAATGCCATGCAGCGTGACTGGACGCTCGTGCTCCCTTCCTGCGAGTTGGCCTACGCCGCGCTTCGCGAACAGGGTCGCGAGCGCGACGCGCACGAATGGAGCAAGCGGCACGACCAGCAGATGCAACTCCTCGAGACCGCCCGCCAGGAAGCCGGCACGCTGAATCTGTCGGACGACCTCGCCCAGTCGCAGTTCTCCGAGGAGAAGCAGGCGGCCATTCTCGCCGCCTGCCGCGAGGCAAAGTGGGTCAACACCGTCTGGCTCGCGCGCAAGAACCTGACCACGCTTCCGATGGGCGTCGAGCTCGTCGCCGTTGCCGCGAAGTCGTTTCACTTCTCCGGAGGGGACCGCCTGCAGAAGCTCGCCGATGCCGTCAGCACCGACGATCCGGTGATGGTCTTCCTCCTCACCAACGCCACCTTGATGCGCCGTCTCGACAACCTCGGCGCACGCCGGACACTCCCGACGAATCGCTATACTGCCTCGTGAGGACGCACATCATGACCGTGAACCCGCAGATCACCGACGCCGTGACCCAGACCAACGTGAAGGTTCTGGGCGAGGCGCCGGCCATGGCGATGGGCAGTCTCTATCAGACCGCGGCCCAGTCCATCGGGCTGGCGATGCAGAACGCCGTGTACGCGCAACAGCAGATGAACGTGCTCGCGCAGGCGGCAACCACCCAGGGCGTTGCCCTGCTCTATTCGGTCGACACCGCAGCGACCGCCGAAGGCATCAAGAAGATCGTGTAGCGATGTCGAGTCTTCTCGCTTCCGTTGCCCTCGGCGTGGTCGCGGCGCTTCACCTCGCCTTCTTCGTTCTGGAGTCTTTCCTCTGGACGAAGCCGGCTGGGCGGCGGATCTTCGGGCTCTCACGCGAGATGGCGGAGAGCACGAAGTCCCTCGCCGCGAACCAGGGACTCTACAACGCGTTTCTCGCGGCCGGTCTGATCTGGGGAGTGCTGCGGCCCAACGCCTTTTCGGTGAGGGTCTTCTTCCTGTCGTGCGTCATCATCGCGGGTATCGTCGGCGGGCTCACGGCGAAGCGCTCGATCCTGCTGGTGCAGGCTCTTCCCGGAGTGATCGCACTGCTGCTGGTGCTGCTGGCGCAGAGGTAGGAGGCGCGATGCACCTGGCCGGCCAGCGCCGCCGGCAGGTGCCGGCTCACTCCCCGATGTCCTCGTTCCAGAGCCGCGGATTCTCTTCGATGAACGTCGTCATCATCGCGATGCAATCGGCGTCGTCGAGCACCTCGACGACAACGCCCCGCGAGCGCAGGAGGTCCTCCTCGCCGAGGAACGTGCGGTTCTCGCCGACGATCACGCGGGGGATTCGGTAGAGGAGGATCGCGCCCGTGCACATCGCGCAGGGCGAGAGGGTCGTGTAGAGCGTACTCTCGCGGTACACGCGTGCTGTCAAACGGCCTGCGTTCTCGAGGGCGTCCATCTCGCCGTGCAGCGTCGCGCTGCCGCGCTGGATGCGGCGGTTGTGGCCCCGGCCGACGATTTTCGCCTCGTGCACGAGCACGGAACCGATGGGAATGCCGCCCTCGGCCAGTCCGGCGCGGGCTTCTTCGATCGCTGCGGCAAGAAACGGATCCATGGCCAAATCATCTCATCTGCAAGCGCCGGCCGGGAGCGCCGGCCGGCCGGTCCACCGGCGGCCCGCCGGCCCGGCCACCCACCCAGCAACTTCACGGCAGGCACGTCCGTAGAACAAGCATGCAGATCGCCCTCCTTCTTCTCGTTCTCGCCGCTCCGCAGGAGTTGCCGCCCGGGCTCATCGTCCCCGAGGCGGCGAAGCCGTCGCCGACGTTCAACGCCGAGCAAGCGACCGAGGCCTACCTGTCGGTGCTGTCCGACGAGCAGCGCGCGAGGTCCGACGCGTACTACGAGGGAGGGTACTGGCTGCGGCTCTGGAACCTCGTGTCCCTCTTCGTCGTCGCCATGGTCCTTCTCGCGACCGGCCTCTCGCGACGCATGCGCGAGCTCGCGCAACGCGTCGCGAAGAAGCCGTTCCTCACGACGATGCTTTACGTCACGTTGTGGGTCGCGGTGATGTTCGTCCTCGATCTCCCGCTCACGATCTACGCGGACTTCGTCCGAGAACACCAGTACGGCCTGTCGACGCAGACCTTCGGCGCGTGGTTCGGCGAGAGACTGATCGCCCTCGGACTCCAGTTCCTGTTCGTGCCGCTGCTGATCGCCGTGTTGTACGCGGCCGTCCGTCGCGCGGGCGCGCGCTGGTGGATCTGGGCGGGCGCGATCGTGCTCGTGACGTCGATCTTCATCGGTATCGTCGCCCCGGTCGTCATCTCTCCGCTCTTCAACGACTACACGCCGCTGCCGCCGGGACGCGTTCGCGACGAGGTCATGTCGCTGGCGCGGGCGAACCGCATTCCCGCCGACGACGTCTACGTCGTCGATCAGTCGAGGCAGACGACGCGGATCAGCGCGAACGTCCAGGGACTCTTCGGCACGACGCGCATTTCTCTGAACGACAACCTTCTCGAGCGCACGTCGCTCGAGGAGATCCGCCTGGTGATGGCGCATGAGATGGGGCACTACGTCCTCCATCACTCGCAGCGGCTGCTGATTTACTCGACGCTGCTGATCACCCTCGCGTTTTTCGTGCTCCATCGTTCGTTCGACGGCGCGCTCGGGCGCTGGGGCAGCCGCTGGGGCATCACCGACCGCGGCGATCCCGCGGGGCTTCCGCTTGCGGTACTGATCCTCGCGGTCTTCATGACGGTGATGACGCCGGTCCTGGCCACGATCGTCCGTCAGGCCGAGGCGGAGGCGGACGCGTTCGCGATCAACGCCGCGCGTGAGCCGCACGGCTTCGCGACCGTAGCCCTCCGCCTGTCGACGTATCGCAAGCTGAAGCCCACGCCGCTCGAGGAAGTGACCTTCTATGACCACCCCAGCGGCTACGACCGCGTGCATCGCGCGATGACGTGGCTCGCGGAGAATCAGAGCGCAGGGCGCAGAGCGCAGGGCGCAGAAGAGCGGCCATGACGCGAGCGGGCGGTGCGGAGCGCGGAGGCAACGCGGATCGTCTCAAATCCAGCGGACCGCCGCCGTCTCGGCCTCTGATGTGCACGCACACGCGCGGGCGAGACGCCCGCGCGTCCTGGAGTTTGGACATTTCGGGGTCCCGAAGGGACATCAGAGGGTAGCCGGTGGCAAGCGCGAAAGCGCGTAGCCACCGGAAAGGAACGCACGCAGCTCAAACCGCCCCGGCAGGGGCGGAAGAGACGTCTGCCGCCCCTGCCGGGGCGCAATCGACAACAACCGGCGGACCGGTGGCGGCGCGCCGCGCTCGCCACCGGCTACCCTCTGCCGCGCCTCCGGCGCAACCAGGGCCCTGCATAGCGGGCCTTCACGCGCGGGCGAGACGTCCGCGCGTCAGCCGGCGGGGACGCCGGCGGTCCGGGCGGAAAGCGGAGGCGCTGCTTCCGCACTCCAAAGTTACCGCCGCGCGACTTCGTTCCGCACCCACCACTCGCCTCCGAGCTTCGCCGGGATCGCGACGCCGTTGCGCTCCGCGTGCACGTGCAGATGTGGCTCGGTGGTGTTGCCGGAGTTGCCGACCCGGCCGAGGAGCTGACCGGCGTTCACGCTCGCCCCCGCGCCCACGGCGACACTGTCACGGCGAAGGTGCGCGAGCGTGACCTGCGCATCGCCACAGCGGACGATGACGTGATTCCCCGCGGCGTTCTTTGCGTCGACGGTCCCGGGCGTCTGATCCGGAAGCGTGCCGACGACGGAGACGACGGTGCCGTTGCAGGGACTCAGCACCTCCGCGTCGAAGATCGCGTAGCGCCGCAGATCGCGCGGATACAGTCCCCTGGCGCGCGAGCCGAACGCATTGAGCTTCATGATGTCGAGGGCGTAGCGCTGCTGCTCATGAGCGTGGTGGATGTTCGAGGGAGCCGTGCTGCCGCCATGTCCGATGAGGAAAGAGCCGCCGCGCAGCGGAAACCCCAGGTCGATCGCGCCCCGCGGTACCTGGTGTCCGCGAATGACGCCCATCGCCACGCCGCCGAAGAAGAATCCCAGCAGGATCTTCACGATCGCTCGCAGCGGCGACTCTTCTTTCGACTCCGCAGGAACCGGCCGCCGCAGGGAGGCGATGGTGGCGATCGCGAAGAGCGCCACCAGCGCGTAGCGCACCGGCAGTCCGAACCATCCCCACGGTGCGGTGAGCACGCTGAACCCGGTGATTCCGATCGCCGCGAACAGCGTCGCCAGCCAGCCGCCAACCGGAAGACGCGGACGGCGCCACAGCATGACGATCGTCATCAGCGGCAGGAGGATCGTGAAGAGGAAGAGTTGCAGAACCGGCACGCGCGCATTGTAGGGCGCAGGGCGCAGAGGGCAGAGCAGGGGCTCGACGACCATTCTCCTGCCCCCTGCGCCCTGCCCTCTGCGCCCTGAAGTCAGGAGTCGAAGGCGACGCCGCCGATCGGTCTTCCGTGCCTCGACGCCGGATCGACCCGCGAGTCGAGCAGCTCGCGCAGGTTCGTCATCTCGAGGAACAGGTGACGGTGGCGGATCGAGTGGACCGCGATCGAGACGAAGAGGATCGCCAGCACGGCAAAGAAGACCCGCGACGCCGGCGATGCGCTCGGGAGCGGTGCCGTCGACGTCCGCAGGAACATCTCCTGGGCGACGATCAGCACGAACAGCGGCATCGGGAAGAAGACCAGGGCGGAGAGAAACCGGCTCGCCTGGATGTTGAAGTAGGGACGGAGCGAGAGAAGACTGAGCGAGACGAAGAAGCCGAGGACGAGAAGCGCCGCAAAGTGGATCTCCCCGAGTTGCGTCCCGTCCGTCTCCAGGATCCGCCACTGCAGAAACAGCACCCCCGCGAGCGCGCCGGTCGCCGCGGTCAGCGAAACGAGAGCCACGAACGCCGCGAAGAGGTTGCGCGCAGCGAGCAGCGCGGCCATCCGCAGGAAGAGCGCGGCGATGGCCAGGCCCGACAGGAACGCGACCACGATCGCCCACGCCGCGTACGGTCCGGGCGGCAGTCCCGCAAACGACAGCGCGCCGGCACGCAGCTGGCGAGCCGCCTCCGCCGCGCTGGTCAGCGCCAGGAACAGGCAGAAGGCCGTGCCGGTGTAGAAGAGAGGCTTGGGCATCGCGAGAATGATAACGCCGGAGGCGGTGCTGGGTGCTGGGTGCTGAGTGCTGAGTGCTGGGTGCTGAGTCCTGAGTGCTGAGTTCTGAGTGCTGAGTGCTGAGTGCTGAGTCCTGAGTCCTGAGTGCTGAGTCCTGAGTGCTGAAGTCATGGGTGCTGAGTGCTGAGTCCGCGACGCCGCCTACTCAGGACTGAGGACTCAGGACTCAGGACTGTTTTTCACTCCTTGAACGAGATGATGTGATCGAGACGGATCTCCAGCGGGCCCGAGTCGGCCGCGAAGCGGATGAACTCCGCGCCGTTGGCCGTGTAGACGTCCTCCACGCGCCCCCGCTCTTTCTGCGGCACGCCGTCCAGCTCGAACTCCAGCTCCACCATGCTCTTGTGCATTGCTGCGGCTTCGAGCTGATCGTGGTAGTCGCACGACACCGGCTCGTAACGTTCCTCCGACATCGAGAATCCTCCAGTCCGGTGTCTTACAAGGAGGATGCCCGGAACGGTTGACGATTGACGGTTGGCGGTTGGCGGTTGGCGGGAGTCGTGATGCGCGCTGGCATCTCGAGCATCCAGCCCTCGGCACGACAGCCCTCGTGGGGCCCCCGCCAACCGCCAACTGCCAACCGCCAACCTCCTCTGATAGCATTCGTCCGGTCCAATGGATAAGCTCTTCCAGGTCGACACCCTCGCTTCCGCGATGCCGCTCCTGATCGCCGGCGTCCTGCTGCTGATCCTGGTCATCTCCTTCCGCTCCCGTGCGGTCGTCTTCTGCCAATACCTCGAGGCCATGACCGGGATCCGCCTCGAGCCGTCCGACGTGCGGCGTGTCTACCGGGAGAAGGGACGGAACGGCGTCCGGGAGCTCTTCCTCGACCTCATCATCCGTGCCGATCTGCAGGACGGGCCCCTCGATCCTGAAGAGTCACAGAACCGTAAAGCCTCAAAGTCGTAAAGTCTCGCAGTCTAGTCTCGAAGACCGAGGCAACATCCCCGCGACTTCGAGACGTTGAGACTTTCTTTCTCACCTTCGAGCAAAAGGAGAACTATGTTTCGATTCAGATTTCTGGCGGCTGCTCTCTTCACGGTCGCGCTTCCGTTTGCGGCATTCGCGCAGGCCGCGAATGACATCCTCCCCGATATTCTCCCTTTCAAGGCCTCGGAAAAAACCCTTCCGAACGGCCTGAAGGTGATCGTCATCCCCACCGGTTTCCCGAACATCGTCTCGCTGCAGATCCCCGTGCAGACCGGTTCGCGCAACGAGGTCGAGCCAGGCAAATCGGGCTTCGCCCACTTTTTCGAGCACATGATGTTCCGTGGCACGAAGAAGTACCCGCCCGACGTCTACAACTCGATCATCACCAAGGCCGGCGCGCGCCAGAACGCGTACACCTCCGATGACCTGACGAACTACCACATCACGTTCGCGAAAGAAGACCTCGAGCAGATCCTGGAGATGGAAGCGGACCGCTTCAAGAACCTCTCCTACCCGGAAGAAGCATTCAAGACCGAGGCGCGGGCGGTCCTCGGCGAGTACAACAAGAACTCGCAGAGTCCGATCCGCAAGCTCCTCGAGGTCCAGCGCGACGCGGCGTACACCACCCATCCGTACAAACACACCACGATGGGCTTCATTCAAGACATCGAGGACATGCCCAACCAGTACGAGTACGCGAAGACGTTCTTCTCGCGCTGGTACCGTCCGGAGAAGACCACCATCCTCGTGGCCGGCGACGTCGAGCCCACCCGCGTCTTCCAGCTCGTCGAGAAGCACTGGGGCGACTGGCAGCGCGGCACGTTCACCGTCGACATCCCCCAGGAGCCCGAGCACAAGGGTCCGGTCTACGCGCACGTGCCCTGGACCTCGCAAACCCTCCCCTGGGTGACGGTCGCCTTCCATGGTCCGTCCGCGTTCCAGATGAAGGACCAGGCCGCGATGGACGTGGCCTTCGACCTCTCCTTCGGCTCGACCTCCGATCTCTACAAGCGCCTCGTCGAGCAGGAGCAGAAAGTCGACCAGCTCTTCTTCTTCGGCGGCCCGAACGTCGATCCCACGCTCTTCACCGTCTTCGCGCGCGTGAAGGACGGGAAGGACGCGGTCTACGTCCGCGATCAGATCCTGGAGACGTTCGCAAAGATGCGCTCGAAGCAGCTCGACGCGACGCGGGTCGCCGACGCGAAGTCGAACGCGCGCTACGGCTTCGTCCGCGCGCTCGACAACACCGACGCCATTGCCTCGACGATCGCGAGCTTCGCGCACTTCGAGCGCTCGTATGACACGATCAACAAATACTTCCGCGAGCTGGCCACGATCACGCCGGCAACGATTCAGGAGACCGCGCAGGAGTACTTCACCGACAAGAACCTCGTCGTGACCACGCTCTCGGAGCAGCCGCTCGCCGACGGCATCGCCAACCTTCCGTCGGTCGTCTCGATGGCCTCGGCCGCCAGCGAGGGGCAGCAGGTGCAGATCCGCTTCCTCGAGCAGAAGTCGGTGCTTCCGAACGTGATGATGAAGTTCCTCTTCACGGTCGGCTCGGCAGCCGATCCGAAGGGGAAGGAAGGCCTCGCGCAGCTCGCCGCCTCGATGATCACCGAGGCGGGATCGAAGGAGATGCGCATCGATGAGATCAACAAGGCCCTCTACCCGATCGCCGGAGGGTTCGGCAATCTCGTCGACAAGGAGATGACCACCTTCACCGCCCTCGTCCACAAGGACAACATCGACAAGTTCCTCCCGGTCGTCCTGCCGCAGCTCCTCGCCCCGGGCTTTCGGGAAGACGATTTTCAGCGTCTGAAGGATCAGCAGCTCAATGCGCTCGAACAGGACCTGCGCAACAACAACGAGGAAGAGCTGGGCAAGGAACAGCTCCAGAACGTGATCTTCGAGGGCACACCATACGGCCACACCGTCCTCGGCACGGTCGCCGGCCTCGAGTCGATCACGCTCGAGGACGTAAAGAAGTTCGTCGAGGCGAGCTACAACGCCTCGAACGTGGTGGTCGGCCTCTCCGGGGACTACCCCGACACGCTCAAGTCCCGTCTCGCCGCCGACCTCGGCGCCCTCGGCGCCGGTGAGGAAGAGAAGGCGCTCGCCGGTCTCCAGCCCTTCAAGGCCGCACGGCCCGAAGGGCTCGAGGTCCAGATCATCAAGAAGGAGACGCGGGCCACGGCGATCTCGATGGGCCATCCGATTCCCATTACCCGCAACGCCGCCGACTTCGCGGCGCTGAACGTGGCCCGGGCGTGGCTCGGGGAGCACCGCGCGTCGATGTCGCACCTCTACGACCGCATCCGTGAGGCGCGCGGTCTCAACTACGGCGACTACGCGTACATCGAGCACTTCAATCGCCCCGGGTTCCAGTTCTTCCCCAGCCCGAACATCGCCCGCCGCAATCAGATCTTCGAGATCTGGATCCGTCCGGTCGTGCCGGAGAACGCCCAGATGGCGATGCGCATCGCCTTGTACGAGACGCAGAAATTCATCGACAACGGCCTGTCACAGGAGGACTTCGACAAGGCCCGCGACTACATGATGAAGAACGTCTACCTGCTGACCGCCAACCAGAACCAGCGCCTCGGTTACGCGCTCGACTCGTGGTGGTATGGCATGGGTGACTACGTCGACACGATGCGCGCCGCGTACGCCAAGCTCACCCGGGCCGACGTCAACCGCGCGATCAAGAAGTACCTCTCGGCGAAGGACCTCCAGGTGGTGATCATCACCAAAGACGCCGAGGGCCTGCGCGAGACGCTCCTCAAAGACGGGCCGTCGTCGATCCAGTACGACGCTCCCAAACCCGAGCTCGCGGAAGAGGACAAGGTGATCGGCAGCTACAAGCTGAACCTCAAGCCCGCGAACGTGACGATCGTGAACGTCGACGACGTGTTCGCGAAGTAAATCCATCCAGGCAGGGCACGCAGCTCCGCTGCGTGCCCTGGCATCTGTTCACCGAGGTACACTCTTCGTCATGGCAGCCGAGACCTCGATCAAGCTCACCTACGAGGACTACCTCGCCATCCCCGACGACGGTCGCCGTCACGAGATCATCGACGGAGAGTATTTCGTGAGTCCTTCACCGAATTTCAAGCACCAGAATGCCGTCGCCGAGCTTCTCACGCAGATGCGAGTCCACGCCAACGCCCATGCGCTCGGCTGGGTCGTCGGCTCCCCGTGTGACGTGCTCAGCGAGCACACGGTCCTGCAGCCGGATGTGTTGTTCGTGAGCAAGGGCCGAGCATCGATCATCTCCGGAATCATCAAAGGAGCACCCGATCTCGTCGTCGAAGTCCTCTCTTCCTCGAATCGCGATTACGACGAGCGAGTGAAGTACCAGCAATACGAGATGTCCGGCGTCCTCGAGTACTGGATCGTAGACCCGGAGGCAGAATCCGTGAAGGTATTCCGCCGCACCGGGAACAAGTTCTCACCGGTCGCCGTCAGCGACATCCTCACCACTCCCCTCCTCCCTGGCTTCCAGCTCCGGATCGCCGACCTCTTCCTGTGACCGGAGGTACACTACCCTGCATGGCACCGCAGACCTCGATCAAGCTCACCTACGAGGACTACCTCGCCATCCCCGACGACGGTCGCCGTCACGAGATCATCGACGGAGAGTATTTCGTGAGTCCTTCGCCTTCATTCAAACACCAACTGATCGTTGCTCGGCTCATTACCTGGCTTTCGAACCATGTCGACGCATACGCACTGGGCTGGGTCGTCGGCTCCCCGTGTGACGTGCTCAGCGAGCACACGGTCCTGCAGCCGGATGTGTTGTTCGTGAGCAAGGGCCGGGCATCGATCATCTCCGGAATCATCAAAGGAGCACCCGATCTCGTCGTCGAAGTCCTCTCTTCCTCGAATCGCGATTACGACGAGCGGGTGAAGTACCAGCAATACGAGATGTCGGGCGTCCTCGAGTACTGGATCGTCGACCCGGAAGCAGAATCCGTGAAGGTCTTCCGCCGCGCGGGCAACAGGTTCGCGCCGGCCGCCGTCAGCGACATCATCACCACTCCCCTCCTCCCCGGTTTCCAGCTCAGCATCGCCGACCTCTTCGTCTGACGCGGAGGTACACTACCCTGCATGGCACCGCAGACCTCGATCAAGCTCACCTACGAGGACTACCTCGCCATCCCCGACGACGGTCGTCGTCACGAGATCATCGACGGGGAGCATTACGTGAGTCCTTCGCCGAACACGCAGCACCAGCGGATCTCCAAGCGCTTCACGGCTGCGCTGCTCCCGTGTGAGAGCGCCGGCGCCGGTGAATTGTTCTACGCCCCGTACGATGTCGTTCTCTCGATCTTCGATGTCGTTCAACCCGACGTGCTCTTCATCACCCCGGCTCGGGCTCACATCATCGACGACAAACACGCCGAAGGCGCTCCCGACCTCATGATCGAGATTCTGTCGGACTCGAATCGCCAGTACGACGAACAGGTCAAGTACAAGACCTACGAACGACTCGGCGTCGGCGAATACTGGATCGCGGATCCGTCCGAAAAGACGGTCCGGGTATTCCGCCGGATCGGCGAGCGCTTCACGCGCATTGCGGTCGGCGATACCCTGACCTCGCCCCTTCTCCCCAATTTCGAGCTTCGTGTCCGCGACCTCTTCGCCTGATGTGTTATGAAGCGTCGTCATGCTGACGGTGCTGCTCCTCTCCGCCACACTCACCTCGGCGCAGACGCCGATCCTCCCACCGGCGATTCCGTGGGACGGCGCGAGCCGCGCCCTGGCCGTGCCGGCGAACGATCCGTGGGTCACGCCATCCGAGGCGACGGGGTTTCGGACCACGCCGCGGTATGACGAGACGTTCGCGTATCTGCAGCGCCTCGTGAAGGCAGCGCCGCAATTGAAGATGGTCTCCCTCGGCAAGAGCGCCGAGGGACGCGACGTCTGGATGGTGATCGCATCGAAAGAGCGCGCCTTCACACCCGAGGCGCTCCGGCGAAGCGGCAAGGCGATCGTGTTCGCGCAGGGCGGCATTCACTCCGGCGAGATCGACGGCAAGGACGCCGGGCTCATGCTCCTCCGCGACATGACGGTGCGCGGTACCAAGCGTGACCTTCTCGATCGCGCGCACTTCCTCTTCGTGCCGATCTTCAACGTCGACGGCCACGAGCGCTTCAACCGCTGGTTCCGCATCAATCAGCGCGGCCCCGAGGAAGGCGGCTGGCGCACGAACGCGCGCAACCTCAATCTCAATCGCGACTACATGAAGGCCGACGCGGAGGAGATGCGGGCGATGATCCGCGCCCTTCAGACGTGGACGCCCGACCTCTACATCGATCTCCACGTCACCGACGGCTCGGACTACCAGTACGACATCACGTTCGGCTGGAACGGCATCGCCGGACACTCCCCCGCGATCGCGCGCTGGCTCGACACGAACTATCGCCCCTCGGTCGATGCGGCGATGCGCGAGATGGGACACATCCCCGGCCCGCTCATCTTCACCGACGATCCCCTCGCCGGCATCGGCCTTGGCCAGAGCGATCCGCGTCTATCGCATGGCTACGGCGACGCGCGTCACCTGCCGTCGATTCTCGTCGAGAACCATTCCCTCAAGCCGTACGACCAGCGCGTCCTCGGGACGTACGTATTCCTCGAAGAGACGCTGCGCGCCATCGCACGTGAGCTCGCGCCGCTGCGCGAAGCCGTCGCCGCCGAACGCGCGCGGCGTCCGGACCGCATTCCGCTGACGTGGAAGGTCCCCACGGACACGGAGCCGCAACGGATCGAGATCCTCGGCATCGAATCGCGCAAGAAGCTCTCGCCGGTCACGGGCGCCGTCTACGTCGAGTGGCTCGGCAAGCCGGCGACGAATCGCGCGCCGATGTACGTGGCGTCCGAGGCGGCGACCAGCGTCGCGCCGCCGAAGGCGTACTGGGTGCCGGCGGCGTGGCAGGACGTGATCGAAAAGCTCGATCTGCACGGCATCCCCTACGAACGGATCGCCGCGCCGCGCGACGTCGACGTGACGATGTACCGCCTTGCCGCGCCGAAGTTCGACATGGCGCAGTTCGAAGGGCACGTGCGCGTGGCGGCGACGGCCGCGACGGAGAAGCGCAAGGAGCGTTTCCCGGCCGGCTCGATCCGCGTGTCCACCGATCAGCCCCTCGGCACCCTCGCCGTGCTGCTCCTCGAGCCGGCGTCGCCCGACTCGCTCTTCCAGTGGGGATACTTCAACTCGATCCTCAGTCCGACCGAATACGTCGAGGCATACGTCATGGAGCCGATGGCCGAGCGGATGCTCGCCGAGG
This sequence comes from uncultured Thermoanaerobaculia bacterium, assembly GCA_964558905.1. GTDB lineage: Bacteria > Acidobacteriota > Thermoanaerobaculia > Gp7-AA8 > Gp7-AA8 > QHVT01. The sequence continues at coordinate 272 of CAZLGP010000205.1, read as the reverse complement.
ATCCGAAGCTCGCGGAGGAGTTCCACGAGAAAATCGAGAACGACGCCGCGTTCCGCGGCGACACGCGCGCGCGTCTGCGTTGGTTCTACGAGCGAACGCCGTTCTACGACGACCGCGCGCGCCTGTACCCGGTAGGGCGCGAGGAGTAGGCGCGCCCGAGCGCCGGCTCGCGGAGCGCCGGCATCCTGCCGGCCGCTACGCCGGCTTCCAGCCGGCACGCACTCGGGAACGGGCTGGCAGGATGCCAGCGTAGCGGCCGGCTGGAGCCGGCG
>CAZLGP010000204.1:0-50759 GCA_964558905.1 uncultured Thermoanaerobaculia bacterium | reverse complement strand
CTTCGCGCGGGATAAACTGAAAAGACCGGATCATCGCTCATCGCTGCCGGCGCGTCCGATCGATCACGTCGGCCGTGAACCTGGTGCGCATGCTGCGCAGCTCCGAGCTGGCCACCTCGGACGCGTTCGTGGGCGGCAGGCCGTCGGTGAGCGCGCCGCTGGCGCGGGCGATCTGCTCGTCGATGCGCCGGGTGAACTCACGCGCGGAGTCGTAGCCCTGGAGCTTCATGAGGTGGTTGCGGGCCGCGATCTCCACGAGCAGCGCGAGGTTGCGGCCCGATGCCACCGGCAGCCGGACGTACGGCTTGATCACGCCGAGGAGCTCGTAGGTCTCGCCGGTGATACCCAGGCGGTCGTATTCCGTCCCCTCGACCCACTTCTCGAGCCTGACCACCAGATCGATCGGCTTGACGTCGCGTGTCGACGCGACGCCGAAGAGATCCTTGATGTCGATGATGCCGATGCCGCGCAGCTCCATGTGGTGGCGCAGCAGATCGTTGGAGTAGCCGAGGAGGACGTCATTGGGATGCCGCTTGATGACGACCAGATCGTCGGCGATCAGACGATGGCCGCGATAGACCAGGTCGAGCGCGCACTCGCTCTTGCCGATGCCGCTGTCGCCGAGGAGCAGCACGCCGATGCCGTATACATCGAGCAGGCCCGAGTGCATCGTCAGGCGGGGAGCCATCGTCTCCTCGAGCACGTACGTCGCCCGGACGATCGTGGTCGACGACATCGCCGGCGTGGAGAAGAGGGGCACGGAGCGCTTTTCGCACTCGACCCGGAACTCGTCGAGCGGGGTGATCCCCTTGGTCACGATGTAGCAGGAAATGTCGAGTCCGGAGACGTCGCGGATCCGCTTTTCGCGCAGGCGCGGCGGAAGGCTCTGGAGGTAGTGGGTCTCCGAGGCGCCGATGATCTGCACGCGCCAGGGCTTGATGTACTCGTAGTAGCCGGCGAACGCGAGCCCCGGCTTCTGGACGCGCGGACGAGCGATGACGCGATTCATGCCGTCGTCACCGGTCACGAGCTTCAGGTGGAGATCGTCCAGCTCGCTCGCGATCAGCGATTGGACGGTGGTCTCGATGAAATCCTCGTCGTTCACGGATAGGCAATGGTACGCGAAGAACGTGGCTGAGGCGCAGTGGCGCGCCTCCAGGCGGTTTGCCGAGCCTACTTCTTCGCGATCGATGCGCGAGCGGCAAGCTCGAAGTACTCCTCGGCCTCCTTGCCGGCGCTGCGGCTCGAGAACTCGTCCTTTCCGGTGGCGGCGTCCGCGTCGATGACGAAGGTGACGGTTTGTTTGTCGATCGCCCTCGCGACGGTGTCGCCGCTGAAGGTGATCGAGTAGCTGCGGATCCCCGTGGACGTGCTGATGCTGCTGCCGGTAGGAGTGATGGAGTCGCCGGAACGCCCGCCTCCGCTGGTAGCGCCGGCATTGGAGAGGGCGCCGGCCATGACCGGGTTATCGCGCTTGGTACTCGTCTTTGCGCGATCGGAGATGCTCATTCCCGAAGGCGGTCCGAAGAGCACCACGACCTTGCCGCGGAGCGTCTGTGAGCCGGACCGATCGGCGATCGTGAGGTACTTGTCGGCCATCTCCGCGCGCTTGGCGATCTCGGCGGCGAAACCGGGCTCGCGCTTCGCGAGGAACTCCGCCACGAACGTCGCGGCGTCCGCCTCGGTCGTGAGCGCCTCGAACTGCTGGCGCTCCTCGCGCGTGAGGAAGTACCCCTGCGGGGAATCCGCCCACTTGCTGTACTTGCCGAGGTCGGCGGCCAACATCGGGACCGCGACGAAGAGTGCCGCGGCAAGGCGAAGAATGCGGTTCATGGAGCCTCCTGGTTGTGTCGCCAGCGTAACAGGAGGGAGAGGCGGGATAGTTCGAACGAAACGGAAAACGTGGTGGGGGGAAGTGGGCTGTCGAGGCCGATCCCCCTCGCCTTCGGGGTCGCGAGGCCATGGGGGCACAGCGACGATGGTTCACGACAGAGGCTCGGAGACAAGAGAACTCTCTGTAACTACCTACTTAACTTCGATTTCTACGCGGGACGCGAAGATTTCAGCCGCCGTAGGCGGCGGTAGGAAATAGCACCCGGCTTCAGCCGGGTGAATGATGCGGAGTGGTCAGCCCGCGTAGCGGGCGACAGGCCCCATCGGCGCGTTCCTGCCGCCCGCTACGCGGGCTCATTTCCGTTGCGCCAACACACCCGGCTGAAGCCGGGTGCTATTTCCTACCGCCGCCTACGGCGGCTTTGGTTGCGGCTCTGCCGCGCTGTGTCTCTGTGGTCTCTGTGGTGAAGGACCCGGTTCGGCTTCTCGGGCCAATCGGGCCTCGGACGAGAAGCGTGTCCGAGGTCCGACCAACCAGCGCTGCCAGCCGTGCCGGCTAGAACTCCGGGGAGATGAGGCCGAGGTTGTTGTCGCGGCGTTTGTAGATGACCGAGACCTTGTCGTTGTCGATGTCGCGGAAGACGATGAACTCGTTCTTCGAGTCATCGAGCCGCAGCGCGGCCTCCTCGATGGACATCGGACGGATGGCGATGTTGTTCGTCTTGACGATGCGCGGCCCGCGAAGCTCGGTCTGTTCGCGCAACTGTCCCGGCTCGAGCACCTGCACCGCCCATTCGGTCACCGCCTTGCGGCCATTGCCTTCCTTGCGGTGATGATCGCGCACCTTCTTGCGGTTCTTCTGGGCCTGGCGCTTGAGGTGGTCGACGGCCGAGTTGATGGCGTCCTGCATCGACTCGTCCGACTCCTGGACCGTCTTCACGTCGTGCGTCTTTCCGACCATGATGATCTCGCAGATGTTGCGGTACTTCTCGACCTGCAGGACCACCCGGACATCGATGAGGTCGACGAAGAGCTTCTCCTCGATCCTGGCCAGCTTCTTCACGATCAGGTCGCGGATGTCGGATGGGATCTCGTAGTTACGGCCGGTAATCTCGGTTGCCATGAATGACACCTCGAACTAAAAGATTTGTTTGCGGTCCGTGGAGGACGGGATGTTGAGCTCGTCCCGATACTTGGCCACGGTCCGGCGGGCGATGTTGATTCCCTCGTCGTTGAGGATCTTCATGATCTTCGAGTCGCTGAGGGGCTTGCGCGGGTCCTCGTTGTCGATGTAGCTCTGAATCTTCTTCTTCACCGTGAGGGACGAGATGTCCTCGCCCGTATCGGAATCGATTCCGCTGTGGAAGAAGTACTTCATCAGAAAGAGGCCGCGCGGAGTGTGCATGTACTTGTTGGAGACGACCCGGGAGACGGTCGACTCGTGCATCTGGATGTCGTCGGCGACGTCGCGAAGCACGAGGGGCCGCAGGAAATCGATGCCCTTCTCGAGGAACTCGCGCTGGTGCTTGACGATGGATTCGGCCACTTTGTAGATCGTGCGCTGGCGCTGATCGAGTGACTTGATGAGCCAAACCGCGGAGCGGATCTTGTCCTTGATGTAGTTGACCGTCTCGCCGTCGGACTTGGAGTCCATCGAGTTGAGCATGGACCGGTAGCCGCTGTTGATGCGCAGCTTCGGCATGCCGTCCTCGTTGAGGACGATCACGTACTCGTCCCCGACCTTGTGCACGTAGACATCGGGCTCGACATAGATCGCTCGTTCATTGGAGTATTTCCTCCCTGGCTTCGGATCGAGATGCTTGATCAGCTCGACGATCCCCTCCAGCGTCTTCATGTCGATGCCGAGGGTCTTGGCGAGCGGTACGAACTTCCGCTGCATGAACTCTTCCCAGTGGTCGCGGATGATGACTTCGACCAGAGGGGCGTCGATCTCGAGGAACCGCAACTGCAGGAGCAGGCACTCGCGGAGGTCGCGGGCGCCGACGCCGATCGGATCGAGCGACTGCACGGCCGCGATGGCGCGCTCGACCTCTTCGGTCTCGTAGCCGCCGGAGGCCCGAATCTCCTCGTCGCTCGCGCGGAGGTAGCCGTCCTCGTCGATGTTGCCGATGATGAACTGGGCAATCTCCTTGGTCCGCGGCGAGGCGTCGGACATCGAGAGCTGCCAGGTCAGGTGATCGGCCAGGTTCGGCGGACGGGTGAGGGTGTTTTCGAGGGGGAACTCTTCGTGCTCCTCCCCCATCCCCCGCGGGTTGTATCCGTACTCGATGTAGTCCTGGAAATAGGCGTCGTAGTCGATCTCGTCGAAGGAGTCTTTGTCTTCCTTCTTCTCCTCGACGGGCGCGGGCTCGGCGGCCTGTTCGTTCTCCGCCTTGGTCTCCTCGGCCTGAGTCTCCTCGGCCTTCACCTCTTCGGCGGATTCTTCGAGAAGCGGGTTCTCGAGGAGCTCCTGATTGAGGACCTCCTGGAGCTCGAGCTTCGAGAGCTGCAGCAGCTTGATCGCCTGCTGCAGCGAAGGCGTCATGATCAGCTTCTGGCTGAGTCTTAAGTGAAGCTTCTGTTCAAGTGCCATGGACCCGACTGCGGACCTTCCTCGCTCAGTTTAGATTGAATGTCTCGCCAAGGTAAATTCGCCGCACCTCGGCGTCGGCAGAAAGGCTCTCCGGCGCGCCCTGCCGGAAGATCTCCCCTTCTTTGATGATGTATGCCCTGTCGGTGATCTTCAGTGTTTCCCGAACATTGTGGTCGGTGATGAGGATCCCGATCCCTCGGGCCCGAAGTTGCGAAACAATTCGTTGGATTTCGAACACTGCGATTGGATCGATTCCTGCAAAGGGCTCATCTAGCAAGATGAATGCCGGGTTGATCGCGAGACTCCGTGCGATCTCGACCCGCCGTCGCTCCCCTCCCGACAAGGTGAACGCCCGGCTCCGCGCGATGTGCGTGATGCCGAACTCCTCGAGAAGCTGATGCGTACGCCGCTCTCGCTCGGCACGCGGCAGGCTCATTGTCTCGAAGACCGAGAGCAGGTTCTCCTCCACGGTGAGCTTGCGGAACACCGACGGCTCCTGAGGCAGATAGCTGATGCCGCGCTGCGCGCGCAGATACATGGGCAACCCGGTGATGTCTTCCTCGCCAAGGGAGACCGTGCCGTCGTCCGGCCGCACGAGCCCGACGATCATGTAGAAGGTCGTCGTCTTTCCCGCGCCGTTGGGTCCGAGCAGACCGACGATCTCGCCCTGGCGGATGTCCACCGTGACGTCGCGCACGACTCTGCGTCCCTTGTAGATCTTGACCAGGTGCGTCGCGGTGAGCGTGAGCAGGGCGTCGGGCATCGTGCGGGGGGCAATGTATCAGAGGGAGAGAGTGCTGGGTGCTGAGTGCTGAGTTCCTCGCCGGGCGGGTGTGACTCAGCACTCAGCACTCAGCACCTTTGTCGTCACCCCTCGTGCTTGTACGTTCCCTTCGTCTCGCCTTGCGGGCTCACGACCTGGACGCGGTTCTTCGCCAGGTCGAAGCTGATCTGTTGGCCGGAGAGAGAACCGCTGGGATCGGACATCGTCGCCGGGGTCCCGTTGAAGAAGATCATCTTCCTCTCGACGTGATAGACGGCCGTGTCGCCCACGCCTTTTCGGCGCGTGGCCGCATCGACGACGCTCACGTTTCGCTCGCACTCCACTCGCTGGATCTTGTTCTTGTCGTCGAAGAAGAACGAGGACTTTTCGGACTTCAGCGTCCGCGTCTCATCCACGATCGTGACCTTTCCGAGAAGGTCGATGCGGCGATCCGCCTTGCGCGCCACGAGCTGCTCGCTCGTCGTCTGCATCGGCGTCGTCCGGGCCTCGTCTCCGGTGTTGTAGAGCACCGTGCGCACGCCTCCGCGCGCGGTGACCGAATCGCCGTTGCCCTGCATCTGCAGTTCGTTCGCGAGGATCGTGTTGTTGTCCTGCCAGGCTTTCACCCGGCCGGTGAAGAGCGCGATTTTGTCGGTCTGGCGCATGATCAGCTCGTCGGCGTTCACGAATACCGGTTTGTTGCCCGTCGGGAAGAGCGACGTTGCATTCGGCGTGGCGCCGCCGCCGCGCGACACGAGCTGCGCGATCACCGATCCGGTGGCGCGGGCGGTCTGGGCCCGCGGCGAGAGCTCGATCTGCTTGGCCTTCAGGATCTGGCCGTCGGAGACGACCGTCGCCTGCCAGCCGGGATCCGTCGTGAGGACGATCTTGTCGCCGAGGATGTCGTAGTTCGCGCGGAAGGCGGAGGCGGTGTTCTTCGGATCGCTGTAGCGGAACGCGCCCTCGAGATATGCCGCGCGCGCGCGCCGCGTCGCCTGATCGAACCACACAGTGACGTGCTCTGCCTGGATCCGGCGCGGCTCGGCGCCGAGCTCTTTCATCACCACCTGCCACTCGGCCTTGATCTCGCTGACGACGCGGTTCATCAAGCTGATGCGCACGAGGCGCGCGACGATGTCGCGCTTCGGCGGGCCGTCGAGAACCGCGTGCACGGGCGCGCCTCCGGTCGCGGTGGCGATGATGGCGCTGATCTGGCCATCGGGGCCTACTTCCGTGTGGTAGTGGTCGCACGTGATGGTCTTGCGTCCGCCGAAGTCTTCGCCGGGGGTGGGATTCGCTGCCATGACGATGACCACGTTGCCGTCGCCTTCGAGCCCGATGAGCTGGCGGCGGTCCTGGGTGAAGCGGCCCAGCATCCGGTCGGAGCTGACGCGCTCGGGACCGCGGTCCATCTGCACGCGCTCCTTCCACTCGAGCGTGTTCTCGTTGCGCCGGAAGATGCTCTCCAGGCCCCGGACGCTCATCGGCACTTCGCCCGGCTGGACGACCGCCATCGTGGCCTCGACCTCCTTGTGAAGGCGCAGCGTCTCGCCCTGGACGTCGAGGTCGAGCGCGCCGGCCTTCCCCTGCCAGCGGTCGATGCGGAACTGCACGGGGATGTCGTTGGTCAGGCGCGCGCCGTCGTAGCGGATCTCGGCGGTGACGACCTCGACGCCATCGCTGGAGCTCACGCGGACGCCGCCCTTCGCGTCGGCTTCCTTCGTCTCCGCGTTGAACTGCGCCTGTGGACAGGAGACCTCGTAGGTGAGTCCGTTGGCGCGGTACAGGATGAGCTTGACGCCCTCGAGGGTCGTCCATCCCGACTTGAATGCCACGACGCGCGTGGCGCTGATGCGGGAGACGACGCGTCCGCCGATCGTCTGGACGTCCTCGAAGGCCGTGGAGGCGGCGATCGGGTCGTCGTCCGGTCTCTGCGTCGACGTCACGGCCTCAGCCGGCTTGCCCGGCCTGCGCGTGGCGGACTTGTTCCAACTGAAGACGATGAGAGCCACGAACGCGAGGAAAAGGATCGGCAGCGCGATGCGGAGAGCTCGGATCGTGCGCTGCATGTCGTTGCGCCGTAACACCTTCGCTACCGGTTTCGTTCCGGCCCCGGTTAGGATTGAGCGCATGCGCGCCATATTCGCCGCCGTCCTCGCCGTTCTCTTCGCGTTCACTGCCAATTCCGAGGAGCCGAAAGAGAATCCGTACGTCACGGAGATGCTCCAGCAGCTCGGCCCGAATGCGAAGAAGCCGGCCGGCGAGGTCTTCAGGAACGTGCAGCTGATGAAGGACATGCCGGCCGACCGCTTCCTCCGCATCATGGACATCGGCTACCGCCAGTCCCTCGGCGTGAGCTGCGACTACTGCCACGTCGAGGATCGCTGGGAAGCAGACGAGAAACGTCCGAAACGAGCCGCCCGCGAGATGATCGAGATGGTGAACATGCTCAACAGACACCTCGGCACGCTCCAGGAGATCAACGCGCATGAGGCGGCGGTGAACTGCACGACCTGCCACCGCGGGTACGTGAAGCCGGCGCTGCAGATGCGGTGAGCCGGCACGGCCGGCAGCGCTGCGTGCTCCGCCTTTCGGCGTGTCTTTGACGACCGCGCGGTCCGCGGCTCCGAGCTATCATCCTGAGCTGCGTAGACAGCGAAGGATCAAGGGAGCCCCCACGATCGGCGCGCCATGCACGACTGTCGTGAGGGCTCCGGTGACCCTTCGCTTCGCTCAGGGTTCGGCGTCTAGAGTCGGCGCGCGTCCACCACCACGAGCCGCACGCCCTTGTACCGATCCGGCTCGATTTTCACGATCAGGTCGACGGCTCCGCTGACGTCCAGTCCCTTCACGCTCGGCCAGAGCACTCCGGTCGCCGTTCCGGTCGCATCCGACAAAGACAGCTCACAGCAGTCCTCGGCGAACGTGCGCGTGCCGGTGACGGTGACGTCCTGGACGAGGAACAGCGGCTGCGTGTTTCCGGCGCCGAAGGGCTGGAGCATCTCGTGAGCCGCGAGGAACTCGGCGTCGATCTCCGCGAGGGTGAGCGAGGCGTCGATGCGCGCTTCGCGGCGGAAGAGCGACTCGTCGAAAGTCTCGAAGAGAGCGTGGAGGCGCTCGCGCAATGCACCGAGACTGCGCGCCTCGAGCGAGAAGCCGCAGGCGAACTCGTGGCCGCCGAAATGCGTGAAGACGTCCGACACCGACTCGAGCGCGCCATGCAAGTCGATCGTGTTGATGCTGCGTCCGGAGCCGACGCACGTCTCTCCCTCTTCGATGGTCATCACGAGCGTCGGACGGTGATATCGCTGGGCGATGCGTCCCGCGGTCAATCCGAGAACGCCGCGGTGCCAATCCTCCCCCGCGAGGATCAGGACGCGCTCGCCTCCGCGAATCTGCGCTTCGGCGGACTCGCGAACCTGCTGCTCGATCTCCTGGCGCTCCGCGTTCATCCGATCGAGCTCGCTGCAGATCTTCCACGCGGCGTCTTCGTCGGTTGCGGCGAACAGATCGATGGCCGTGTTGGCGGACGCCAGGCGACCCGCCGCGTTGATGCGCGGTCCGATCTTGAAGCCGACGTCGACCGCGCGGAGCGCGCGTCCTTCCAGGCCGAGACGTTTCAGGAGTGCGCGCAATCCCGGATTGCGGACCTGCGCCAGGCCGGCAAGGCCGAGGGATGTGATGGTGCGGTTCTCGCCGACGAGCGGAGCGACGTCGGCGACGGTCCCGATCGCCGCGATCTTGAGTAGTGACTCCACGGAGATCTTCCTGCCGTTCTTCGGTGGAAGCCGGCGAATCAACTCGCAGCACAGCTTGAACGCCACGCCGACGCCGGCCAGGTCCTTGAACGGATATTCGCAGCCGGGCTGTTTCGGATTCAGCACCGCTGCCGCCTCGGGGAGGGTCCCGGGTGGCAGGTGATGATCGGTGATGATCACGTCGATGCCGCGCTCGATCGCGCGGCGGACCGGTTCGACGCTGGTGATGCCGCAGTCGACGGTGATGACGAGCCGGACGCTGCGCTCGACGAGCACGCGGTCGAGCACCTCCATCTTGAGGCCGTAGCCGTCGACCAGGCGGTGCGGCACGACGAATCCCGCGTCGGCGCCGAGGGAGCGGAGCACGGTCTGCAGCATGACGATGGAGGTCACGCCGTCGACGTCGTAGTCGCCGTAGATGACGATCCCCTCACCGTCGCGCACCGCACGAGCGATCCGCTCGCACGCGTGGTCCATGCCGTGGATCGTGGATGGGTCGTGAAGATCGCCGATTGCCGGCGCAACGAACCTGCGGTACGGCTCCCCTTCCTCGACGCCCCGTCGCACGAGCAGCGCCCGGAGCTTGTCGTTGGCGATGGGGATGCGGGGGTTGTCGGCTGGGAGATCGAGGAGGGTCCAGGTGTCGTGGATCACGCCAGTTCAGGGTACCGCACGTCCTGGAATCTACGGATCGTGTCGCGGAGATCGAGGGATGGGAGGAGGGCGAGACGGACAGCCGGCCGACGACCCGTTGCTCGCGGACGCCGGCGGATGCCTGCAGCGAGCAGCAACCGGCAGTCGGGCCTCCAAGAACCGACGTGAAAGCGCGGAGGTCTGACCTTCACGTGTACGCCCCGAAGAACGGTCCCCGCGACGCCACGCTGGCGCCGAAGTAGGCAGCTCGACTACCGCGGCTGCCGGGCGTGCGAACTTCACATCAAAGTTAGTTTTAGGCGGCGCGACGCGAAGTGATGATGTAGCCGTGCTTCGCCGGTAACTCGAAGTTTTCAGGGTCATTCAGTTCGACGGACCCGTGTTCTACCTCGTAGCTTTCGGTGATCGACTTGACCGGATCTTCAGCAGCGTCCAAGATGACGACACGCGAGAGAAGCGTCGTTTCCGACGGCGAGAGATGCCGCTTAATGGCGCCGGCAAGATACCTTAGCGTCGGCTCGTCTTGTTTCGCCCACGAGGCAGAGACAACGAGATCCCAGCGGTCCGTGAGATCTTCCCGCTCGAGAAGCGCGAGTAAATTCAGTGGCCCCTTGTCCGCGGCAATGTCCTGCTCCAGCTTACGAACGTTTTTCATGAGTTGATTCATAGTGCCTTCACGAGAGTCTCCGCCGATGCCAGCATCAACGCCACTTGCATGGTGTCAGCTTGTCCTACAGCACGGTAACGTGCCTCTGGATCCCATGACGCAACGAACGACCACTCTGAGAAGTGGTCGTTCTTGATACGCTGTTCCTGACCGGACAGCGCAAGCAGCACGTCGAGCTTGTGGGTCTTGAAACTCGAGTAGTTTTCAAACTCACTTCGCTTCTCCGGAAATCCAGCCCAGTTGAGCGTCTTACAGATACGCGCCTTCAGCGCCAACTCGACAGCGTACCCGCAGAGATACGCGGCGCCATCTGTTCGATCGTTTGTGAAGAGCACAACGGCATCTTCCAGTCTCGCCGCCGCGATGGCAGAGATCCTCGATCGAGATCACTAGCGCATCGTACATGACTCGTAGCACATCGCTTACCGATCAGGCGTCGGGAAGCCGTTCGTCGCGCAGGCCGTCCCTACTTCTCGAACACGCCCATGCGCCGGAACTTCTTGTACCGCTCATCCACCAACTGGGCGGGCTTCAGCTTCGTCAGCTCCTTGAGCGCGCGTTCGATATACGGTGCGAGGAGGTCGGCGGCGGCGATGGGATTCGCGTGCGCGCCGCCCGGCGGCTCGGGGACGATCTCGTCGATCACGTTGAGTCTCTTGAGGTCCGGCGCGGTGATCTTCATCGCCGAGGCCGCGTCGGACGCGGCGGAGGGGTTCTTCCAGAGAATCGCGGCGCAACCCTCGGGTGAGATCACCGAGTAGACCGCATGCTCGAGCATCAGCACGCGATCGCCGACGCCGAGGGCCAGCGCGCCGCCGCTGCCGCCCTCGCCGATCACGGAGATGATCACCGGGACCTCCAGGGCCGCCATCTCGCGGAGGTTCACGGCGATCGCCTCGGCCTGCCCGCGCTCTTCCGCGCCGACGCCGGGATAGGCCCCTTGCGTGTCGATGAAGCTGAGGATCGGAAGCTTGAACTTCTCGGCGAGCTGCATCACCCGCAGCACTTTGCGGAATCCCTCGGGACGAGGCTGCCCGAAGTTGCGCAGCACCTTCTCCTTCGTGTTGCGTCCCTTCTGGTGTCCGACCACGCAAACGGCCTGTCCTTTGAAGCGGCCGAAGCCGGTCACGACCGCGGCGTCGTCGCCGAACTTGCGATCGCCGTGGATCTCCGACCACTCCTCGATCATCGCGGCGATGAAGTCGAGCGTGTACGGCCGCTGCGGATGCCGAGCGACGAGCGTCTTCTGCCAGGGCGTGAGGTTCGAATAGATTTCGTTGGAGACTTTGGTAAGCTTCTGCCGGAGCTCGGCGATCTCAGCCTCACGCGCCGGATCCGTTTCCCCCGAGGAGTCCGCCGCCGAATTCAAGGCAGCGAGCTCTTCGATTCGCCTGCGGATTCTGACGATTGGCTCCTCGAACTGACTCGGGTCGGCGCTCATGTGCGCGTGACCCTAACAAAACGACAGCATGCTGGCAACTGAAGAACCGACCGGTCCCTCTCACGATCCCGCTCCCCGTCCGCCCGCGCTCGAACAGTGGTCGGAAAACGAGCGGATGCGGCACGTTCCACACCTTTCATGGATCATTCAGAAGCTCGATCAGGACGTTCGCCACCGGATCGAGAAGCTCCTGGTCCCCTACTCCGACGTTGCTTCGAACGACCCGCGCCACGCCGCGATCGACGTCGAGCTCCGCGGGCTCTGCCGCTCGCTCGACCGCATCGCGTACGTCGCCGGGCGAGGCCGCGGCGGACATCCGCCGAACGATCTCACGTCGAAGGTGCGGTGGGCGCTCGATCACGCGGTCCAGAACCTCACCGCCGCCGACGCGAACCTGTTCGGCCGCCGCTTTCCGATGCAGACCTTCGAGCGCTCGTATGCCGAGCCGCTATGGGGAGCCACACTGGCGGCGATCCAGCACGTACAGAACCTCGTCCCGCTCATCCGCGACGTCGAGCCGGACATCGACGAGCGGATCTACGAAGGGCTCGTCGTGCTGAACGAGCCGCTGCGCCGCGAGCCAATGGCGTAGGTTCAGAAGGCAGAAAGCAGAAGGCAGAAGTAACGAACCCCCAGGGAGCGTCTTACTTCTGCCTTCTGCCTTCTGCCTTCTGCTTTCTACAAGATGTTGATCGGATCGACGTCGATGGCCACGTCGACGCCCTTCCACTTACGGGGCAGTAGCACCGACTCGACGGCCTTCCGCAACGCGGTCCGCATCGGCGATCGCAGCAGGATCTGAAACCGCCACACGCCCTTGATGCGCGCCAGGGGGGCGGGAGCGGGGCCCTGCAGCCGCGTGCCGCTCAGCGGTTCGAGGGCAGTTTCGAGCAAACGACCGCATTCGTTTGCCGCGCGCTCGACGTCGGTGAGGTGCTCGCCGCGGAACAGGAGCGCGATCATCGATGTCACCGGCGGGTAGTGAAACGTCCGCCGGAACTCGATCTCCGCCTGGTAGAACGACTCGTAGTCGTGACGCAACGCGTGTTGAATCGCGTAGTGTGACGGGAACGCCGTCTGGATCATCACCTTCCCGCGCAGCTCCCCCCGTCCCGCGCGGCCCGCGACCTGGGTGAGGAGGTAAAACGTCTTCTCCGCCGAGCGGAAATCGGGATAGCCGAGGATGGAGTCGGCGTTGAGAACGCCGGTGAGGGTGACGTTCGGGAAGTGATGGCCCTTGCTGAGCATCTGCGTCCCGATCAGCGCGCGCGTCTCCCCGCGGCGGAAGCGCTCCAGGATCTGCACCAGCGAGCCCTTGCGCCGCGTGGAATCGCGGTCGAGCACCTCGACGCGTACGTCGGGAAAATCGCGGTGAAAGCGCTCTTCGACCTTCTCGGTGCCGAAGCCGATCGGCTGCAGGACCTCGCCCTGGCAGAGGGTGCACTTCGACGGAATGCGCGTCCGCAGGCCGCAGTAGTGGCAGATCAGGAGGCCTTCGCGGCGATGCACGGTCAGAGTCACGGAACAGTCCCGGCAGCGGAAGTCGTGGCCGCACTCGCGGCAGAGCAGATACGGGGAGTAGCCGCGGCGATTGATCAGAATGATCGCCTGTTCGCCGGCGTCGAACGTCTCCCGTAGCGCGGTCTTCAGGCCCGTGCTGAGGATGACGAAGCCCTTGTCCTCTTTCTCCGCGCGCTCCTTTCTCAGATCGACGATCTCGACGTCGGGGAGCGGACGGGCCTCGACGCGTTTGGTCATCCGCAGCAGGGTGTATTTGCCGCGCGCGGCGTTCTCGCGGGATTCGAGGGACGGCGTCGCGGAGCCGAGAACGACCGGGATGCTCCGGAACTGCGCGCGCACGACGGCGAGGTCGCGCGCGTTGTAGCGTGGCGTCTCTTCCTGCTTGTACGCGCCGTCGCCCTCCTCGTCGACGACGATGAGGCCGAGACGCTGAAAGGGCGTGAAAAGGGCCGACCGTGGACCGATGGCCACGTCGACTTCGCCGCGTCTCGCGCGCCACCACTGATCGTAGCGTTCGCTCGCGGAGAGATTGCTGTGCAGGATCGCGATGCGCTCGCCGAAGCGCTCTTTCAGACGCGACGCGAACACGGGCGTCAGCGAGATCTCCGGCACGAGCAGCACGGCCTGCTCTCCCCTCTTCACCGCCGCCCGCATCAATTCGATATACACCTCGGTCTTCCCGCTGCCGGTGACACCTTCGAGGACGAACGGCGCGAACGTGCCGAGGGTCGCTTGGACGGATGCGATCGCGGCGCGCTGCTCCTCCGAGTAGCGGATCTCCGGTGTCGCCACCCCTTCGAGCCCGGCAAGGAATGCGTCGAGCGTGTGGCGCCGCGCGCGGCGCTCGATGCGGACGACGGCCTTCTTCACGAGTGCGGAGAGCACGGCCGCGCTGACGCCCGCGTGCTCGAGCGCGCGAACGGAGAGCTCGCCGCCCCGCGACCGCAGCAGGTCTACCGCGCCGAGCTGCTTCGCGGTCAGTCCGCCGGGATCGCTCTCCAGCACGACGAAGCGGTCGTATCGCACGCCCGCGGCGTCCCTGAAGCGATCCGCCAGGGCGATGATGCCGGCGTCGCGGAGGCGCTCGACCGAGGAGCGCGAGAGCTTCATCTCCTCGAAGATCGTCGAGACCGGGAGCGGGCGTTTGCGGAGCTCGGCGAGAAGCGGAAGATCGGCGTCGAGAATCTGCCTCGCGTCGCGCGCGCGGGCGATCATCGCCTCGTCCGCGGTGAGCACGGCCTGGCGCTTGCCGCGCGAGGCCATGTTCGCGGGCAGTGCGACTTTCAGCATCTCGCCGAGGGGCGCGAGGTAGTACTCCGCGGCCCAGCGACAGAGGTCGATGATCTCCGGGATGAGCGCGGGCTCGTCGTCATCGAGCACCGCGCGGATGGGCTTGAGCCTGGCCGCCTCGACCGGCGCCCGATCGAGGAGCGCCACGACGAAGCCGGTGGTGAGCTTCGACCCGAGCGGGACTTCCACGCGCGAGCCGAGGCGCACGCCGTCGTGCAAGGACGCCGGAATGCGATACGTCAGCGTCTGGTGAAAGCCGACCGGGACGGCGATCTCGGCGAATTCGGAGAGCATGATCAGAGCGCAGAGGGCAGAGCGCAGAGGGCAGAAAAGGGCAGGATCTTTCTTTCTGCGCTCTAGGCTGAGATTCCCAGCTCCGCCATCACCTTCTTCATGTCCGCCCACACGTCCTTCTTCGCGGCGGGATTGCGGAGCAGATACGCGGGGTGGTAGGTCGGCATGAGCTTGATGCCCTCGTAGTCGAGCCACTGTCCGCGGACCGTCGAGATCCCGTAGCCCTTTTCGGTGAGGCTCTGCAGACCGAAGCGGCCGAGGGTGACGATGACTCTGGGCTGGATCAGGTCGACCTGGCGGCGGATGAACGGGCGACACGCGTCGAGCTCGTCGGGCTCGGGGTTGCGATTCTCCGGCGGGCGGCACTTGACCACGTTCGCGATGTAGACGTCGCCGCGGGTGAGCTTCATGGCCATGATGATGTCGGTGAGGAGCTGCCCCGCGCGACCGACGAACGGCTCGCCCTTCTCGTCTTCGTCGCGGCCGGGAGCCTCACCGATGAACATGAGGTCCGCGTTGGGGTCGCCGACGCCGAAGACGACGTTGGTGCGCGTGCCGGCGAGGCGGCATCGGGTGCAATCGTGGGCCTCGGCGCGGAGGGCATCGAAGGGGTTGGTTGACGGTTGGCGGTTGGCGGTTTGTTCGTCGGTGTCTCCACCGCCTACCGCCAACCGCCTACCGCCAACCAGATCGAGGTGCGTAAACCCCAGGTCACGCAGCAGCGCCAGCTCGTTCAGGACGTCGGCATTCATGGCTGCGATTATGGTCTATACTCCGCGCGGTCCAAACCATATCTACGAGGAGAAGCACCCATGAAGAGACTGGCCATCGCCGCGGTCGTCGTGTGCGCGCTCGCAGCCCCTGCGTTCGCTCAGAGAGCCACCGTCAAAGTCATCAATCAGAGCAAGTGGGAGATCCACCACCTCTTCCTCTCGTCATCGTCGGACGAGGAGTGGGGTCCGGATCAGCTCGAGGACGAGGTTCTCACCAAGGGCGACTCTCTGACCCTCACCGGGATCCCCTGCGACGAGTACGACATCAAGGTCGTCGACGAAGACGGCGACGAGTGCATCATCGAGGCGGTCGATCTGTGCCGGGACAACTCGTACTGGAAGATCACGGACAAGGATCTTCTCGAGTGCGAGGGGTACGAGTAGGTCGGCGCTGTCATCAGCCTCTGAGCGAGCGACGTCGCGATTCCGAGGCGTCGAATCCGTCCGCGGCACTGGAGAGTGCGATTCCCCTTCACGATGCGAGTCCGCAAACGGAAGCCAACAGTGGGTTTCGAGGCGATCGCGACGTCCGGTGCCGCTGACGCGGCACACCATGCCCGCGTAGGGGCTAAAGGCAATAGCCCCCGGCTTTCAGCCGCAATGGCGTTAACTTTAGGCGAGGGCGTCGTGGTTGGCGTTCAGCGACTCTCCCCACTCGACGCGGAGAGAGTGGCCTGATCAGCGCCGGAGGCGCGGCAGAGGGTAGCCGGTGGCGAGCGCGGAGCGCCGCCACCGGAAGAAGACGGCGTGCAGGAAGTCCGCCCCGGGAGGGGCGGAAGCGGTTCTCTGCCGCCCCTCCGGGGCGGATCATTCGCGGACGCCCACGTTCCGGTGGCGGCGCATTCGCGCTCGCCACCGGCTACCCTCTTTACGCGCCTCCGGCGCAGGTGCCCGAGCCTAAAGTTAACGCCATTGCGGCTTTTGGCCGGGGGACTTGCGCATTGCGTCCAATCCAGCCCGCGTAGCGGGCGACAGACGACTCTGCCGCCCGCTACGCGGGCTGACCAGGACAACGCGCCACACCCCGGCTAAAAGCCGGGGGCTCTTTCCTCTTGCCCGCTACGCGGACTCTGGAGTTTGGCCCTTTGCAAGCCTCTGAATTCCGAAGACAAGAATACCGAGAGTGCGTTTCGCGATCCCGACATCCGGTGCCGCTGACGCGGCACCCCCCCTTGCATTCCTTTCCGGGGGTCGCTCGCTGAGCGCTCGCACCCCCGGCTACCGTCTGGCTGCCGCTCCGCGGCACAAGATCCCCGCCCTTCACTCCTGGTTGGTACGTCAGGCGCGCTGCGCCGCCCGAAGCCGCGAACGTCGAATCCATGCGTGGCGTGCCGCAAGGCGGAGCAACCAGCGCAGCCGGCCGTGCCGGCCCGGATATACTCCGGTCCCGTGTCTGCCCCTGCGCTCGAACCTCGCAGAAAACTCAGGACGGTTCTCATTCTGCTCGCTCCGCTCGCCGCGATGACGGCGATGTTCCTCTCTCATCGCTACTCGAACGCTTCCAACCTCGGACTCGCAATCACGCGCGATGACGTCGTCCGGATCGCCCGGGAGCAGGCGGCGGCCAAAGGGGTAAAGACCGACGGCTGGCGCGACATGGTCGACCTCGCGCCGAACAACACGCTACGCCACTACCTGGCAACGACCGCGACGTCCGCTGAGCGCACGTCCATCGAGCGCGTGCTGGCAGAGGTGCCGTATCGGGGCTTCCTAGGGAACCCGGCGCGGAGCGAGGATTTCGTACGGGTTACCGTTGCACCGGGCGGTCGCCTGATCTCGTATCGCATTCCGCCCACCGGGCCGGTTCCGCAAGTCAGCGAACCGCAGGCACGGATGGCGGCCGAGAAGGAGCTGGAGCGCCGGCTTGGCTCGGACCGCGTCGGCTTCACCTTCACCAGTTCGGGCGTCAAGCGCCACGAGCCTTCCTCCTCCAACGTTCGGCACTTCACGTACCGGAAGCGCTACTCGAAGGATCTCGATCTCGAGGCGACGGTGGAGACCTCGGGTCCCAACGCGATCGGGTTTTCAGTCGTCGACAGGATTGCGCCCCAGTACAGCGACCGCTTTCCCGAGCTCGAACTGACGTTGAAAGTCGCCCGCGCCGGAATCATCGGCCTGCTCGTCCTGGCCGGCGTGATCTATGTCATCGCCCGGTTCGTGCGGCGGCTGCGCGAGCACGAGATCCCCCTGAAGCGAGCGGCCATCGTATCGGCGATCGTCTTCCTCGCCTTCGCGGGCTCGATGACGGTGAGCAACGCCGGCCAACAGATGGACGCGGTCGAGCGCGGCGCGGCCACCCCAGCGGGGATCCAGCTCACGATTACGCTCGCTGTCGCCGCGATCATGGGTGCATTGCTGGGGATGACCTGGGGCGCGTGCGAAGCGGATTTGCGCGAGGCGTATCCGCAGAAGCTCGCCTCCACCGACGCCCTGCTGGGTGGGCGCTTCTCGTCGCGAGCGGTCCGCTCCTCGATGGCGATCGGACTCGCACTCGGAGCATACGGAGCGCTGCTCTCCAGCCTCGAGCCGCTCCTGCGGCCCGCGGGAATGTGGGTCTCGGTTGCGGAGGAGCTCGTGCCGTACCAGGCCGGCAATCCCGCACTCGCGCTGGTGGTCTTTGCCTTCGTCGGTCTCCCCTTCACGATGGCGCTGCTCCTCACGGCGGTCTCGGCGACCCACCGCCGCGGAGCGACGCGCACCGCGAAGATCTCGCTCACAGTGCTGCTGCTGGTGTTCTTTCTGCTTTCCACCACGGGCAATCACTCTCCTCTCGCGTGGTCCATCGTCACCGCCGTGATCGCGGTGGCGATCCTGCTCGTTCCGTTCTTCGTCGGCGACATTCTGTCCGTCCTGGTGAGCGTCACGTTTTCACTCTGGATCGCCGGCTCCGCCGCGTTGATCGGGCAGCCTTCGGCGACGCTGCGGGCGAGCGGATGGGCGCTGATCTCGGCGATCGCGTTCGCCATTGCCGTCGGTGGGATCGCGGCGCTGAGGAAGCGCGAGGGCTCCATCGAGCTCGAGCGGGAAGAGCGTCCCGAGTACGCGCGCAACATCGCCGAGCGAATCCTGCTGCGTTCGGAGATGGATGCGGCGCGACAGGCACAACTGCGGGTCATGCCGCGCACGGTCCCTGCCGTCGATGGGACGCAACTCGCTGCCCGACACTCCGCCTCCGCCGAGATCGGCAGCGACTACTTCGAGTTCTTCCCCTCGGCCACACACGTCAGCGTCGCCGTCGCAGACGCGCGGTTGCCCGGACTCTCCTCCGCACTCTGCGTCTCGATGCTGAAGGGCCTGCTCCTCAACTACGCCTCGCGAGTGACGAACACGCGCGACGTCGCCGATCGCGTCTATCGCCAGCTGGCGGCGATCTTCGGCGACGACCTGCCGCTGTCGTTCTTCTTCGGCCGCCTCGATTGCGGAACCGGCGCATTTACATTCGCGACGTTTGGCACCGCGCCTCGAGCGGTGCTGGTCCGCGAAGGAAAGGCGATGTCGCTCGAGGGTGAGGAGTATGTCGAGCTCGATCACTCCGACGTGCTGGTGATCTACACGGCGCACCTGCTCGACCTGCAGGACCGCGATCGTACCGCCATCGGCGAGGAGATGTTGCACCGCGAGCTTTCCGCGACCGCGGGCGGCCATCCTCAGCAGCTCGTCGACGCGTTGTTCGAGCTCGCCGCGCGCCACTCGCGCGGCGTGGAGACACCGCCGCGTTGGGCCGCCGTGGCAATGTCGCTGCAGCCGAGGGTGCAGTCATGAACGGGAAGCGTGCCCTCTGGATCCTCGCCGCGGGCATCGGTGGCTACATCCTTCTGGCCTTGCTTTTCCCGCGCTACAGCACCGGAGGGCAATGGCAGGTTCGCATCGGCGACGACGAGAGCATCGCCCGGGCCCGCGCCGTCGCGGCCTCGCATGGATTCGACGTCACCGGCTGGAACGCCGAGCTCGGTGTCCGCGTGCCCCGTGATCTGCAACGGCACGCCGGCGTCCACGCGGTGCAGATCCATGTAGCGTTCCGCGATCCGGGCGATGCCGATCACATCGTCGGCGTACGCCTCGACAATGCCGGCCTTCCGACCGCGGTCGTGGTCAGGCGCGAACCTCGCGCCGGCGACGACGTGACGATCGATGCCGCGCGCCCGATCGCCGAGCGTGCGTTCCGCAACTTCGTTCCCCACGCCGCTTCGTACCGCAGCATCGCGCAGGAAGATCTCGGCGACCAAGGAGTGCGCTTTCGCTGGGAACGCGCAGGGGAGAATCCATCGATCGTCGCAAAGGCCACGGTCATCATCGCCGGCGAGGAGCTGCGCGACGTCCGTTACGGCCCCGAGGTGAGTCATCGAGCGGAGCGGCGCGCGATCGACACGATCGACATCATCTCCGACCTGAGTGTCGTGGCCACGGTCCTCTTCGGACTGGTGCTGTACATCATCGCCACGGGCCGCGGGCTCGTCCCGCAGCGGCTCGTCCTGACGATGGCCGCGATCGGGACCGTCCTGCTACTCGTCGAGGTGTGGGCGGATGTCGACCGACTGCTGGCCATTTTCTATCCAGGCAATGCGTCCCTGTTCTGGACGATGGTCCTCGGCGCGGGCGTGGTCGCCGTTCCGGTCGGACTGGCGCTCGGTGCCGGATATCCGTCCGCGCGGCGGGCCTTTTCGGGACAGCTTCTCGCGTTCGAAGAGTTGCTCCTGCGCGCCCGTTTCTCCAGCCGCGGCGTCGGTGCGGCACTGCTCGCGGGCGTCTCCGCGGGTGGCTGGATCGCGCTCGTGCCCTACCTCATCCGCGCGACGGGGTTGTTCGGCGACTATCGGGTCAGCGGCGCGCCGACAGATGTCCTCTTCCGGTCGGGACTCATGCCGATCGGCATCTTCGGCAGCGTGGTGCCGGTCCTTCTGGCCTTCGCGCTTCTGGTCTCGTTCGTCGAGGCAAGAATGGTCGCCCGTGCGGGTCGCGTGCTCGGATTTTTCCTCGCGCTGCTGATTTTGCTCGATGACTCAGCATCGCCAGTGGGAGCGGCGCTTGCGGGGGGTGTGCTCGTGACTCTCGTCTTCGATCTCCTCTATCGCCACATCGATCTGCTGGCGCTGGCGGCCGCCGCCATCAGCGCGGCGTGGGCGATCTCCGCGATGACGAGGTTCGCGCAACCCGCAGTGTCGATTCAACAACAGGCCTGGGCCACTGTTGCACTCGGTGCCGCGGTGGCGATCGCCGCCCTGGCCGCAGCGGTGTGGGGATCGACGAAACCCTACATGGCCTGGGAGCCGCGTCCGGCGCGGGCGGAGCGCGAGCGGATCCAGGCTGAATTCGAGGTCGCGCGCCTGGCACAGCAGCAGATGCTTCCGGCAACGCCACCCGCCGTACCGGGAACCTCGATCGCGTCGTTCTGTCGTCCGGCCCATCAGGTCGGCGGCGACCTGTTCGACTTCGTGACCATGAGCGACGGCGGTGTGGGAATCGCGGTCGCCGACGTGAGCGGAAAGGGCGTTCCGGCCGCATTGGTCATGACCATCACGAAAGGTCTCCTGCTCGCCGCCAGCGACGGCCGCGCCGATCCTCTGGAAACTCTCGCCGACGTGAATGCCGGCATCTACTCGCTCGGCAACCGCGCCGTCTTCGTGACCATGCTCTTCGGCGTGCTCGATCCGGCTGCTCGAACGTTCCAGTTCGTCCGTGCCGGACACACGCCGCTGCTCTGGCGGAAAAGCTCGGGCGAGGTGGTGACCGTGTCACCGCGAGGCGTCGGCATCGGCATGACCTCGCCACGCATGTTCTCCGCGATCTGCGAGAGCGCCACGATCGCGACGGGCGCCGGGGACGTTCTGATCCTCTATTCGGACGGAGTGAACGAAGCGATGAACGAGCGCAGCGAAGAGTTCGGCGACGAGCGGGTCCTGGCCACGGTCCGCGATTCGATCACGAACGAGATGAGCGCGGAGGACGTGTGCGCGGCGCTGGTAGCGGCGGTCGATCGCTTCCGCGGCACTGCACCCGCCCACGATGACATGACCCTCGTGGTGGTGAAGACCTGATCAGCCGCGCTTGACCACCATCATCGTGATGTCGTCGTATTGCGGCGCCGTATCGGCGAATGCGTCCACGCTCTCATACGTCTTGCGCACGATCTCCGCCGCGCCGCCGCGCTGCTGTTCGCGCAGCAGGTCGATCAGGCGCTCGATCGAGTATTCGTTCTCCGCGGGATCGTTCGCCTCGGTCACGCCGTCGCTGTAGAGCGCGAAGAGATCGCCCGGCTCGAGCTGCCACTCCGTCTCCGCGTAGGTGCGATGGGGCATCAGGCCTACCGCCAGGCCTCCCGCTTTCAGTCGCTCGGCGCTGCCATCGGCGCGCAAGATCACGCCGTCGTTGTGTCCCGCGTTGACGACGCGGGCGTGGCCGGTCGCGGGATCGACGTCCACGAAAATCGCCGTCACGTATTTGTTCGCCGCGGTCGAGGCGTGCATCAGGTCGTTCATCCGCGTCACCGCATCGACGAGCGGAATGGCGCTCGAGAGCAGCGCGCGCAGCGACGCCTGGAAGTTGCTCATCAGGAGCGATGCCGCGATCCCTTTCCCCGACACATCCGCGACGCAGTAGACGACTCGCCCGTCCCCGCGCTGAATCGCGTCGTAGGTATCGCCGCCGACGTGGCGTGCCGGACGCGTGTTCGCCGCGATGTCGTATCCGGCCACGACCGGCAGGATGGCCGGAAGGAGTCGGCGCTGGATGTCCGCGGCGAGCTCGAGCTCTTTTTCGAGCTTCTTCTTTTCGACCGTCTCCCGAAAATGCCACGCGTTCTCGAGCGCCACCGCGGCCTGATCGGCGAGACCGTGCGTGTATCCGAGCTCTTCGTCCGAATACCCGGCGCCGCCCGGCCGTGCCCCCAGGAGGATGATGCCGATGGTCTCCTCGCCGGTGCGCAGGGGCACCAGTGCGGCGATCTTCTGCGCGATGAGGTCATCGCGCACCGCACCAGCGTCGAGCGCGGAGATCGGCATCGGCGTCGAGAGGTCTCGCAGCGGCTCCAAGCTCGCAACTCGGGCGCCTTTGGCGCGCAGCACCGGCGGATGTCCCTCTTTCCAGGCCGCGACCACGTAACGCGACAGGGTCCACTGTCCCGCCAGGGTCAGAGCGAGCATGCGCACGACTTCTTCGGGCTCGACGGCCGACGTGAAGCCGCGGACCAGCTCCAGGAGCGTGCGCAGTTCCTGCAGCTTGCGGTCGAGACTGAAATTGAGGCGGCGGACGTCGGCGGCGTAGCGCACGTTCTCCACCGCACCCGCGGAAATCCCCACCAGCGCGGACAGGAACTGCTCCTGGTCCGGCTGGATCGCGGTGGGTGTGGTTCCGACGCCGAGCTTTGCGCTCGCGCCGACCGGGAGAATCAGCTCGATGCCCCCGCTCCGCAGCGTCTGCTCGTCGAAGGCCGCGCCGCTGGCAACTCCGGTCAGACCGCGGGCGTGGGCGATCACCCCCTCGCGTGCGACGAAGCCCCGCCGGGCCAGCACGTGGGCCATTGCCGAGCGCAGCAGATGCTGCAGCAGTTGGTCGACATCGGTTGCGCTCTGGAGCATGCGCGCGGACTCGACGAGGGCCTCGAGCCTTGCGCTCTCGAACGTGAGACTCATCGCCGAAGCTTCTTCACCATGCGCAGCTCGTTTCTCTTGCCCGGCTCGATGTCGTAGTGGACCTCGTCCATGAGCGTCTTGATCAGGCGCATCCCCAGGCCGCCGGTCTTGCGTTTCGCGATGAGGTCTTTGAGATCCTGCTGCTGGATCTCGGTCGGATCGAAGCCTGTGCCTGTATCGATGACGTGAATGCGCAGCGTGTCCTCGTCGAAGATCGCGCGCACCATCACCTGCTTGGTCCGGTCAGCGCCGTACGCGTGCTCGATCACGTTGGCGCAAGCCTCGTCGACGGCCAGCTCGAGCTGCCCGACCTCGACATCGCTGAGTCCCGCCTGGGCGGCGATGCGCGTGACGAACTCGCGGATCATTGCGAGATTCTCCGTCGTGGACGGTACGTCGAGCGTGAACGTGTTTTCGATGGCCGTCATCCTCACACCTGTTTGACCGGCGTTTCGGCGAAGCACTGCACGGCCGCGGGGACGTCACCGACGATGTCGTAGAGCGCGTGAAATCCGAGGATCTCGAAGACCTGCTCGACTTTCGGGCTCAGACCGCAGATCTTGATGTCGCCGCCGCTCTCGCGCAACTCCTCGATGAAGCCCATGAAGACGCCCAGACCCGCCGACGAGATGTACGTCAGACGCGAGCAGTCGACGATCAACTGAAGATGGCCGTCATCGATCTCGCTCTGGATCGCTTTCTCGAATGCCGGTGCCGTGTGCGCGTCGAGGAATCCGTCTAGCGCCAGTACCGACAGTTCGCCCTGATGCGATCGAGCGATGGAGAAGGGATTTGGCAATGTCGGTCGTCCTTCCTGAGTGATCTCGGCTCCGGATCGTAACAGATCGCCGGTCGTTCGTTTCGGGTCGGCGTGAGGCGCACGCGCCACTGAACGGCGACGCGCCGGAATGAGGCCGTGAAGAAATCCACGGCGGCCACGCGGGGCCTGCTCGTGCTCCGCGCGAGAGACGGCCATTCGATCCGTGAGGGACGTTCCCATTCACCACAGAGACACAGAGACACAGAGGAGGACGGAGACCTCTGGAACGGGGTGCCTTTCTCCGTCCTCCTCTGTGCTCTCTGTGTCTCTGTGGTGAACACGCGCGTGTTCGTGCGGAGAACCCTCGCCGCTCGCGCCAGCATGCGGACCAAGTTCCGATGAAGCGAGGAACACGGTCAGGGCAGCCGCTGAACGACGAGATCCAGCAGCCGGTTTGCGATCGCGCTCTTCGATGCGCGTTCGATGCGCGTGGTGGTGCCGTCCTTCCCGATCACCAGGACCTCGTTCTGATCGGAGTCGAAGCCGATGGTGACGTCCGCGACGTCGTTGGCGACGATGAGGTCCGCGCCTTTGCGCCGCAGCTTGTCGCGCGCGTTCTGCTCGATCATGTCCGTCTCCGCGGCGAATGCGACGACGAACGGCCTCCGCGCGAGCCTGGCGACGTCGGCGAGGATGTCGGGGTTCTTTTTCAGCTCGATCGTCAGAGTGTCGCGATCGGCGCTCTTCTTGATCTTCCGTTCGGAAACGCTCACGGGCGCGAAATCGGCGACGGCCGCGGCTTTGATGAGGACCTGATGCTCCGCGGCGGCGCGCATCACGGCCGCGTGCATCTCCACTGCCGTCTTGACGCGTTGCACTTCCACGCCCGCCGGAACGATCAGCGATGTCGGGCCGGAGACGAGCGTCACCTGCGCCCCCCGTCGCCGCGCCGCATCGGCGATCGCGTAGCCCATCTTTCCCGAAGAACGATTCGAGAGGTAGCGCACGGGATCGAGAGGCTCCCGCGTCGGACCGGCGGTGACGAGCACGCGCCGTCCCTCCAGATCGCGCGCCGCGAAGCGCGTCTTCACGAAGTCGACGAGCTCCGGCACGTCCGGCATCTTCCCTGCCCCTTCCTCGCCGCATGCGAGGAGGCCGTTCACCGGCTCGATGACACCGACGCCGCGCGCGCGCAGAGCGCCGATGTTCTGCTGCACGGTGGGATGCGCGAGCATGAACGTATTCATGGCCGGAGCCACGAGCACTTCCGCGCGATGCGCCAGCGCATAGGTCGTCAGCGCGTCATCCGCGATTCCGGTGGCGAGCTTCGCGAGGACGTTGGCGGTCGCCGGTGCGATGAGGAGCAACTCCGCCCAGCGGGCGAGCTCGATGTGATCGACGCCGCCACGCTCGGGATCGCCCCACTGCTCGACGATCACGCCGTGATTCGAGACGGCTGCGAGCGACAGCGGGGAAACGAAACGCACGGCATTCGGGGTCAGGATCACCCGGACGTCCGCTCCGACGTCCTGGAGCCGGCGCACCAGCTCGGGCGCCTTGTAGGCCGCGATGCCGCCGGAAACTCCCAGAACGATTCTCATAGGCGAAGTGCTGAGTGCCGGGTGCTGAGTGCTGAGTCCCGCCCGCCCGGCGTTTCTCAACACTCAGCACTCAGCACTCAGCACTAGGTCTTTACTCTTCGGTATCCAGCGCCGTGGTCTCTTCGGCAGGCGCGCTGAGCTGCCACTTCACGGCGTTGACCGCCACTTCGTCCATGGCGATGCGCGTCGGCTTCGCGTGACGGGGCTTGATCTTCGGCTGGGCTCCCTGGATGAGCTGTTCGGCTCTCTTGGAGACGAGCAGCACGTAGCGGAACTTGCTGTCCACTCCTTCAGGCATTCCTTCCATTGCGATCCTCCTCTTTGAGTCGCTCGGCCATCACCCCGATGGCTTCGAGCGCGGTCTTGGTCTGCAGTTTCCTGGCGATGATCGCGGCCTTCAGACACTCGGCCGCGACTTCGAGGTTGTCGTTGATGATGATGTAGTCGTAGAAATCCTTGCCCTCGTCGATCTCGTCGATCGCTTTCCGCAAGCGGAGATGAATCTCGTCGTCGGTGTTCAGGCCGCGATCGCGCAGCCGCACCTTGAGGGTCTCCAGCGAGGGCGGGAAGATGAACACGCTCAGCGAGCGTGGCTTCAACTCGGGATCGCGGTCGATCTGCTTCGCGCCCTGGTAGTCGATGTCAAGGATCACGTCCAGCCCCGCGCGCAGCCGCTCGATGACCTCGGCGCGCGAGGTGCCGTACCGATGGGCGTGAACGTGAGCCCATTCGAGAAATTCCCCCTGCTCGGCCATGGCCTGGAAGTCGCGCGCCTCGACGTAGTGATAGCTCACGCCCGGGATCTCGCCCGTGCGCGGGCGGCGCGTCGTGTGCGAAACGGAGAAGTAGAGCTCGATCCCAAGGGCGGAGAGGTGCTGTCGGACGCGCTGGATGAGGGTCGTTTTCCCGGCGCCGGACGGGCCCGAGACGATGAACAACGTCCCGTCCGAGTGGAAGTTACTCGACATTCTGTACCTGTTCGCGGATGCGCTCGAGCTCCGTTTTCAATTCTACGACAAGCGTCCGGATGGCCGCCGAGCGCGACTTCGACCCCATGGTGTTGATCTCGCGGAGCATCTCCTGGGAGAGGAAGTCGAGCTTCTTGCCCGCGGCCTCGCCTCCGCCGATGGCCTTCTCGGTCTGATCGAGGTGGTGCCCGAGCCGCGTCAGCTCCTCGGCGATGTCCCCCTTTTCGACCATGATCACCACTTCCTGGGCGATGCGGTCCTGGGCCACGTCCGTCCCGGCCATCGCCGCGATCTCCTGCACGCGTTGCTGGTAGCTGGCCAGCAGTTCCGCGCGGACGTCGTCGCGATGCCGCGCGAGCTGCTCGGCCAGGTCGCGGATGCTCTTCATCCGCGTCGCGATGTCGTTGCGCAGCGACTCCCCTTCCCGCTCGCGCATGGTTTTCATCTGTGCGAAGGCCTCGCGGACGAGACGCACGAGCGCCTCGCGCTCATCATCCGAGATCTCCGCGTCGATTGCCTCGACCTGCAAGAAATCGGGCACCCTCATCAGGTCACTCCCGGTGAGCGTCGCGCCGAGACCGAGCTCCTCGGCGATGGAGCGGAGTCGCGGGATCACCGTGTCGGCGATCTGCGTGTTGATGCGCACGTTGTATTCGGGCTGCTGCGTGCGCTGGATGCGGATCGAGACGTCGACCTTCCCGCGTGAGAACACCTCCGAGGCGATCGCACGCAGCGGCGCCTCCATGTCCCACATGTACTCCGGCAGACGCACGGAGGCTTCGAGAAAGCGGTGATTGACGCTCTTGGTCGTAACGGTGGCGAAGTAGCGCGCCGAGAGCGCGCCCCCTGCGCGGCCGAAGCCGGTCATAGAATGGATCATGTCTGCGAGCGATGCACGGTGAACGTGGGGCAGTACGGGGTGCTGAGTGCTGCGTGCTGAGTCCCACCACCCATGGGTCTTTCAGCACTCAGCACCCAGCACTCAGCACCACTCCCCGTCCATCGTTCATCGTCTTTCCTCCACTAGTTTCTCCGCCTCGTCGGCGAGGGCATTCATTGTCTGCTCGACGCGCTCCCGCCATTCCTCCACGTCGCCGTCACGCGGCACCTGCAGCGGCTCGCCGTAGAGCAGGATTGCCTTCGTGAACGGATACGGGATGACCATCCGGTCCCAGGAGCGGAGGAGCTTTTTTTTTTAGCGGCAAAGGCGATCGGGACGATGGGAAGGCCGGTCGCCTTCGCCGCCCATACGACACCGTCCTTCGCGATTCGGGCCGGACCTCGCGGGCCGTCGGGAGTGAAGGCCAGGTTTCTGCCGTCGCGCGCCTTGCGCAGGAAGTCGCGCATGGCGGCGCTGCCGCCCCGCGTGGACGAGCCGCGGGCCGTCTCGACGCGGTACCACGCGAGGATCTTCACCATGTATTCGCCGTCCCTCGACTTCGAGCTCATGACCGCGATCGGCCGGCGATAGCGCGTGCGCAGCATCATCAGCAGATGGCAATGCCAGAACGCGAGGATGTACTGCGGCGTCTGCAGCAGGTTCTCCACGCGCACGTGCTCGATGCGAATGGTGGCGCTGAAGGCGCGGATCAGCAGCGATACGAGGAGGGCCAGGAGCTTCATCGGAATTGGTGGCTACGTGCCCCCACGAGCTCGACCTCGAACACGAGCGTCGCGCTCGGTGGGATGACGAGCGTGCGCTTCTCGCCGAAAAGTCGTTTCACAGGGCGGAGTGTATCGCGGGCGTGTGAGAATACGCGCGTGGGGGATGTCTTTCCGACGGAGGTGGGCCGCTACCGGATCCTTTCGCTGATCGGCGCGGGCGGCATGGGCGAAGTCTACCTCGCCGACGACGCGAAGCTCGGCCGGCGCGTCGCGATCAAGATCCTCCCCGAGGCCGTGAGCCGCGACACCGAGGCGAAACTGCGCATGCTGCGCGAGGCGCGTGCCGTCGCCGCCCTCGATCATCCCAACGTCTGTACGATCTACGAGGTCGGCGAGCACGACGGGCGTCCCTACATCGCCATGCAGTTCGTGGACGGAGAGACTCTGTTCGACCGGTTGAAGCAGTCGCGTCTGTCGCTGTCGGAGTGTCTCGACATCGGGATGCAGATCACCGCCGCGCTCGACGAGGCCCACAGTCACGGCGTGATTCATCGCGACATCAAGCCGATGAACATCATGCTCACACTGCGCGGCCAGGTGAAAGTCCTCGATTTCGGCCTGGCGAAGCTCGATGGGCGTGCCGATCCGTCGACCGACCTGAAGTCGCGCACCGGCATCGTCACAGGGACGGCGCCCTACATGTCCCCGGAACAGCTTCGCGGCGCTCCCGTCGACGCGCGCAGCGACATCTTCAGCCTCGGGGTCGTGCTGTACGAGATGGCCACCGGGACGCGCCCGTTCGAGCGGCCCAGTACAGTCTCGACGATCACGGCCATCCTCTTCGAGGACCCCGAGCCGATCGCGGAGGCCGCGTTCCAGCCGCTGGCGTCGATCGTCCGCCGGGCACTAGCCAAGGAGCCGTCGAAGCGCTATGCGACGGCGGCAATGCTGCTCGAGGCACTCCACGATCTGAAGAACCGCCCCTCGTCGCGCCCGCGGCGCGCCGCGAGCGCGGAGCACGAAGTGACGCGCAGAGACGTCGGCCCGGTTCCCGCCCGCCCGTCCACGCCGCGGCCCCGGGGGCGCATCGGTTCCATCGCCGTCCTACCTTCGGTGAGCGGGCGTCTGGAGCCGAGCCGCGAATACCTCATGTACGGTCTGAGCGAGGGCATCGTCGACGCGCTCGCGCAGGTGCGCAAACTGCGCGTCATCGCGGCCGGCACCGCCGCGCAATACGAGGGCAGCGATCCGGATCCGAGAGACGTCGGGCGGGAGCTGAACGTCGCGGCCGTCGCCATCGTACGGGCGCGTGTGGCCGGTGAGGCGATGCACGTCGACGTGGAGCTCGTCAACTCCGCGGACGGGTCTCTGCTCTGGTCGTCACGGTATTCACGGGCGATCCGCGAGGTGGCGGCGCTGTCCGAGACCATCGCGGAGGAGATCGCCGAGCAGCTACGGGCCCGCACGCAGTCCGCGCCTCGCCGTCCGGTAAAGAAGAGACGGGCCATCGATTCCGAAGCCGAGCAGCTCTTCCTGAAGGGCCGCTTTCAGTGGATCAAGCGCCATCCAGAAGCGGTCAAGCAGGCCTTGACTCTGTTCCAGCAGTCGGTGGAGCGCGACCCTTCGTTCGCGAGAACGTACGCGGGACTCGCGGACTGCTTCGTCATGCTCGGATTCATGCAGGCGGTGCCCCCTCGCGACATCCTGCCGAAGGTGAAGGCCGCGGCGCAACGCGCGATCGAGCTCGATCCGTCGCTGGCCGATCCCCACGCCACCCTCGGCTATGCCGCGGGCCTGTTCGAGTGGGACATGGAAACCGCGCAACGCGAGCTCGAGGAGGCGATGCGCCTCAACCCGAACTACCCGTGGGCGCCGCACTGGCTGGGCATCCTCATGTGCGGTCGCGGCCACACCCGCCGCGCGCTCGAGCTGATCGACATGTCCAAAGACCTCGATCCGCTCTCGCCGATCATCAACGCTGGCGCAGGCATCCCGTTGCACGTTGCCGGACGCTACGACGAGGCGATCGCGTGCTACCGGGCCGTGCTGGAGATGGATTCGACGCTCGCACCCGGTCACTACTACCTCAGCATGTCGCTGCAGATGCGCGGCGATGACGAGGAAGCGATCCGTGCGATCCAGCGCGCCATCGACATCGCCGGTCCGACCCCGATCTTCGTCGGCGCGCTCGCGCACGCATTCGGCTGCGCCGGCCGCCCCGTCGACGCCGAACGTCTCGTCGACCAGCTTCGGACCATGGCGCAGCAACGCTACGTGTCGCCCTACAGCTTCGCCCTCGGCCATACAGGCATGGGTCAGGTGGACGAGGCGTTGAACGCGCTCGAGGGAAGCCTCGAGGAGCACAACGCCTGGGCGTGGTTTCTTCCGGTCGATCCGCGATTCGACCGCTTCCGATCAGACGAGCGCTTCGTGTCTCTCCTGACCCGGTACGGGCTGCCGGCAAGCGTCGAGGCGGAGACGTAAGACTGCGCGCGTGAGAGTGCGCGGGAGGAGGACTCGAGAGTCTACGCACCGAAGCGAGTCGGCCGCCCATCCGGGAGTCTCATTTCGCCGGGCCGTTGCCGACTGTGGCCGACCATCCCCTGCGAAGCGGCGATGGTGCCGAACCTCAGTGTCGCACCGTGCGGCGGCGCGGAACCGCGGGCTCCGACGCGGTGATCGTGTCGCTCAGAGCCGATCCGCAGTGGTTCGATACCCGAGCCCAGTAACGTCCGGGTTGGGAAGGCGTCCCGACAACGGGAATCGTGGTATCGCCGCTCTCCCCCTCGAACCACTCGTACGACAGCGGGAGCGCACCCGTCGCGGAAACGGAGCTCGCGTGCAGCGACGTGATCGACGGCTTGACGCAATCGGGATTCGGCGGCCCCTGATTGGCGCGCACGAACTCGAGCCACAGCGCACGCGCCTCGGCGTCTCCGCGGACGGGTGGCGGGGCTTCGAAGTAATTGAGGAGTTGCTCGTCCGTCTCGTCGCCGCGGAGCTCCCAGGCGTCGGAAAAGCCGAGGTAGTTGTGCGCGTTCCACCCGTGCTTCAGCGCGGCGGAGCGGCTGGCGAAGCGAGCGGCGCCGGGAGGACCGGGCCAGATCCATGGCGCGCCCGTGGCCCAGACGAAGCGGCCGTCCTCATGGCCCGCGGGATGGTAGCGCGCGGGTACCGGATCGCTCGCGCGCCGGACGCGCAGGCGCGAGACGCCGTGCGTGCCGAAGCCGCCGACGAGCACCGCGCCTCGCGGATCGACGGCGACGAGCCACGGGTAGTGCGGCGCCGTCGTCGCCTCGCGAGCGCCCCACCCCGCCGGATGAGGATTCCAGTGCTCGCCGAACACGAAGCGGCTCGTCCCCCCCTCCGGCGGCAGCCACGCGTAGACCTCGTTGAAGTGAGCGCCGGTGTCGCCGTCGATCTCCTCGCCCACCGACTTGCACCAGTAGATGCCGTCTTTCGGGCCACTGTTGCCCCAGCGGTCGACGTCGAGCCATGCCCAGCCACGATAGTCCTCTTCGAAGTGCTGGTGCACGTCGCCGAGAACCGTCGTGGCGCCCGTCGACGGATCGATGCGGCGGATCCAGCCGTATCCGAGCTCGAGGAGAATCAGGCGGCCCTTGCTGTCGACGCGGATGCACTGCGGCATGTAGATGTCGCTGCCGAGCTGGCGGTTGGCGTTCTGATCGAAAACGTTCGCGGCGCCCAGATCGCGCAGTCGCTGGGCCGCGCCGGGACTGCCGAGGAGCGTGGTCACGGTGCCGGTGCGAGTGATCCTGCGGATGGCGTCGTTGTCCTGATCGGCGACGTAGAGTGCGTCGCTGACCGGGTCGAACACGATCGACGCGGGGCCGTGGAAGCGCGCGCCCTGGCCGGTGCCGTCGACGAAACCGGGCGAGTGATTCGGATCGCCGGCGAACACGCTCACTCGCGCGAGCCCCGCGGACAGATCGTCGATCTCGATCTTCCAGACGCAGTGATCCTCGTACCCGACGACATACCAGACGTTCTCGCTCTTCGGATCGATGGCGAGATCGAGCGGTGTGAAGAGCTCTCCGCGCCCGGACGTCCACTGGCCGCGTTTCTCCATCACGCTGCGCACGGTGGCCAGCGGCTTCGAGCTCCAGACCGGATCGCGATCCGGCTTCACGCGCCAGCCCGCGACGGTGATGATCTCGCCGTCCGGCTTCAGGTACCGGGCCGGTCCGCCGGTCTCTACGAACGCGAAGCCGCCGCGCGAGTCGATCTGTCCGGAGACGTAGGGACTCATCCAGCCCACGCCGCGCGGGCCGTCGCGAAAGGGGAACTTCTCGTGCCTCGCACCGACGCGAAGGCCGCGGTGGTCCTGACTCTGGTTCGGATCCAACGCGCGGGCGAACGGCACACCCGGATGCGGCGGATCCTCCCACCAGAGTTGCGCGCCCGCGACGTAGTCGCCGTTCGGCGCGAGCTGTTCGAGATAGAGATCCGCCGCGTACGGCGGCTCGGTCCACGGTGTGACATGCGGGCTGGCGGGGTGGCCGACGAGCCGCCGCTGCCGCGAGTCGACGTACACGACACCCGGACCGAAGTCGCCGCCGTCCCCGTTGTAGCCGGTCACGCCGTTGATGATCGGGACGAGCGTGCTCACTTCCCTGCCCCGGGTCATGTGCAGAAACGCGCGGTGCGGTTTGAAGCTCGCGCGATCCGAGCCGCGGACTTCGACGCTGATGTCGTGAAAGCCGTCGGCCAAAGCGTCGAGCGCGGGATTGTCGATGCGGAGGGTGAATGGTATCGCCGGCGACCGCCAGTCCGAGACCGGCACTCCGTGGACGGTATAGCGGATCTCGATGCCGCTCTCTTCCGGCGCGAGCGTGTCCGCGGCCGACCTGCTGCCGCGGAAGATGTGCACGCGCAGCGTGACGGCATCCGATTCGGCCGCGGTCGCGTGATGCTCGTGCAGATGCATCCAGTGCGGATCCTCCGGCTCGAGGCCGTCGGCCTTCAGCACTTCGACGGTGTACTCGGCGAAGTGAAGCGGCCATTCCTGGGCGGACGCGGACAGCGCCGCCACCACGATCAGTGCGCGAAGCATGGGATGCTCTCAACGTACGGCCATCGCAAGCACGACGACGTGAGCGCGATCACGGAGTCTGGAAGTCTCAAAGTCTCAAAGTCTTAAAGTCTCAAAGAAAGAACCGCCACGCTCTTTGAGACTTTGGGACTTTGAGACTTTGAGGCTTTCGTTGAGACTCCTCATCGTCCACAAACCGCAGGTCACACGACTTTCGATACGACGATGACGGAGCCATCACCCTCTTTGAGGCTTTGAGACTCTGAGACTTTGAGACTCGTCATCATCGACAAACTGCAGGTCATACAACTTCCGATACACCCCGCGGTGCTCGATCAGTTCCTCGTGCGTGCCCGTTTCCACGATCCGGCCTTTGTCCAAGACCACGATCTTGTGCGCGCGTCGGATCGTCGAGAGACGATGGGCGATGACGAGGGTCGTGCGGCCCTGCATGAGGTTGTTCAGGGCTTGCTGCACGAGTCGCTCGGATTCGGTGTCGAGAGCGGACGTGGCCTCGTCGAGGATGAGGATCGGCGGGTCCTTGAACAGAGCGCGCGCGATGGCGAGGCGTTGGCGCTGGCCGCCGGAGAGCAGCACGCCGCTCTCGCCGATCGGGGTGTCGTAGCCCCGCGGCAGCTGGCTGATGAACTCGTGCGCGTTCGCCGCCTGCGCGGCCCCGATGACGCGCCCTTCCTCGACGTCGGCGCGGCCGTAGGCGATGTTGTTGCGCACGGTGTCGTTGAAGAGGATCACCTCCTGCGTGACGAAGCCCATCAGGCCGCGGAGCGATTTCAGCGTTGTGTCGCGCACGTCGACGCCGTTGATGGTGATGCGGCCACCGGTGACGTCGTAGAAGCGCGGGAGAAGATTCACGAGCGTCGACTTGCCCGCCCCGCTGCCGCCGACGAGGGCGACGATCTCGCCGGGCGCGACGTGCAGATCGATGTCCCGCAGGACGGGATCATTGCCGTACGTGAAGGTCACATTCTCGTAGTGCACGCCGCTGCCGACGTCGTTCAAGGGGATCGCGCGCTCCTTCTCGACGACCTCGTTCTCCACATCCAGCATCCGGAAGACGCGCTCGGCGGCGGAGAGAGCGGTGTTCAGCGAGAGATTCACCTTGTTGAGCTTCTTGATCGGCCCGTACATGAGCGCCAGCGCGGTCAGGAAGCTGACGAACTCCCCCGTCGAGAGCTCGCCGGCGGCGATGCGCCGCTGCGCGTACGCGAACAGCAGCACCATGCACACGCCCGAGAGCAATTCCATCACCGGAGAGGTCATCGCCTGCACGCGCGAGGCGCTGAGGGTCCAGCGAAGGTGCTTTCGGGTCGCTTCGCGGAATCGCTCGACCTCGAACGGCTCCATCGTGAAGGCTTTCACGATGCGCACGCCGCGGATGGTCTCCTCGAGGAGCGTCGCGATCTCGGCCATCCGTTCCTGCGACCGATGGGTGGTCCGGCGGAGCCGCTTTCCGAACTGAACGACCGGCGTAACGATCAGCGGCGCGCCGACGAGGCTCACCAGCGCCAGCAGCGGGTTCACGTAGAACAGATACGCCGTCAGCCCGATCAGCGTGACCGATTCCTGCAGCAGGTCGCCCATCCGCGTCGACACGGCGGCCTGGATGGCATCGGCATCGGACACGACCCGGCTGACCATCTCCCCCGTGGGACGCTCGGTGAAGAAGCGATGGCTCTGATGGATCATCCGCTCGTAGAGCTGATTCCGCAGATCGCGGACCGTGGAGAGTCCGACCTTCTGAAAGGAGTACTCGGAGAAGAATGACGTCACCGCCCGGACGAGAAACACGAGGAGGATGACCGTGAGGACGCGCTGCGGCTTGGTCCTCGCGTCGACGTTCCACCAGGTATCGAACTTCGCCTTCGCCGGGCCGACGATGGGCAGGTTCTCGACGCCGGAGGGGAGCCTGCTCTTCGATTGCGACACGGCCGCGGGCCGCGTGAGCACGTCGTCGAAGAGCGGTTGTGCCAGCGCCGCCAGCACCGTCTGCGTCAGCGCGAAGACGATCATCGAGCCGAACGCGATCACCGCCCAGGCTTTGTACGCCCGGAGATACCCGTATAGCCGGCGGAGGGGCTTCATCCCGCCACCATCCTATGGATTTCTTCCGCGGCCCGCCGGCTCGCCCCGGGAGTCCCGAGCTTCCCGCGAACGATCTCCAGTTCGTTCCGCACCCACGCGTTGTGGACGGGAGCGACGAGCTTCCGCACTTCCTCCGCGATGCGCGGCCCGTTCACGTCTTCCTGAATGAGCTCCGGCACGACCTCGTGTCCGGCGATGATGTTCACGAGGCTGAAATGCGGCAGGTTCACGAGGCGCTTGCCGAGGATGTACGTCGCGCGGCTCAGGCGGTACATCACGACGACCGGTGTGCCGAGGACGGCGGACTCGAGGGTTGCGGTTCCGGACGACGAGAGGGCGACGTCCGCGGCCGCGACGCCTTCGCCGCGATCGTGCGGCAGGATCGGCACGGCGAGGCCGGACTTCTCGATGATTCGTTCGAGTGTTTCGTGCTCGATGGTCGGCGCCTGGATGATGTACGCGTCGACCTCACGCTCCTGGCCCAGGACGCGCACGGCGTCGAGCATGGCCGGCAGGAGGGAGCGCACTTCCATGCGCCGCGATCCCGGCAGCAGCGCGATGCGCAGCCTATCGGACTTGCGGGCCGGCTTCCGCACGCCGGCAAGCTGTTCGATCAGCGGATGGCCGACGTACGTGACGGGCACGTCGTGCGCCCGGTAGAGCTCCTCCTCGAAGGGAAAGATGACGATCATCCGATCGACGTATTTCGCGATGTGCCGAACTCTCCCGCGACGCCACGCCCACACTTGCGGCGAGATGTAGTACACGACCCGCAGCCCCATCTCCTTGCAGCGTTTCGCTACGCGCAGGTTGAACTCGGGATAGTCGACGAGGAAGACCACGTCCGGCCGCTCCTCGGCGATCTTCTCGATGAGCTCCTTGTAGACGCGGCGGAACATGGGCAGGTGGCGGAGGACGTTGAACAGGCCGACGATGCCCATCTTGCTCGCGTGATGGAGCAGCATCACGCCTTCGCGAGCGAGCATGCTTCCGCCGAGGCCGAACATTGCGAGCTTCGGATCGAGCTTCTTCAACTCCCGCACGACCTCGGAGGCGTGCAGATCGCCGGATGCTTCGCCGGCCACGATGGCAAGCTTCATTTCAGTATGGAGCGGGGTACATCAGCCAGCCGATGGCGATCGCCCCGAAGAACAACGCGGAGAATATGACGAGAAAGGTGCGGATGCGGTCGCGTTTTGTCTCTTTCCAGAGCAGCGCGAAAAAGAGCGCCGTCGCGAGCGCATAGAAAAACATGAGGAGGACGTGGGACTGGAGAAGGCTCATGGGGCGCCTCCGCCGTCGGACCGCCGGCGCGTCAGCCGGCGGGACGTAGGCGGTCCACATTTCAAGCTCACGCCTTCCCTCGCATGGCGATGTCCCAGCAATCGAGCACGAGCAGAAGATTCATCATTCCCGCGGTGAGGGTGAACGTCCGCCCGTACTCGAACATGTGGCTGGTGATGTTTCCCTCCGGGCCGAGCCAGCGGCCGAGGAAGTAGAGCACGCCCGAGCCCATCGAGCCGATGCTGGCGACCACGGTCAGCAACTGCCCTCGGCTCTCGTTCAGCGTGTACATGCTGCCATCGACCGCGAGGCCGAGGATGAACATGAAGACGACGATGCCGAAGAACGCGAGAGCGCGCCCGCGGCGTCCCAGGAGCAGGTGGCCGGCGCCGGGAACGACCAGCGCGAGGGCCATGGCCGCGATGGCGCGCGTCTTCATTCGCCGAAGGACTCTCCGCGAATCTCGTGGAAGTGCGGCGCGAGCTTGTCGAACGTCTGTTCGAGGTCCTCGGGCACGAGGCGCGTCTGTGCGGTGACGGT
This sequence comes from uncultured Thermoanaerobaculia bacterium, assembly GCA_964558905.1. GTDB lineage: Bacteria > Acidobacteriota > Thermoanaerobaculia > Gp7-AA8 > Gp7-AA8 > QHVT01. Next base: position 13,630 of record CAZLGP010000204.1, on the reverse strand, counting down.
CATGAAGTTCACGTCGCCGCCCCACCGCGGAACGATGTGGAGGTGGTAGTGATCGGCCACACCCGCACCGGCGACCTGTCCGAAGTTCATGCCGACGTTGAACCCATCGGGACGGTACACATCCGAGAGAATGCGCTGGGCCTCGGCGGTCAGACGAATGAGCGCCTTGAGCGAGCGGTCGGCGGAGTCGAAGAGCCGCGCCTCGTGCGCGACCGGAGCGACCATCAGGTGCCCGTTCGTGTACGGATACCGATTGAGCATCACCAGCGCGTCCGCACTGCGGAACAGGGTGAGCGTCTGTCGGACGTCGTCGGAGGTCGCCGCGATGCAGAAGATGCAGCCCGAGAGCTGATCACCTTTTGGGGAGGTCAAGTACGAGAATCTCCAGGGTGTGAAGAGGATCTCCATAAAGTCTCAAAGTCGCAAAGTCTCAAAGATCGCCCCGATTCACCTCTCTGAGACTTTGAGACTTTGCGACTTTGAGACTCCGTCATTCCGCCGGCACAGGCTCCGAGTCGGAAGCCGTGGCCTCCTGCTCCGCCAGCGCCTTGTTGATCAGTTCCTTGAGCTCCTTGCCGGGCTTGAAGTACGGGATCTTCTTCGACGGCACCTCGACCTTCTCGCCGGTCTTGGGATTGCGGCCCGTGCGCGATTTGCGGCTGCGGAGGCGGAAGCTGCCGAATCCGCGGAGCTCGATCTTCTGACCGGAGCGGAGGGATTCGACGATGGAGTCGAAGACGATGTTGACGATCGACTCGGCCTGCTTCTTCGTCAACTGGACGACGCGAGCCACCTCGTCGACGAGCTCGGCTTTCGTCATCACGCCAGCGGAGACGTCTTCGAGACCCTCGCTTTCGTGCCGCTCCTCCTCGTGCTCCTCGTGCTCGAGATCGCCGCGATCGTGTACGTCCACCAAAGTTTGCCTCCTCAGTGGTTGGCGGCCGGCCGTTGGCGCCCGGCGGGAGAAGGGGATCCAACCTCCCGCCAACCGCCAACCGCCAACCGCCAACCGATCGTCATCACTGCCACCTGTACATGAACTTCGGCACCCGCCGATTGGCGATGCGCTCGAGAATCGCGTCGGCGCCGTCCTCGGTCAGTAGGTCGAAAACCGTCAGCTCGCGGCGGCGCGGCCACAGCTTCGCCGGTTCGCCGCGGATGCCGCCCAGTCTGCCCGCGGTGCGTACGGCGTCGTCGATGGTGCCGATCTGGTCCACGAGCTTGAGCGCGAGTGCTTGCTCGCCGGTGAAGATGCGGCCGTCGGCGACCTTCGCCACGTCCGCCGCCTTCATCTTGGTCTTGCGTCCCTCGGCCACGTCGCGCACGAATTGCGCGTGCAGTTGCGTGATGATGCTCTGGAAGTACTGCCGTTCGCTCTCCGTCATCTCGCGGAACGGCGAGCCCGCGTCCTTCATCTTTCCGCTGGTGATCGTCTCCGGCTTCAGCTTCGCCCAGTGCACGAGGTCCTTCACGTCGAACCACTGCAGGATCACGCCGATCGAGCCGGTGATCGACCCGGAGTTCGCGACGATCGGATCGCACGCGGAGGCGATGTAGTACCCGCCGGACGCCGCCACGCTGTCCAGCGAGGCCACGACGGGCGTGCCGTTTTCGCGGATCTTCCGGATGGCGGAGTAGATCTCCTGCGAGGGGGCGATCGCGCCGCCGGGGCTGTTGATGCGCACCACCACCGCTTTCACGGTGCGATTGCGTGCGTACTTGTGCAGAAGGTCGAGGGTCTCGCGCGCGTCGAGAATCTCGCCCTCGATCGGCACGACCGCGACCTTCTCGGAGGCCAGGCTGATGCTGCTCGAGTCCGCGCCCGCGGCGATGAGGACGACCACCAAAAAGAATCCCAGAACGACGAGCAGACAACCGCTCAGGGCGCCGAAGAAGAACATCCCCGCCCGCGATTTCCGCGGAGGGGGTGTCTGCTGCGAAGCCGCCGGCGGATTCCACACCGGCGGGTCAGGAGGTGGCTGCGGATGCGGAACAGCCGGTTCAGCAGTCGGGGTCTCGAGCTCGGTCATGATCGACTCAGCTCTGCTCGGGGCTCGGTTCGGGCGTTTCGCCCTCGTCTGTATGCGTCACCGAAAACTGGGTGCGCTCTTCCTCGGACAGCGGCTCCACGTCGCGCGTGGTCAGGCCGATCTTCCGTTCGTTCGTGTCGATCTTGATGATCCGCGCGCGCACCGGCTCGCCGACCTGGAAGGTCTTGTCGAGCTTCTGTCGTGCGTCGCGCTGTACCTCGGAGATGTGCGCGAGGCCTTCCACGCCATCCGCGAGGCGGATGAAGAGACCGAAGTCCGTGATCTTCGAGACGTTCCCGGTCACCTCGTCGCCGAGGTTGTGTGCGTTCGCGAACGTGTCCCACTCGTTCGGGAGGAACTCGCGGATCGAAAGCGAGAGGCGCTGATTGTCGCCGTCGACGTTGATCACGCGCGCTTTCACCGTGTCGCCCTTCTTCAACACCTCGGAGGGGTGTTTCAGGCGGCGGTGCCACGACATGTCCGAGATGTGAATCAGTCCGTCGATCCCCTCCTCGACCTCGACGAAGGCCCCGAAGTCGGTGAGGTTGCGCACCCGCCCTTCGATGACCGTGCCGACGGGATAGCGCTCGGCGATCGTATCCCACGGGTTCTGTTCCAGCGCTTTCAGGGAGAGCGAGATGCGGCGGTTCGGGACGTTGACATCCGCAACCACGGCCTCGACTTCCTCGCCGATGTTCATCAGCTTGGCCGGATGGCGGATCTTCTTCGTCCACGACATCTCGCTGACGTGGATGAGCCCTTCGACGCCGTCCTCGAGCTCGATGAATGCGCCGTAGTCCGTGAGCGAGACGACCTTCCCCTTGACGCGGCTTCCGAGGGGATAACGGTCGGACACGTCGGACCAGGGATCGGGCGACTTCTGCTTGTATCCGAGAGACACGCGCTCCGAGCCCGGATCGAACTTGAGGACCACGACCTCGATCTCGTCGGCGACGTTGAAGTACTCGGACGGATGCGTGACCCGGCCCCAGGAGATGTCGGTGATGTGCAGAAGGCCGTCGACACCGCCGAGATCGACGAATACGCCGTAGTCGGTGATGTTCTTGACGATCCCGTGCGTCAGCTCGCCTTCCTTCAAACGGTCGAAGGTGGCCGCCTTCGCGGCGACCTGCTCGACCTCCACGATGGCCTTGCGGGAGAGGACGATGTTGCTGCGCTTCTTGTCGAACGAGACGATCTTGAACTTCATCTCGTGACCGCGCAGAGCATCGAGGTTCTTGACAGGCTTGGTATCGATGAGCGAGCCCGGCAGGAACGCCTTCACGCCGCCGACGTCGACGGCCAGGCCGCCCTTGACCCGATCGACGACGCGGCCGGAGATGGCCTCGTCAGCTTTGTACGCGGCTTCGATGTCGTCCCAGACGCGCATGCGCGCCGCTTTTTCCCGGGAGAGGGCAACGTAGCCGGAGGAGTCTTCGAGCCGCTCGATGAAGACTTCGATCTCGTCGCCGCGCTTGACCTTGACCTGCCCGTCGTATCCGGTGACTTCCCCTGCGGGGAGGAGACCTTCTGATTTGTAACCGATGTCGACGACGATGTCGCTCGGGGTGACTTTGAGGACGCGTCCCCGGATGATCTCTCCCTCGGTCAGCGATGGTTTGCTGTAGAGGTCGAGAAGCTCGTCCATGCCGAGGTTCTCCAGATTGTTGGAGTCCGCCTGACGCGGCTGGGTTGGCTTCTTGGTGTCGTCATTGGACGCCATGTACTGGGGAACCCCCTGAAAAATTCTTGGACGGCCCGTGCGGCGACGCGAGCAGGCCACAATCTGCGCTAAGTTGTTGATACACGCCGAAATCGGGAGTGTAGCGGTCGCGTCCAGCAACGTCAAGGAAGGGTGAGTTGGCGGTTGACGGTTGGCGGTTGGCGGGCATGCGGGAACGTAGTTTCCCGCCAACCGTCAACCATTGCGCGGACCGCACTCACGATTGCGTCCACGACTTCGCAATCGCGCGGTCCGACCTATCAACGACCGTTGGCGGTTTGGCGGGCATGCGGGGGCGTGGTTACCCGCCAACCGCCAACCGTCAACCGTCAACCGTTGCGCGGACCGCACTCACGATTGCGTCCACGACTTCCGCGATCGTACGGTCCGACGTATCAACGACCGTGTAGCTCTCGTCGAATGAAAGCGGAGAGTCCTTGCGCGTGGAGTCCTGCTCGTCGCGGCGCACAGAGTCGGCGAGGACGGTGTCGAAGTCGGCGGCCTCCCCTTTCGCGATCAGCTCGGCGTAGCGGCGCCGGGCGCGGACCTCCGGGCGGGCGGTCAGAAAAAACTTGTGGGGTGTTTCCGGGAAGACCTTTGTCCCGATGTCGCGTCCCTCGAGGACGCCGCCGCTGCGCCGACCCAGCTCTTGTTGCAGACGGACGAGCACGCGGCGCACCGCCGAGGCGGCCGACACGTGACTGGCGGCCATGCTGATCTCGGGAGTGCGGATGAGATGGGTGACGTCCTCCCCTTCGAGAAGTACGCGAGGCGGATCGCCGGGAACGAATTCGATGACCGTGGTCGACGCGAGCCTCTCGAGCGCGACGCCGTCATGCACGTCGACGTTGCGGCGCACCGCGGCGAGGCCGATGGCGCGGTACATGGCGCCGGTGTCGATGTGCGGAATTTCGAGAGCGCGCGCGACGAGCTTGCTGGTCGTGGACTTACCGACGCCGGACGGACCGTCGATGGCGACGATCAGCGCCATCTAGTGTCCCTTCAATCTTGTTTCTGTGGGTGATTTGCGTGCGCCGGTGGGCCGGATGCAAGCCGCCGCGACGAGGCGATGCTGGGACATCGTCGAGGAGCGGCGACGCAGCAGACGGTCCGCTGCCGCCGCAAAGCACCCACAGAAACAAGACTGAGGGGACACTGGCGTCAACCCCGGCCTCGCCGAACCTCTCGCCTCGTCGAGGCGGCGGTCGCGGCCGAGCGCCGCTTCGCCGGTGCGGCGGCTTTGCGCGCGGGCTTCTTCGCGGACGTCTTCTTTGTCGCGGCGGCCGTCGACTTCTTCTTCGCTCCCGCGGCCGGACGCGTTGCGGCGCGCCGCACCTTCGGCTTCGCGGGCTCTTTCATCGTCGCGAGCATCTTGACCTCGGTCTTGGTCAGCTCGCGATAGTCGCCCGGTCCGAGGCGAGGATCGGAGAGCGGACCGATGGCCACGCGGCGCAGCTTCGAGACCGGGTGCCCGACGGCCTTGAACATCTTCCGGATCTGCTGCGTGCGTCCCTCGCGCAGCTTCACTTCGAACCAGGAGTTGCCTTCCTCGTCGCCACGGCCTGTGGTCTTCATCCGGCGGATCTCGCACGGGAGCGTGCGCTTGTTGTCGATGGTGATGCCCCGCTCGAGCTTCGCGATGAGGCGCTCCTCGGGAACGCCGCGCACCTTGACGTGGTAGCTCTTCACGGAGCCGTGCTGCGGATGTGAGACCTTGAACGCGAGGTCGCCGTCGTTGGTCAGCAGGATCAGTCCCTCGGAATGGAAGTCGAGACGGCCGACCGGATAGATGCGCTCGCGAACGCCCTTGATCAGATCGATGACCGTGCGGCGTCCCTGCGGGTCGGCGACGGTCGTCATCACTTCCTTCGGCTTGTAGAGGAGGATATAGCGATGCGTTTCGGCGCGCGTGATCAGCTTGCCGTCGACTTTGATGTGATCGCGCGCGGCGTTGGCCTTCGATCCGAGCTCGGTGACGACGCGGCCGTTCACCGTCACTCGCCCCTCCCGGATCATCGTCTCGGCTTCTCTGCGCGAAGCGAAGCCCGCGTGCGCGATGATCTTCTGCAGTCGCTCGAGTTGCATCACTCTTTTATTGGCTCACTGCTGCGCGAGGATTCTAACTGGTTTTCCTCGGGAGCAACCGCGACTTGTTCTTCGAAAGTCGTGCCCGTGCCTTCGGCCATGCTCTCCGCGATCACTTCACCGTCGCTCTCCGGTGTCGCTTCGATGAGCCCTTCGGCGCTCGGTTCGGGCGCGGCGTTGATCGCCGCGACCAGATCGTCGCCGATGTTCTCGCCGATCAGATCTCCGAACTCTTCGAGTCGCGGCAGATCGCGAATGTCGTTCAGACCGAAGTGCACGAGGAAGTCCTTCGTCGTGCGGTAGAGGAACGGACTGCCCACGACGTTCTTCCGTCCTGCGACGCGGATCATGCGGCGCTCGAGCAGCGTGCGGATGGCGCTGCCGGAGTTCACGCCGCGGATCTCGCCGATCTCCGGCGCGGTGATCGGCTGGCGATACGCGACGATGGCAAGCGTTTCCAGAGCCGCGAGGGAGAGGCGATTCTCCCCCTTCTTCGCGAAGTATTTCTTCAATACCCCGTCGTGTTCGGCACGCGTGGTGAGGCGCCAGCCACCGGCGGCCTGCTCGAGAGTGAATCCGCCGACGTGATCGTCGAGAATGCGCTTCACTTCCTCGAGCTGCGCCTCCACGGCCTCCTTCGACTCCTCCAGCGACTCGGCCAGGTCATCGACATTCACCGGCTCGCTGGAGAGGAAGAGGATGGCCTCGAGGGCTGCTCGTAGTTCATTCGGTTCCATAGGAATCCTTGGTTAGCCAGTAGCCGGTAGCCGAGGGGCTTCACTGGCTACCGGCTACTGGCCACTGGCTACGCTTCTTTCTCAAACGTTTTCGAACAGCTTGAACGTCTCCTCGTCGACCGTGCTCGCGCGGTTGATGAGGATCTCCCCGAAATTCTTTTTCTGCTGAAGCGAGATGCCCCCGAGGCGAACGAGCTCCAGCATCCCCAGGAAGACGGCGATCAGCTCGTTGCGATCACGACCCTCGAGGAACCACTGCAGGCGGATCGGCGCCTTCTCCTGCAGCTTGGCGTAGATCTCGCGCATCTTGTCCGAGACCTTGTGCACCACCCGGTGCATCTCGATGGCCTGCGGATGGTTCTGACGATACCGCACCAGCGCGGTGCGAAACGCATCGATCAGATCGAACAGACCGACATCGGTCATGTCCACATCGTTGGGCTCGTCCTCTCCCGGGAGAGGAACGCGCGGGCGGGTCCACATGCCCATGCGCACGACGTCGAGCTCCGCGAAGGATTCGGCGACGGCCTTGAAACGCTGGTAGTCGAGCAGGCGATCGACGAGCTCGCGTCGCGGATCGTCGCCGCCTTCCCCGTCCGCGGATTCGTCGCGCGGCAGCAGCATGCGCGACTTGATGTTGATCAGTAGCGCCGCCATGTAGATGTAGTCGGCGGCGACGTCGAGGTCGAGCTCGGTCATCGCCTCGAGGTAGGCGTTGTACTGCTCGGTGACCAGGACGATGGGGATGTCGTAGATGTCGATCTCGTGCTTGCGGATCAGGTGCAGCAGCAGATCGAGCGGCCCGTGAAAGGACGGGAGGGTGATTTTGTAGGCGCTGTCGTCCTCCGGCTCCTCGATCACTGGAGCGCCGGCGTCCCCGCCGGCGCCTGCACTGAGCGAAGCCGAAGTGTCCTCGCCGCCGGTCCTCGGAGGCGAGGACGCCGCCTGGCCAGCCGCCGAGACGGCGGCGCTCGTCTCAGCGTCGTTCTTTTCCAGCTCGTCGCTCATGCGCGCAACTCGGGGTACGTGATCATCATCGCCTCGCGCACCAGCTCCATCGTCTCCGCCGCGCGCTCGCGCGCCTTCGCGTTTCCTGCACGCAGCGCATCCCACACGATCGATGGATCGCGTGCGATCTCCTCGCGCCGCGCGCGAATCGGCGCGAGCGATTCGATGATGATCTCCGCGAGGAGCTTCTTGTCCTGCACGCAGCCGATCTGCGCCGTGCGGCACTCGTGATCGACGCGCGCGATCGTCGCCTCGTCCGAGAAGAGCTTGTGGAATTGAAAGAGGTTGCAGATGTCGGGATTGCCGGGATCGCTGCGGCGCACGCGGTTCGGGTCGGTGAACATCGTCGACACCAGCGTCCGGATCTCGTCCGCGCTCGCCGTGAGCCCGATCGTGTTGCCGTACGACTTCGACATCTTCCGGCCGTCGAGCCCGGGGACCTTCGGCGTCTCCGTGAACAACGCCTGCGGCTCCGGAAACACGGGACCATAGAAGTTGTTGAACCGGCGCACGATCTCGCGCGAGATTTCCAGGTGCGACGCCTGATCCTCCCCCACCGGCACGTACGCGGCGCGGTAGACGATGATGTCCGCCGTCTGCAGCAGCGGGTACCCAAGGAATCCGTAGGTGTTGAGGTCTTTGTCCTCGAGCTGCGCCTGCTGGTCCTTGAACGTCGGGACGCGCTCGAGCCACGGCAACGGCGTCACCATCGAGAGCAGCAGATGGAGCTCCGCGTGCTCCTTCACCTCGGACTGCAGGAAGAGAACGCACCTTTCGGGATCGAGTCCGGCCGCCATCCAGTCGGCCACCGCATCGAACGTGGCCTGCCGGATCTTCGACGGATCGGCGTAGTCGGAGGTGAGCGCGTGCCAGTCCGCGACCATGAAAAAACAGGGATAGCGGTCCTGCAGCCGGACCCAGTTGCGGACCGCGCCGAAGTAATTGCCGAGGTGGACACGGCCCGTGGGACGAAGGCCGCTGAGAACGTACTGAGGTTGTGGATTCACTGAGAGCTCACGGGTCTGCCGAAATGACGGCGCAGTGTAGCAAACGTATGACTCCCTTGACCTTCCCACCGTGGGAAGCTTCATCCTGTCTCCGTGGTAATGAAAGGAGACATCATGAACACCACGGAATCGAACGTCATGGATCCCATCTGCGGCATGACCATCGCCCCGGCCGAGGCCGCCGGCAGCTCGAGCTACGGCGGCACCGACTCCTTCTTCTGCGCGATATCGTGCAAGGCTGCGTTCGACGCCGAACCGGCGAAGTATGCTGCACCCGCGCCGGCCGCGCACGCCTGCTGCTGACGCTCTGGAGGGTCCAATGAAAGACACCCACTCGCACACGCAGACCACGCCGATCGATCCCGTCTGCGGGATGACCGTGAATCCGGAGCACGCCGCCGGAACGTCCGAGCTCGACGGCACGACTTACTACTTCTGCAATCCGAGCTGCAAGAAGCGTTTCGACGCCAACCCCGCGGCATTCCTCGGCGAGGCGCCGGCTTCCGAGCCGGTGCCGGCTCCGCCGGGAACGATGTACACGTGTCCGATGGATCCGGAGGTCCGTCAGGAAGGTCCGGGAGCCTGCCCGAAGTGCGGAATGGCGCTCGAGCCGGAGACGATCGGGGCGCCGGCGACGCGTACGGAGTGGACGTGTCCGATGCATCCGGAGGTGGTGCGCGACGAGCCGGGCTCCTGCCCGATCTGCGGAATGGCCCTCGAGCCGCGCACGATCACCCTCGAACAGAAGAACCCCGAGCTCACCGACATGTCGCGCCGTTTCTGGGTGAGCACGATTTTCGCCGTGCCGCTCGTCGTCTTCGCAATGCTGCGGCACCTGCCTGTCGGTCACGACCTCCTCGGGCACACGGCGATGACCTGGGGCTCGTGGATCGAGCTCGCGCTCGCGACGCCGGTCGTGCTGTGGGGCGGCTGGCCGTTCTTCGAGCGCGCCTGGACCTCGATCGTCAACCGGCACCTCAACATGTTCACCTTGATCGGCTTCGGCGTGGCCGTCGCGTACCTCTACTCCGTCGTGGCGACCATCGCGCCGGTTCTCTTCCCGGTGAACGTCGGCGTCTACTTCGAGGCCGCCGCGGCGATCGTCACGCTGGTGCTCCTCGGGCAGGTGCTCGAGCTCCGGGCCCGCAGCCAGACCGGCGCCGCGATCCGCGCGCTTCTCGGCCTGGCACCGAAGACCGCCCGCCGTGTCGACCCAGAGGGCGAACGCGACGTGCTGCTCGAGGAAGTACAGCGCGGCGACACGCTGCGCATCCGTCCCGGCGAGAAGGTGCCGGTCGATGGCGTCGTCATCGAAGGCGCGAGCAACGTCGACGAGTCGATGGTCACGGGCGAGCCGCTGCCGGTGGAGAAGCGCGCCGGCGACCGAGTCATCGGCGCAACGGTCAATGCGACCGGCTCGCTGCTGATGCGCGCCGAGCGCGTCGGCGCGGAGACTCTGCTCTCGCAGATCGTGACCATGGTTGTGCAGGCGCAGCGCAGTCGCGCTCCGATCCAGAAGCTCGCCGACAGGGTCTCGGCCTGGTTCGTCCCTGCCGTGATCGCCGTCTCGATCGCCACATTCGTCACCTGGACGATCGTGGGACCGTCGCCGCGGTTCGGGTTCGCCCTCGTGAACGCGGTCGCGGTTCTCATCATCGCCTGCCCCTGCGCGCTCGGACTGGCCACGCCGATGTCGGTCATGGTCGCCGCCGGCAAGGGCGCGACCGCGGGCGTGCTGTTCCGCAACGCGGAGGCGATCGAGATTCTGCGGAAGGTCGACACCCTCGTCGTCGACAAGACCGGCACTCTGACGCTCGGCAAGCCGCAGCTCGCGTCCGTCCTCACCACCGATTTCGACGAGGCGGAGCTGCTGCGCCTGGCCGCGTCGGTCGAGCGCGCCAGCGAGCACCCGCTCGCCGCGGCGATCATCAGCGGCGCGGAGGCGCGCGGCATTCACGTCGAAGCGGCAAAGCAATTCGAGTCGATCACCGGCAAGGGCGTCTTCGGAGTCGTCGATGAGCGCCGCGTCTTTCTCGGCAATCTGGCATTGCTCGAGGAGATCCACGTGAGACCCGGCGAGCTCGCCGAGTGGGCGGAGAAGCTGCGGGGCGACGGACAGACGGTGATGTTCGTGATCGTCGACGGGAAGCCCGCGGGACTGATCAGCGTCGCCGATCCGGTCAAGGAGACGACCGCCGAGGCGATCCGCGAGCTGCACGCCGAGGGGCTGCGCATCGTGATGCTCACGGGCGACAGCCGCACGACGGCGCAGGCCGTGGCAAAGCGCCTCGGCATCGACGACGTGATCGCCGAGGTGCTGCCCGGACAGAAGGCCGACGCGGTGAAGAAACTTCAACAGGAAGGCCGCGTGGTCGCCATGGCCGGCGACGGCATCAACGACGCGCCCGCTCTCGCCCAGGCGGAAGTCGGCATCGCCATGGGAACGGGCACGGACGTGGCCATGGAGAGCGCGGACGTGACTCTCGTCAAGGGCGATCTGCGCGGCATCGTACGCGCGCGGCGCCTGAGCCTCGCGACGATGAAGAACATCCGCCAGAACCTCTTCTTCGCCTTCATCTACAACGCCCTCGGCGTCCCGATCGCGGCGGGCGTGCTCTATCCCGTGTTCGGCATCCTTCTCAGTCCGATGATCGCGGCCGCGGCGATGAGCTTCAGCTCCGTGTCGGTGATCGGAAACGCGCTCCGTCTGCGCTGGACGAAAATCTAGGCCGGCACGGCCGGCAGCGCTGGTTGCTCCGCCTCACGGCACGTCGACTGATGAGTCGACGTTCGCGGCCTCGGGCCGCGCAGGGTGTGAGAAATGCGGGCTGGCGCGGAGCGCCGGCTTCCAGCCGGCCCTGGAGTTTGGACATTCGCAAGCAGCACGTGATTCGGAGCCCTCGTAGCGGCAAAAAGGAAATAGCCCCGGCTGAAGGGCCTGCTGCCCAATGCCCGCGTAGCGGGCGACAGGGAGTAGCCCCCGGCTTCAGCCGGGGGAGCCCCCGGCTTCAGCCGGGGGAGCCCCCGGCTTCAGCCGGGGGAATTGCGACCGTTAGAGTGCAGCCCGCGTAGCGGGCGACAGGACGACTCTTTCGCCCGCTACGCGGGCTGACCAAGGACACCGCGCCCCCCCCGGCTGAAAGCCGGGGGCTATTTCCTCATGCCCGCTACGCGGGCGTTTGGGCAACAGACCCTGAAGCCGGCTTCCAGTCGGCCGCTACGCCGCCTTCCAGCCGGCAGTTCTCGCGAGAGCCGGCCGGCAGGATGCCGGCGTAGCGGCCGCCTGGGAGGCGGCGCTCCGCACGCTACTCAGTGCACGTGTCCGTGGTGCACGAGATCATCCAGAATCGGACAGTCCGGGCGCTGATCGCCGTGGCAGTGCTCGGCCAGCGTTTCGAGGGTCCGCTTCATCGCTTCCATCTCGCGGATCTTCACCTCGAGCTCGCGCACATGTTCGAGCGCCACACGCTTGACGTCGCGGCTGCTGCGCCTGTTCTTCCAGAGGCCGAGGAGCTCCTGGATCTGCTTCATCGAGAACCCGAGGTCGCGGGCGCGTCGAACGAACTGCAACGTGTGGACGTCACTCTCCGAGTAAATGCGGTAGTTTGCAAACGTACGGTCCGCGAGGGGAATCACGCCGATCTTCTCGTAGTGCCGGATCATCTTCGCGCTCACGCCCGAAGCGTCAGACGCCTGGCCGATGTTGTAGAAACCCTGCTGCCGCGCGTCGCTCATCTCGAGACTGGGTGCCGTCTGCCTTGCCATGATGGGAATGTTAATCGTTCACGCAACGGCCCGGGGGACGTCTCAAAGTCGCAAAGTCTCCAAGAGGACGGCAGGAACCTCCTTTGAGACTTTGCGACTTTGCGACTTTGAGACTCGCATCAACAGCGGCTCGGGTGATCCGCCCGGAGGAGGCAAGCCGCAAAGACTCCCCGGTCAGTCGCGCTCTGTCGCCGCCGGGACGGGCACGCCGAGAAGCGCCCGTGCGACTTCCTCCGCGCGCGTGAGATCGGCGTCGGCGATTTCGATGGCCAGGTCGCGGGCCTTCTCCATCAGCGCGTAGTCGCGGACGATGTGGCCCATGCGGAATTTCATCGCGCCGGACTGGCGGGTACCGAGGAGCTCGCCCGGGCCTCGCGTCTCGAGATCGTGCTCGGCGACCTCGAAGCCGTCCTTCGAACGCTCGAACCCACGCAGGCGGTCTTTTGCGTCTGGTGCAACTTTCGGTTCGTGGAGCAGAACGCAGTACGACTTGCGCTCGCCGCGTCCGACGCGTCCGCGGAGCTGGTGGAGCTGCGACAGGCCGAAGCGGTCGGCGTCGACGATCAGCATCATCGAGGCGTTCGGCACGTCGATGCCGACCTCGATCACCGTCGTCGAGACGAGGATGTCGATCTCGCCGCGCTTGAAGCGCTGCATCGTCTCCTCCTTCTCGTTCGACTTCATCCTCCCGTGCAGCATGGCCACGCGCCGCGCCGGGAAGCGTTTCCGCGTCTGCTCGAACCCGTGCGTGAGCGGCTTGAGGTTCAGCTTCTCCGACTCCTCGATGATCGGGTAGACGATGTACGCCTGAGCGCCGTCGTCGATCTCCTTGTCGACGAAGTCGTAGACGCGTTCGACCTCGTGTGCCTCGCGCACGACGGTCTTGATGCGTTGGCGTCCGGGCGGGAGCTCGTCGATCACCGACAACTCGAGATCGCCGTAGATGGCCAAAGCGAGAGACCGCGGGATGGGCGTCGCGGTCATGACCAGGATGTCCGGCATCTCGCCCTTGGCGAAGAGTTTCTGGCGCTGCTCGACACCGAAGCGGTGCTGCTCGTCGACGATGGCCAGTCCCAGGAATTTGAACTCGATACGCTCTTCGAGCAGGGCGTGCGTGCCGACGGCGAGCTGGATGTAGCCGTCGCGCAGTCCGGCCAGCAGCGTGCGCCGCTCGCCGGCGGACATGGAGCCGGTGGCCCGGGCGACGACGATGGTGGAGTTGGCGGTTGGCGGTTGGCGGTTGGCGGGGGACGCCACACCCCCTTCGTCTCCCGC
>CAZLGP010000203.1:0-10710 GCA_964558905.1 uncultured Thermoanaerobaculia bacterium | reverse complement strand
ATGTTCAGGGCGCGGAGGCGATCCGCGACGATCTTGGCCGTGCGCACCTCGCGGTTCCCGAGCTCGGGATGCTCGTGAATGTCGCGCCGCGTCGCGATGACGGTCGGCTCGACGCGCGCGGCGGCGGTGTCGATCTGCTGTTGCAAGGTGGCAGCGATGATAAGGGCAAGCATGCGGAGATTGTAGTTGCGAGCTCCCGGTAGTCAGTAGCCCGTAGCCCGTTGCCCGTTGCCCGTTGCCCGTAGCCCGTAGCCCGTTGCCAGTAGCCAGTTGCCAGTTGCCAGTAGCCCGTTGCCAGTAGCCCGTTGCCAGCGGCCAGTAGCCTGCCCGTAGCCCGTAGCCCGTTGCCAATTGCCAATTGCCAGTTGCCGAGGACGATCTCGCCAGCCGAGACCTCACGGGCAACGGGCAACGGGCAACCTACTTCGGCACCGCCGTCCGCAGTTGGTCCGCCTTGTCGAGCAGTTCGTCGAACCATTCCGCGAAGTTCGTCTCGTTCGTCTCGCGCGCGAGGTCCCGCGTGTGCGTGGCCATGGCCACGAACTGGTCGATGAACTGGCGGAGCTCGTCCGTGTGCCCCATCAGAAGCAGCGTGGAGGCCTGATTCTCGATCGCGGCATACGCCTGCAGCGCCTGCGCGTACTCATTGCTGAGGTACTCGAAGCGGGCTCGTGGCTCGTCGGGGATGTCGGGCATGGTGTTCGTGCTCAGTCTATCGCGCGCTCTGGACGATCCGGTCGAGGCGGCGCTGCTTGACTGGAACGCCGCCGATCCGGCCGATGACGGGCCGGCGATCTCACTGGGCCATCGCGCTCAGCTCCTCCACTCCCCGAATCACACCGCCGCGCATCACGAAGCGCAACTTGCGGAAGTTGGCGACATCCTGCGTCGGATCTGCCGCGAGCAAGAGCAGGTCCGCGCTCTTGCCCTTTTCGAGCGTTCCGGTGACGTCGTCAAGGCGCGCGGCGCGCGCGGCGGTGGCGGTCGACGCGACGATCACCTGCATCGGCGTCATGCCCGCCTTCTGCATGGCCTCCATCTCCGCGTAGATCGCCGGACCGTGCAGCGTGAGCGGGTTGCCGGCGTCGGTCCCGGTGGCGATGGCGACTCCGGCGGCGACGAGACGCGCGAGATTGGCGACGGCGAGAGCTTCGCGCTCCGCGGTTCGTTTCGCGCGGAGCTCCACCTGTGCGGCCGAGAGCTTGCCGGGGTCGAGCTTGGCCGTCGACTCGACCTTCGCGCGCGTCGCGGCGTCGACGCAGCGATTCGGATCGTCGATGGTCGGAGTCTCGTGTGAGACGAGCGACTCGAACATCCTCACGTAGCCGCCCATGACCGTGAGCGTCGGCGTCACGATCGTGCCGCGCTCCTTTGCAAGGGCGATGAATTCGTCGTCGACCGCCTTGTCCCAGACGCTGTGCACGAGCAGCTTCGCGCCCGCGCGCACCGCGGCCTTCGCGCCGTCCAGCTCCGTCGCATGCACGATCAGGGGCAGCTTCGCCGTGCCGGCCGCCTGGCCCGCGGCCGTGATGCCGGCGACGTTCGCGTCGAGGTACCAGACCTTGATGGCCTTCGCGCCGTGCGCGGCGAGGTAGCGTACCCCCTCGCGTGCGGCCGCCTCGTCCTTCAGATGGATGAACTGCCGCTCGCCGGGGAGGTTCAGCCAGTGATCGAGCGTCGACAGGAGGGGACCCGCCGCGGAGACGTGCGGCGCGGCGCTATCGTGCTCGAAGCGTTTCGCGAGCTCCGTCGTCCACGTGTAGCCGCCGACGTCGAAGACGCCCGTGACGCCGGAGCAGAGGTACGAGCGCGCGAAGCGCTCCGGATGCGCTCGCAGATCGGCGATGGTGCTCTCGTACGGATGCTGCGCGCGCAGGTCGAGCGCGTCGGGACGTCCGTCCGCCCAGCCGGTCTGCGAGAAGTGCATGTGCGCATCGATGAGTCCGGGCGTGATCCACAAGCCGCGTCCGTCGATCGTGTCGACGCCGGCCGGCACCGCGCAGTTCCCCGCGCATTCGATCCTGCCGTCGCGGACGACGACGGTCGCGTTCGGGATCGGCGCGCCACCACGACCGTCGATCATCGTTGCCCCCGTGATCGCGCGTGCCGGCGGAGGCGTGCCGAGGGGCGTGTCGATCGCGCCGGTGAGGGCGATTTTTAAGCCGGAGGGGGTGTCGACGAAGACCCGCTCGGAGATGCCGATGATCTCGTTCGCGCCGTAACGGACGCGGTAGCGATATGTTCCGTACACGACGCCCGGCCGAAGCGGGGTGAGGCGCATGTCGGTCGCCTCGATCGTGTCGGGCCACGAGCCTCCCGCACCTTTCGCGAATTCCTCGTAGCCGAGGGTGAAGCCGGTGGGACCGATGCGGACGAGCTTGTCGCTGTCGAGATAGAGCGAGACATACCGGTCGCGATCCTTGTCGCGGATCGCGGCGATGTTCTCCTCGAACACCGCTCGCGCCGCGCGGAGATCGGCGGCCTCGTCGGCGTTGACGACAAAGGCGAAGAGCATGCATAGGATCACGATGAAGCGCATGGCGGAGATTCTACGCATCGGATTGATCGCCGACACGCACGGCGTCGTGCACCCGCGGGTTCCGGAGCTCTTCGCGGACGTCGAGCACATCATTCACGCCGGAGACGTCGGCGGGGCGCATGTGCTGACGGCGTTGCGTGCGCTCGCTCCGGTCACGCACGTTGACGGCAACAACGACGACGGAGCCGGTGAGGATGTGCTGCGCCTCGAGATCGGGGGAATCCGCGTGTTGCTGACGCACATCCTCCCACGACCGACCAGGCCCGCCATGCGCGTGGTGCAATCGCTCCAGGATGCACCCGCGGACCTCGTCGTCTTCGGTCACAGCCACCTTCCCCACAACGAGCGCCTTGGCGGCGTCACGTACTTCAACCCCGCCAGCGCAGGCCCGCGGAGGTTTGATTACCCGGTGTCGGTGGGGGTTCTCCGAAAGCGTGCGATGGAGTGGAGCGTCACGCACTTGGCGCTCGACGAGCGCTCCGAGGAGGCCTTGAGGCGGCGCATGAACCAAATGACGTGACGGCTGCGAACGGTCGTGTTCGCTGGTTGCCATTTATGACCGTTGCATCCGTCCTTCCGTCGGAATAACGTTGACGGAATACCCGACGTCCGCATCGCGGCTTCTTCACGTAAGACACCTCGAGGGGACGGTTGTCTTCAGCCATCCAAACGACAGGGCCTCGGCATCCATCAGGAGCCCGAAAACTCGTTCACGGAGCCCGCGCCGAGGCGGAGTCTCCACTGCCGGTTCTCAACCAGGAGGATTCATGCCCAGGACCAAACACAGACTCTTGATTCCGCTCGCCGTCGCCGTGCTGCTGCTCGTTCCCACCGCCGATGCCGCCATGGTGCAGCGGTTGAACCTGGAGCAGATGGTGAGTCGCGCTGGCAACGTCTTCCGAGCGACCGTTCTCGACGTCCGCGGTGGGACGATCGACGTCGGCGGCGGGACGCTGCCGACGACGACGTACACGCTGCGCGTGGAAGAGAGTTTCAAGGGCAGCTTCGACAAAGAAGGCGCGACGATCGAGATCACGGTCGTCGGAAGCATCAAGCGCGACCCGGTAAACGTTGGCAGTCATCAGAAGTTCTCCGTCCTTCCGGAGGTGCCGCGCCTCGACATCGGCAGCGACTACCTGCTCATGACGACGTCGCCGTCCGCGGCCGGCCTCTCCACGACGGTGGGTCTGGGACAGGGTGCGTTCTCGATCTTCGTGCGCGATCGCGTGGAGGTCGCGCTGAACGCCGCGGGAAACGCGAACATCGGACAGACCGGTCCGGTCGCTTATTCACAACTGGCCGCGGACATCCGCGCCGCTCTGGGACAGTGAGGAGGATGCGATGAAAACGATGCGCACTTTCCTCGTCACGTTCGCCATCGTCGCGCTTGCGCTCCCGGCCTTCGCCGCGGGACCGCTCGCGAACTGCAACTCGGGCCAGCCGTACCGCTGGGGCTCGGGCGGCGCCAACATTCCCTTCAATCCCGACCAGGGCGATCTTGGTCCCCTGACCCACGTGGCCGCGGTCGCGGCCGTCCAGGCGTCGTTCGACGTCTGGGGCGCCGTTTCGACATCGACCGTCTCGTATACGAACGCCGGGGTTCTGCCGGTGGACGTGACCCTCGCGAACTTCATGCCGTACTACGACGCGCCCGCACCCGACGGCTACTCAGCGATCGTGTTCGACGACGACGGGGCGATCTTCGACTTCCTCTTCGGCCCGGGATCCGGCATCCTCGGATTCGCGGGACCGGAATGGGGCACTCCGGCCACGTGCACCATCACCGAGGGGCTGGCATTTCTCAACGGGCCGGCCTTCACCGACCTGACGTACGCGAGCGATGTGATGGTGCACGAGTTTGGTCACTACACGAACCTCGCACACACGGTCGTGAACGGGCAGATCTATCTCGGATCGGTCGGCGGCGACACGACCGGCCCGACGCCCACGAATCCCTACGCCGCGCCGAACCCGATCCTCAACGACATCGTCGAGACGATGTATCCGTTCTACTACGGCCCGGGAATCGGGACGGCGTCTCTCGAGGCCGACGACATTGCGGCGGTCTCATCGCTCTATCCGGCGGCCAGCTTTGCCGCCCGGGGAACGATCGCCGGCTCGGTGCGCGCACCCAACGGGACGACCCGTCTCAGCGGCGTGAACGTCATCGCCCGCAATGAAGCGGATCCGTTCCACGACGCCGTCTCCGCCGTATCGGGCGACTGGACGGACGGCACCGCGCAGACGGACCCGGTCGTCGGGACGTACACCCTGTACAACCTCACGCCCGGCGCGAACTATCGGGTCTACGTCGATCAGATCCTGGCCGGCGGATTCTCCACGCCGCCGATCACGCTTCCCGGCCCCGAGGAGTACTACAGCGGCGCTGCGGAGTCGAACAACAGCGTCACCGATCCACCGTCCGGATTCGTGTTCGTGAATCCGGGAGCGACGGGAGTGAACATCATCTTCAACCAGCCGGGACCCGGCGATCCGCTTCCGGTCGGTGAAGACGGCTTCGTGCAACTCGCGCTTCCGTTCACGTACAAGCTGTGCGGGATGAACTTCGACTCGGTCTTCGTGAACGCGAACGGCAACCTCACCTTCGGCTCCGGCGACACCGACTTCACCGAGACCGCCGCCGAGTTTCTGAATGATCAGCCGCGCATCGCGGGATGGTGGCGCGACCTCAGCCCATTCAACCTCAGCACCGGCGCGCCGCAGGGCACGGTGACGTTCGCTTCCAGCGCGAATTCCTTCTCGGTGATCTGGCAGAACGTTCCGGAGTATCCGAACAGCGGATCCAACTCGTTCACCATCACGCTGAAGAAATCGTCCAATCACATCGACGTCGACTACGGCTCGATGACCGCGGTGAGCGGGCTCGCCGGCGTCTCCTGCGGCGGAACGATTACGTCTCGCTTCGAGACTCCGGTCGACCTGTCGGCGACGAACGGCCGCCACAACCTCCACAATCAGCCGGCCGTGTACGAGGTCTTCACGCCCGCCAGCGGCAACGACCTTGCGGGCGATGATGTCCGCTACACCGGCACGACCACCTACAACGACAACTGGGCCGAACCGAACGACACGCTGGCCAAGGCCCGGAGCATCAGTCTCCCGTTCAACTCCATCCCCGTCAACCGCTTCACGGAAATCGAGCCCACCGGCGGCGACGTCGATTTCTATCGCTTCACCGCGCAGGCGGGCGACCTCGTGATCGCCGAGATTCTCACGGGCAGTCTCGACTCCATGATCGTGCTTGCCGACGCCGGCGGGAATGTGATCGCTTTCGATGACGACAGCGGCGCCGGACTGCTCTCCCGATTCGTCGCCCCGATTCCCGCCTCCGGGACGTACTACCTCGGCGTCACGACGTTCCCCGACGCCGGCTTCACCGGAGCGGGCGCGAGCGGCGGGCGGTACGTGCTGAGCGTGAACCTCGCCGTGGGACCTCAGCCTCTCGCCCCGGGCGACGACGGATCGATCGAGGTTCCGCTCGGATTCACGTTCCCCTTCCAGGGGCAGAACTGGACGAGCGTCTTCGTCAACGGCAACGGCAACCTGACCTTCGGCGCGGGCAGCACCGACTTCAGCGAGAGCGTGGCCGAGCTTCTCAGCGGTCCCCCGCGCATCGCTCCGCTCTGGGATGACCTCAACTCGGGCGCGGGCGGACAGGTGACCGCCGAGTGGACGGCCGGACAGCTCACGATCAGCTTCGTGAACGTTCCCGAGTACTTCTCCACAGGCTCGAACACGTTCTCGGTGACGCTGCATGTGACAGGTCAGGTCACGGTGAGTTACGGAGCCGTGAGTGCGCTCGATGCGGTAGTGGGCGTGACGCAGGGCCTCGGCGCGCCGAACCCGGGCGAGTCGAACCTCTCGAGTGCCGCCGTCTGGCCGGCGCTCGGCACGACCTACGAGCTCTTCACCGGGGCCAGCGATCCGTTCGACCTCGACAACCTCACGCTCGACTTCGTGCCGTAGTCATTCAGCGGAGCGCCGCCGCTACGGCGGCGCTCCGCACTGGAGGTTTGACCCCTGGAATCCTCCGAATCGCTAGCCGCCTGCGCGTCAGAAAGAGGTGTCATCCTGAGCCGGGAGAATGGCGCCACGCCATTCTACCGGCTCAGGATGACACGTTCCTCGAAAGCGACTCCTAGCCGCCGGACGCCCCCGCAGCGTTCCCCCTCCCGCCCGGGCGGCGGGGACGCCGCCCGGCCAGCCGGCGAGAACGCCGGCGTTCCGAGAGCTGTGCGCGCGAGGCGCGCCACAACAATGTAGGGCGGCACAGGTTTCGGAAAAACGCCAAACGCTAAAGCTCCGCAGGTCGCCCATCACAGGTCCTGAGCACGCCTCGCGCTTATAATCGCTGCAATGCCCTTCCTCGAAGGTCAGCAGCTCGGGAAGACCTATCGCAACGCCGAAGTCCCGGTGGTCGTGTTCAGCGACCTCGATCTCGAGGTGGAGAAGGGCGAGATGCTGGCCATCGTCGGCCCCTCGGGCATCGGCAAGTCCACCCTCCTGCATCTTCTCGGCGGACTCGATCGTCCCGATCGTGGAACGATTCGTGTCGACGAGAAGAGCCTCAACACTCTCACCACCGACGAACTAGCCCGGTTTCGCAACCGCAATGTCGGGTTCGTCTTTCAGTTCCATCACCTGCTGCCCGAGTTCACTGCGCTCGAGAACGTGGCCATGCCCGGGTGGATCGGAAGAGCGGATCGGGAAGAGACGTTGTATCGGGCGTCCGAGCTCCTCGCGGAGCTCGGAATGGCGGAGAGAAGTCGTCACTTTCCCAACCAGCTTTCCGGAGGCGAGCAGCAGCGGGTGGCCATCGCGCGTGCGCTTCTGGCAGACCCGGTGCTCTTCCTCGCGGACGAGCCCACGGGGAACCTCGACCTCGCAACCAGTGAAAAAGTGTTCGATTTGATGAGGGAGTGCCACAATAAGCGCGGACTGACGTCCATCATCGTGACCCACAACCCGGAACTGGCTGCACGCTGTGATCGAGTCTTCGAGATGCCTGCACTCACGAAAGTCGAAGTGAAGCAACAGCGGCACAACTGACATGTTCGAGAAATACAACGAGAAAGCCCGCCGCGCCCTCTTCTTCGCCCGCTACGAAGCGTCCAAGCTCGGATCGCGCGTCATCGAATCCGAGCACATCCTCCTCGGCGTGCTTCGCGAGGGGGAGGAGATCATCAAAGAGATCTTCTCCCGCTTCAATGTCAAGCCGGAACAGATCCGGAGAGAAGTGGAGGGCGACCGACTGTTCGTCGATCGCATCTCCTCGTCCGCCGAGCTGCCGCTGAGCGAGGAGTCGAAGAAGATCCTCGCCTACGCCGCGCACGAGGCGGAGTCGATGCTCCACCAGTACGTCGGCACCGAACATCTCCTCATCGGCATCCTGCGCGTCGAGTCATCGACGGCCGCGCGCATCCTGACCGCGAAAGGCCTGAACGTCTACGGCGTCCGCGAAGAGACGATCTCGATCCTCAAGGAGCGGGAGGCCGACAAGCAGAAGAAAGAGCTTCCCTTCCTCGCCGAGTACGCGCGCGATCTCACGGCCATGGCCCACAGCCAACAGTTCGATCCGCTGATCGGCCGGGAGAAGGAAGTCGAGCGCATCATCCAGATCCTCTCCCGCAGAACGAAGAACAACCCCATCCTCCTCGGCGAGCCGGGCGTCGGCAAGACGGCCATCGTCGAAGGACTGGCCCAGCGGATCGTCGACGGCAACGTGCCCCTGTTCATCGCGAACAAGCGCATCCTGTCGCTCGATCTGTCGCTCATCGTCGCCGGTACGAAGTACCGCGGCCAGTTCGAGGAGCGGCTCAAGGGCATCATCAAAGAGCTGAAAGAGAATCAGGACATCATCATCTTCATCGATGAGATCCACTCTCTCATCGGCGCGGGCTCCGCGGAGGGCTCCCTCGACGCGGCGAACATCCTCAAGCCGGCCCTCTCGCGGGGCGAGATCTCCTGCATCGGCGCGACGACGATCCGCGAGTACCGCCGCTACATCGAGAAGGACCGGTCGTTGCTCCGGAGGTTCCAGGCGATCACCGTCAATCCTCCGACGGAAGACGAGACCCTCCAGATCCTGGAGGGGGTGAAGGAGCGGTACGAGAGCTTCCACAAGGTCAAGTACAGCGAGACGGCCATCAAGAGCGCCGTTTTCCAGTCCAACCGCTACATCACCGACCGCTTCTTCCCTGACAAGGCCATCGACATCCTCGACGAGGCCGGAGCGAAAGTGAAGCTGCGCCGCGTCGCGGACACGCAGAACCTCCGCAGGCTCGAGGCGGAGACGCGCTCCATCGTCAAGGAGATGAAGAAGGCCATCTCCGACAAGGACTTCGAGAAAGCCGTGTTCCTCCGCGAGCGCGAGATCGAGCTCAAGGAAGAGATCGAGCGCTTCAAGCAGGAGCGGGAGATCGCCGGCGAAGAGGCGATGGAAGTCACCCAGAAAGACGTGGAAGAGATCATCAGCTCCTGGACCGACATCCCGGTGACGTCGATCGAGGCCGACGAGGCCGCCAAGCTGATCAACATGGAAGAGATCCTGATGCGGCGCATCGTCGGTCAGGACAAGGCTATCCGCGCGATCTCGCGTGCCATCCGTCGTTCGCGCCTCGGCGTGGCGTCCCCGAACCGTCCGATGGGGTCGTTCATCTTCCTCGGCTCGTCCGGCGTAGGTAAGACCGAGGTGGCGCGACGGCTCGCGGAGTTCCTCTTCGGGTCGCAGAAACACCTCATCCGCTTCGACATGTCCGAGTACATGGAAAAGCACGCGGTGTCGAAGCTCATCGGCTCGCCTCCCGGCTACGTCGGCCACGAAGAAGGCGGCCAGCTCACCGAGCGCGTGAGACGCAATCCCTACAGCGTCGTGCTGCTCGACGAGATCGAGAAGGCCCATCCGGACATCGCCAACATCCTCCTCCAGATCCTCGAGGACGGCATCCTCACGGACTCGCTCGGCAACCAGGTCGACTTCCGCAACACGCTGATCATCATGACCAGCAACCTCGGCACGCGCCATCTCGCGACCAAGGGACACATGGGCTTCCGCGAGCAAGGCGGCGAGGCCGATCAGAAGTCGGCCGAGCAACTCATTCACCAGGAGCTCAAGCGCGAGTTCAGCCCCGAGTTCATCAACCGCATCGACGAAGTGATCATCTTCAACCCCCTCACCGAGAACGAGCTGCGGGCGATCTGCCAGCTCCTCATCGACGACGTCAACAACGCCCTCGTGCACAAGAACGTGCAGATCGCGGTCGACGACCTCGTCGTGCGCTGGCTGCTCGGCAAGGCGGGGGAGGAAGCGAACTCCGGCGCGCGTCCGCTGCGTCGCGCGATCCAACGCTACATCGAGGACGAGCTCTCCGAGTTCATGATCCGCCACAAGGACGCGGTGCCCGAGCACATCGACATCACCATGAACGGGGATGAGGTGGTGCTCGTTCCGCGTCCGGTGGAAGAGCAGATCGCGAACTGAGATTGCGTCACATGTGAAGCGCGGGATCCGTGCGCTCGCGCTACCGGTCGTAGAACGCTTGACGGACGGCTTCGTCCGAGGGCGCCTCGGATCATGCCGGAGCCGAAACTCCTCGATCGGATGCGGGTGGTCCTGAGGACGCGCCATTACAGCATTCGCACCGAAGATGCGTATGTGCAGTGGGCGCGCCGGTACATTCTCTTTCACGGCAATGGGTGTTCCCCGCGGCGCAGAGGAGCATCGATCCGAGGAGTGGGATCGAGCGTCGCCATCACCTGAGTGAGCAGATGATCCAGCGTGCAGTTCATGAGGCGGTGCGAACGACGGGCATCGCCAAACCGGCGACTCCGCACACCTCGAGGCACTCCTTTGCGACGCATCTTCTCGCGTCGGGTCACGACATCCGCACGGTTCAGGAACTGTTGGGCCACACGGACGTCAAGACCAGGCCTCGGGGCATCGGGAGTACGAAGTCCGCTGGATGCGCTCGAGGGAGAGCCCGAGCCGGAGGGAGACTAGACGTCATGGCGACACGAGAACGGGCGAATGCACTGATCTCGGAGTGCTCACGGCGGCGTAGACGAAGCTTGCGCAGAACAGGCTCACTGCTCGACATCGAGGGCGGCCGGCGAGTCGTGGGCGTCATGACGAGTCGAACCACGTTCTTGGT
>CAZLGP010000202.1:0-30024 GCA_964558905.1 uncultured Thermoanaerobaculia bacterium | reverse complement strand
GTCACGCCTAAAAACGTGGGTTCTTTGCGGCGACGGCGGGCCGTCTGCTGCGCCGCCGCTCCTCAACGATGTCCCAGCATCGCCTGCGTCGCGGCGGCTTGCATCCAGCCCACCGGCGCTCGCAAAACAACCCACGTTTTTAGGCGTGACACGACACTAGCGGCCGCCGATTGGCGGCCGCGTCTGCTTTTGTGGTACATCCCTCGCACTGAGCAGTACGCTGAGATGTTCATCGATCAGGCAACCATTCGGGTGAAGGCCGGCGACGGCGGGCACGGCTGCATCGCCTTCCGCCGCGAGAAGTTCGTCCCCAAAGGCGGCCCGTCCGGCGGCGACGGCGGGACGGGCGGCTCCGTCTGGATCGTCGCCTCCCGGCGCCTGAACACTCTCTATCACCTGCAGTTCCAGCGCGAGTGGAAGGCCGGTCGCGGCCAGCACGGCATGGGCTCGAACTGCTCCGGGCACGACGGTGAAGACGTCACGATCGAGCTGCCGGTCGGCTCGGTCATCCGGGACAAGGTCACCAGCGAAGCCATCGCCGATCTCGCGCACGACGGCGAGCGCGTGCTCATCGCGAAAGGCGGCCGGGGAGGCTGGGGCAACCAGCATTTCGCCACGGCGACGCGCCAGGCCCCGCGATTCGCGCAGGACGGAAACCCCGGCGAAGAGCGCGAGCTCTTCATCGAGCTGAAGCTCATCGCGGACGTCGGCCTCGTCGGCTTGCCCAATGCCGGGACATCGACGCTCATCTCCGTCATCAGCGCCGCGAAGCCGAAGATCGCCGACTATCCGTTCACGACGCTCGTCCCCAACCTGGGCGTCGTCAGCGCCGACGACTCCGAGACCTTCGTCGTCGCCGACATCCCCGGCCTCATCGAAGGCGCGCACGAGGGCCACGGTCTGGGGGACCAGTTCCTGCGTCACGTCGAGCGCTGCTCGACGCTCGTGCATCTCGTCGACCTCTCCTTGAACGAGACTCCTCAGCAGGATGCGGACGTCATCGCCCGCGAGCTCGAGCTCTATTCACCGACGCTCGCGCAGAAGCCGCGCATCGTGGTCGGCTCGAAGCTCGACTCCGAGGTGCCCGGGAGCTCCGACAAGCTCCGGGAGTATGCCCGGGAGCGCGGCTATCCGTACCACGCGATCTCCGCCGTCGTCGGCGAAGGTGTGCGCGAGCTCGTGCGCATGCTCGCGCGCTCAATTCGCGAGCACGCGGCGCGCGAGGAAGAAACGTTGGCCGCGACGTCACCACCGGTATGAACATCGGCATCTGCGGCGGCACGTTCGATCCTTTCCATCGCGGCCACCTCGACCCGATCCTCGCCGTGCGCGACGAGTTGCAGTGGGATCGCGTCCTCTACGTCCCCGCGTACGTCCAGCCGTTCAAGCAGGATCACGACACCGCGTCCGGCCATCACCGATTCACCATGGCAGCCATGGCGACCCTCGGGCTCGACGCGTTTCTCGTCTCGAGCCTGGAGCTCGAGCGCGGCGCAATCTCCTACACCGTCGACACGCTGCAGCGCCTGCGCGCCGAGCACGAGCAGGCGACCTTCGACTGGATCATCGGCGACGACAACCTCGCCAGGCTCGGCGAGTGGAGGTCGATCGACACGATCTTCTCGATGGCGAACTTCGTCGTCCTCGCGCGCGGCTCGCACGAGGTCACGCCGCGGTTTCGCGACCGCGTGACGGAAGCGCGATCGCGGCCCAGGAACGGCGCGATCGTCGTCGCCGACAACGCCACCGTGCCCGTCTCGTCCACCGAAATCCGCAGGCGTGTCCGCGCGAGGGAGCCCATCGAGGATCTGGTCCAGCCGCCGGTGTCGCGTTACATTCATCATTACGATCTCTATCGAAAGGGCCAATCGTGAACGATTCGATTGAATCCCGGGTCCGTGTAGCAGTCGCCGCGGCGCTCGAGAAGAAGGCATTCAATCTGGATGTGCTGTCGGTCGGCGACCTCACGTCCATCGCCGACTACTTCGTCATCGCATCGGCGAGCAACGAGCGCCAGGCCGCCGCAATCGCCGAAGCGGTCGCCGATCAGCTCAGGCAGCAGCTCGGCGTCCGCCCTCTGCTCGTCGAGGGGGCGACGCCCGGGCGTTGGATCCTGCTCGATTTCGGCGACTTCATCGTGCACATCTTCACTGAAGACGTCCGTCGGTTCTA
Source organism: uncultured Thermoanaerobaculia bacterium (assembly GCA_964558905.1). GTDB lineage: Bacteria > Acidobacteriota > Thermoanaerobaculia > Gp7-AA8 > Gp7-AA8 > QHVT01. The sequence continues at coordinate 27,852 of CAZLGP010000202.1, read as the reverse complement.
CGGCCTGGAGCGGCTTTGGGGGGACGCGCCGAACGTCACCGCCGAGTACACGGGAGAAGCTGAACAGCCGCGTGCCATCACGAAAACGTCCTGAGGCGGCGCGGGCCTCGACGCGCCTACGGATCCGCACGCGCAACGCCGCGATGCGGAACGTTCTGGAGACCGCCGAAAAGGTCCTCGATCGCGACGTCCCCATCCTCATCCTCGGCGAGTCGGGCGTCGGAAAGGACTACCTCGCCGAGTCGATCCACGCCACCAGCAATCGACGCGACGAGCCCTTCGTGCACATCGAGTGCGCGAGCATCCCCGCGGACCTCTTCGAGAGTGAGCTCTTCGGACACGAGCGCGGCACGTTCACCGATGCGCATGCGCGCAAGGTCGGCAAGCTCGAGGCGGCCCGCCGCGGGACGGTCTATCTCGACGAGATCTCCGCGCTCACGCAGCAGTTGCAGGCCAAGCTGCTGCGCGCGATCGAAGAGCGCCGCATCACCCGTCTCGGCGGCGGAAGCGTTCCGTTCGACGCGCGGGTGATCTCGTCGACGAGCGCCGATCCGCGCGAGGTCATTCGCCGCGATCTCTACTATCGAATCAACGTCGTGACACTCACGCTCCCGCCGCTCCGCGAGCGCCCCGAAGACGTGCTGACACTCGCAAGGCATTTTCTCGGACGCAAGCGTCTGTCGGAGGACGCGCAGCGTCTGCTCGTGAGCTATGCCTGGCCCGGGAACATCCGCGAGTTGAAGAATGCGATGCAGCGCGCGGCACTCATCACCGACGGGGCCGTCATCGAGGCGCCAGCCATTCCGCGAGGCGATCTCGTCGCGACCGCAACCCGCGGAGCGTGGACCCTCGACGAGCTCGAGTCTCATTACATCCGCGAGATTCTGAGGATGACCCGAAAGAACTACTCCAAGGCGGCCGAGCTCCTCGGCATCAACCGCAAGACCCTGCTGGAGAAGAGGAAAAAGTATGGCTTGGAGTAGCGCGGTCTCTGCCGCCAACCGCCAACCGCCAACCGCCAACCGGCCATGAAATTTCGGTTCATCTGGGGAGGTTCCCATGCCGACGCCGAGCTAGCCGGCACCGCCGATCGTTACCTCAATCGGATCAGGCATTTCTTACCGGTCGAGGTCACGGAAGTGGCGCCGGAGCGCGGTAGACAAGCTCAGAGTGATGTGACTATCATGCGCGCTCAATCCGCGCGCCTGGTCGCTGCGATCCCTGATCGCGGGTACACGGTGGTCCTCGACGAGCGAGGGCAACTCCTTGATTCTTTGAAGTTTGCGAAGTGGATCGAGAGGCTGACGATCGACAGTCCGCACGGAGTCAACTTCGTGATCGGCGGCGACGTCGGGTTCGATGACACGGTCAGAAAACGCGCGGACAAACTCCTCGCCCTGACCCACATGACTCTCCCGCACCAGCTCGCGCGCGTCATCCTGCTGGAACAGGTCTACCGGGCCTGCACGTTGATGCGCAACATCCCGTATCACAAGTAAGAGGCTCCGAAATGGCGAAAGCAAAAGTCAAAACGAATCCATACCAGGCGCACGAGGATGCCCTCCGCGCCAAGCAGCGTGAGCTCATCCAGTCCTATCAGCGCGACAAGGCCGCCGGCAACGCATCGCCGGACGACGGCATTCAGGATCTCGCCGACAAGGCCGCCAGCGCCTATTCGAAGGAGCTCAACTTCTCCCTGTCCGACGGCGAGCGCAACCTGCTCATGCTCATCGACGAGGCCATGAATCGCATTGCCGACGGCACCTACGCCGTCTGCACGAACTGCGGCACCGAGATCGGCGAGAAGCGGTTGCAGGCCGTCCCCTGGACGCCCTACTGCATCGACTGCCAGGAGCTGCAGGAAAAGGGAATGCTCGCCTAAAGAGTTGATCCCGCGCGAAGACGGGGGATCTCCGGCGCCCCCACACGATCGCTGCCTACAGCGCTTGCCCGCGTGGTGCCACCGGAGATCCCGCGTCTTCGCGCGGGATAAACTGGAGCGGCATGCCGAAGAAACTCGACACCGTTCTAGCCGCGATCGCGAACGGAAAGACGCCGCGCGTCCTCCTGGTTGGCGGCTCGTCCGACTTCCTCTCCGAGCGGGCCTTCCATGAGATCCGCGACGCCATCGTCGCGAAAGAGCCGTCGATCTCGCTCGAGACGTACGAGCCCGGCAGCGAGCTCGCGTCGATCCTCGACTCGTATCGCACCGGTTCGCTGTTCGGTGGCTCGCGCCTGCTGATCGTTCCCGAGGTCAATGCTTTCGTCTCGGCGAAGGAGATCGCGTCGCTGTACGAGAAAGCCCTCGCGGACTGGCGTGCCGCGAAGACAGATCGCAAGCGCGGCACTTCCGCCGCGAAACTGCTCCACGTCCTCGGCCTGGCTGGTGCGGATCTCGACATGACCGATCGCGCCATCGCCGACTCGCTCGGTGTCGCCCTCGACGACACGCTCACGGACATGCTCGGCTTCTGCCGCGCGACGGGAAAGAAAGCCGGGCGCGGCGAAGACGACGCGGCCCTCTTGATGGAAGCCATCGCGCGCGGCGGTGCAACGGGTGCGATCCTGCTCATGCGTACGGGCGATGTGCCCCGCGACTCCGCGACGATCGAGCTGATCGACCGCAGCGGCGCGGTCGTCGTCGCCGATCTCACGCGTGAAGGATTCGTCGGCGCCCTCGAGCAGGCGATCGCTTCGATGGCGTCGGAAGCAAACGTGAAGTTCGATGCGAATGCCGTCGCGCGTCTGCGCCAGCGTCTCGGCATCGAGCGCATCCTCGCGGACAAGTTCTCGAAGGAAGTTCCCCCACTGCGTCTCGTCGTATCGGAGGCCGAGCGTCTGGCCACGCTCGTCGGCAGCGGAGGACGCGTCACCGCGGATCTCGTCGACCGCGAGATCGCGGCCGTCGAGGGCGGCGCGCGCTACGAACTGGGCTCGCTGTTCACGGAAGGGAAGATCCTCGAGGCCGTCGCGAAGCTGCGCGATCTCGTCGCCCAGGCCCGACGCGAAGACCCCAAGGGATCGGTCGAGATCCACTACGGCCGCTACCTCTTCGCCATCCCCGAGGAGCTGCGGCAGATGATCGGCATCCACTCGTGGGCGCGCGCGCAGAACGTGAACCTTCGCGCGTCGATGAACTACAACCGCTTCAAGGACACCATCGCCGACAAGCTGGGCGACTACCTCAAAGCGCACGGCCTCGTGCGCCAGCGCCCGCACCCGTTCCCGCTGCTCAAGAAGTTCGAGGCCGCGCGAAGCTACAGCGAGGCGGATCTGTTCCGCGCACTCGCGGAAGTCGCGGATCTCGAGATCAAGCGCAAGTCGGGCGGCCTGCCAATCGACGTGGGGCTGGAAACCTTCCTTCTGTCGCGCAGGCCATGAGCCGGGCAGCCAGCGCTCCCCGCTGGGTCAGGCGGTACACTCCGGCTCGATGATCTGTAGTGGCTGCGGGTGGATCGTGTTGGCGGGTAGCCGGCCCTTTCGGTGTCCGAACGCCGGAGTCGCGACCGATGTCGATCATGTGCTGGTGCGCCAAATCGAGGCGCGGCTCGACGCGTTCCTGGATGACGAGCCGGATCCGTTCGTCAGGTACCGCCGCATGACGTTCGCATGGCACGATGCGATGGCGCGAGGCGTGAGCGATGGGGATTTCGTCGACATCGTTCACCGGCTCGAAGAGCGGATCGAAGCCGTCGACGGCCGCTCTTTCGCGGTGACGCCGTTCGATTCGCGAGACGGCCTCTGGATCAAGGACGAGACCCGGAACGTTGCCGGTTCGCACAAGAGCCGGCATCTGATGGGAGTACTGATCTGGCTGGAGACCATGTCGCGATTCGACCGCGACCTGGCGGACGCGCCGCTGGCGATCGCGTCGTGCGGCAACGCCGCACTCGCGGCGGCGGTGCTCGCTCGGTCCGCGCGGCGCAGGCTCGACGTGTTCGTTCCATCCGAGACGGCGGCCGAGGTCGTCGATCGCATCGAAGCGCTCGGCGCGGAGGTCACTCGCTGCGCGCGCCTCGAAGGCGCGGGCGATCCGGCGGTCACGCGGTTCCGTGCGGCCGTTGCCGCGGGCGCGCTTCCGTTCACCTGTCAGGGACCGGAGAACGGGTTGGTGATCGAAGGGGGCTCGACCCTCGGATGGGAGATGGTCTCTCAGCTTCTCGCGTGCCGCGGGAACATCGAGCGCGTGTTCATTCAGACCGGCGGCGGCGCCCTTTCGAGCGCCGTCATCGCCGCGCTGGGCGACGGCGTCGCGTGCGGCGCCCTTCCCCATCTGCCGCGCATTCATGCCGTGCAGACGACGGCGTGCTCGCCTCTGGCGCGAGCGTGGGAACGATTGCCGGGGCGCGGCATCGACTACGCGATCGCGCACCGCTCGGAATTCATGTGGCCCTGGGAGTCGGTGCCGGCCAGCGCGGCCGGCGGCATTCTCGACGACGAGACGTACGACTGGGCGGCCGTCGCGCGGGGCATGCTCGACTCAGGCGGCCATCCCGTGCTCGTGTCGGAAGAACAGCTGATCGCTGCGAACCGTCTCGCCGGCGGCGGCGTCAGCGTCACCGGATCCGCGGGTCTGGCCGGCGTCCTCGCGCTCCCGGGCGAAGAATCGACGGCGGTGCTCTTCACCGGAGCCGGCGCCTGATGCGTGAGCGCGCGTACTCAGCGCGAGGGACGGCGATTCGATCCGTGAGGGACGTGCGTATTCACCACGGAGCCACAGAGACACAGAGGGAGGACGGAGACCCCTGGAAAGAGGTGCGTTTCTCCATCGCTTCCAGTGCCTTTCTCCGTCCTCCTCTGTGCTCTCTGTGGCTCTGTGGTGAACACCCGCGTGTTCGTGCCGTGAAAACCACGATCGTGAGCGCGCTCGAGTCTTGACGGAACCGGGCCGGCCGTAGATATTGGGCGGCGATCCATACTCGAATGCGGGAAGGTTGCTCGTGAAATTTCAACGCGTGGGCGTCGTGGGGGCCGGTGTGATCGGCTCGGGCGTGGCGCAGCTCTTTGCGCAGACTGGCCATGACGTCACGCTCGTCGACATCCGCGACGAACAGCTCGACGCCGCGCGACGGGGCATCGAGAAGAATCTCAGACTCTTCGGCCTTCTCCGGAAGGACCGCGTCGTAGCCGGAGACGTGCTCGGGAGGCTCATGACGACGGGAGACGTCGGCGAGTTGGCCGATGCCGACTTCGTCATCGAGAACATCACCGAGGAGTGGGAGCTCAAGCGGAGCGTGCACGAGCGGATCGACGCCATCGTGCGGGCCGGGACGCCGGTCGCCGCCAACACCTCCGCAATCCCGATCACGCGCATCGCATCGGCCGGCCGCCATCCTCAGCGGGTCGTCGGCATGCACTTCATGAATCCGGTGCCGCTGATGCCGATGGTGGAGATCATCCGCGGCGTCCATACCACCGCCGAGACCATCGAGGCGGCGACCACACTCGCGCAGCAGGCGGGAAGACAATCGATCGTCGTCAACGACTCGCCCGGCTTCGTCACGAACCGGGTGATGATGCTGATGGTCAACGAGGCCATGTTTCTCGTGTATGAAGGCGTTGCCTCCGCGCTGGACGTCGACCGTCTCTTCAAGACGTGCTTCGGCCACAAGATGGGGCCCCTCGAGACGGCCGACCTCATCGGCCTGGATACCGTTCTTCGATCGCTGGACGTCATCTACGCGGAGCTCAACGACGGCAAATACAGGCCCTGCCCTCTTCTGAAGCAGATGGTCTACGCGGGCACGCTCGGCAGAAAGAGCGGCAAGGGATTCCACGACTACGGCACCTCGGCATCGTGAACATGGTCGCGACGCGCACGCGCACGGAGATGCGCTCGATTGCGGAACGGAACTACCGCCACTGGCTCGACTTCATCGAGCGGACCGACGCGCTCCTCCCGGAGCCGCGCGGCATTCGGGCTCCGGCGGAAAAATGCGCGGTCATCGTCGAGACGAGAAACCATCCCCATCTGAGTCATGTGCTGCGCAACGTGATGCACTTTCTCGACGAGTCGTGGGGACTGTGCATCGTTCACGGCACCGCCAATCGCGAGCTCGTGGAACGGACCATCCGCGGGTGGGGAGATGTGCTGCTCATCGACGGCGGGATGGCGGAGATGTCCACGGACGAGTACTCGGCGCTCAAGTGCACCGCCGGGTTCTGGCAAGGGCTTCCGTCGGAACACGTGCTCCTGTTTCAGACCGACTCGCTATTGCGGCGCCGGGGCGTCGACGAATACCTCGAATACGACTACGTCGGTGCGCCGTGGATGCACGCTCTCGTCGACACCGGCCATCCCGGCGGTGCGGTCGGGAACGGCGGACTGTCGTTGCGCCGGAAGAGCGCCATGCTGCGGATCCTGGGCGACCACCAGCACGACGGAAGAACTCCCGAAGACCAGTTCTTTTCGAGGTCTCTCTATCAAGACGGCTATCACCTGCCGTCGCTGGAAAGGGCCGGTCACTTCAGCACGGAGACCATTTTTCAGCCCGCGAGCATCGGCCTGCACAAGGCCTGGCTCTATCATTTCGAAGGTCCGTTCCTGCAGCTCTTGAACGGAGTCCACTATTGAGAGGGAACATGCTCGACGAGACCATCGCCACGCCGATCCGGGCCTTTCTGTCACGCTCGTTCGAAGGGCACCCGATTGGGAACGACGACGACATCTTCAGCCTCGGATTCGCCAACTCGCTCTTTGCCATGCAGCTCGTGGCCTTTTTGGAGGGAGAGTTCCGCATCGAGATCGACAGCGATGATCTGGAGATCGACAATTTTCGAAGCGTCTTCGCGATGTCGCAACTGATCGGGCGGAAGAAGGCAGCGGCGAGTTGAGTGAGTTTCCCGAGGGGTTCGCCGAAGTCGAAAAGGAGCTGCGCGCGTTCGCGGCCGCGGAAGTCGCGCCGCATGCGGCGCTCATCGATCGCGAGGAGCGGATTCCCGCGCATGTGGTCGCGAGCATTGCCAAAGCCGGGCTTCTGGCGAGCGGGCTATCCCGCAGCGCCGACGAGGATCCGGTCGCCGCCGCGATCCGGCACGGCCTGATGCACGAAGCCCTCGGCATGGCCAGCGCTTCCGTCCAGGGGCTGGTCAACGTCCACCACATGGCCGGCAGCCCCATCGCGCGATGGGGCACCCAACGGCAGAAGGAACAGTGGATTCCGAGGCTCGCGAGCGGCGAGGTGCTGGCCGCGATCGCCATCACCGAGCCGAACGTCGGCAGCGATGCGGCGGCCGTCGAGACCACTGCCCGGGCCGACGGCGCCGATTACGTCCTCAACGGAACGAAACGCTGGATCACCTGCGGCCAGATCGCGGATCTCTTCGTGATTCTCGCCGGTTCGGACGCCGGTCCGACGACCTTTCTGCTGCCGCGAGCGACGCCCGGATTGTCGATCGAGCCGATGAGCGGCGCACTGGGCTGTCGCGGCTACATGCTGGCGAGGCTGCATCTGGACGAGGTCCGTCTCACGGGCGAGCATCTTCTCGGCAAGCCGGGTTTCGGGCTCACCCATGTGGCCGCGACGGGACTCGACGCCGGCCGCCATAATCTGGCGTGGGCTTGTGTCGGTCTGGCGCGCGCCTGTCTCGACGCATCGCTCGACTATTCACGCGCACGGCGGCAGTTCGGCAGTGCATTGTCGGAGCTTCAGCTCGTGCAGCGGATGATCACCCGGATGATGACCGAGATCCACGCCGCGCGGCTGATGTGCTGGCGGGCGGCGGTCCTGCGGGCCCGCAAAGACCCGGCGGCGATCAAGGAGAACACGATGGCGAAGTACTACGCGTCGGTGATGGTCAATCGCGTGGCGTATGACGCGGTCCAGATTCACGGCGCGGACGGCTGTGGTCCGGAGACGCCGATCGAGCGCTACTTCCGGGACGCGCGCATCATGGAGATCGTCGAAGGGAGCACGCAGGTCCTCGAGATCGCCATTGCGCGCTACGGCTATCAGGAGCGCGCGTGATCCGAAAGACGTTCGACCTCGGCCGCGTCAACGAGAGCGGCGTCCGGGCGATTCTCGAAGGGCTGCAACTGGACGTGGAGAACGTGCGCGGTCTCACGCTCGATGAGGCGACGCGCGCGCTGGAGGTGGAGCTCACGCGCGAAGATGCCGCCGCCCACGTCGAGGCGTTCATCGCCGACACGCGGCGAACGCATCGTCTCGTTGCGCGAAGGATTCTGAAGGAGAGCCACGCCCGCGATCTTCGGATCGTCGACATCGATGCGGCCCTGGCCGCCTCCCCCGACGTGCAGATTCTCGGCGACGGGCTGGTCGGACTGCGCGGAAACCTGCTGGCCCTGTTCCGCTACTTCGAGCGCGAGTTCCACCAACTGGCCGGCGATCTCGGCGCCGAGGACAATCACTATCCCGTGCTGGTCCCGAACGACATCCTCGAGGACGTCGGGTATTTCAGTCACTTCCCGCAGCACGTCACCTTCTGCTCGCACCTGCCCGGCAATCTGCCGCTGCTGCAGTCCGTGGCCGAGAGCGGCAGATGGGCGGACAAGATCGAGGAACCGAAACAGGTCCTGACGCCGGCGGTCTGTCTTCCCTGCTACAAACAGCAGCGTGGCCGGACCTTCACGCGCGGCCAGGTGCGCACGTTGACGATGCAGAACCACGTGTTTCGCTATGAAGGAGCGAGCTTTCGCCCCTTGAGCCGCGGCTGGGATTTCACGGTGCGCGACGTCGTCTTCTTCGGCTCGTACGAAGACCTCGCGCGACTCCGCGGCGAAGTCATGGAGCGCGTGATGCAGTTCTGCCGCGAGCTCGACCTCGAGGTGACCATCGAGCTGGCCAACGATCCGTTCTTCCTCGACGTGAGCCGCGACAAGACGGTCTACCAGCGGATGGGCGAGGTCAAATACGAGTTGCTCTTCCCCTTGCCGTACCGCAACGAGTCCCTCGCCGCTTCGTCTTTCAATTTGCACCGCGATTTCTACACGTCCATCTACGACCTGCGCTTCGACGACGGCTCGCTCGTGGAGAGCGCGTGCATGGGGTTCGGCTTCGAGCGCTGGCTCTATGGCTTCCTCAGCCAGAAGGGCCTCGATCCGCACGGCTGGCCGTCGCGCGTTACGGTCTCTCAGCTGTAGCTGAGACTCTCAGCTGTAGCTGAGACGACCGCGCACTTTGCGCAGGATGTTGCTGGCCACCAATCGGAGGAACGGCCGTCCGAGCCGCGGCGTCCTCTGCCACGGGAAGTCGACGGAGATCGTCGGCCCCGGTGTCGTCACCTGATGCCACCAGCCCGCGGGCAGGAAGAGCAGATCGCCGGGGCCGAGATCCACCACGATCGGCCTGGCCTTCTTCAGGCGCGGAAAGCGCGCGTAGTCGGGGTTGCTGAGAGACGCGCGGCTCATCTGCGGAATGACCGAGAACATGGAGCAGGGGTACATCAGCGGCAGCTGGCTGGGATGAAAGAGCGTGAACCGCTTTCCGCCATGGACGATGCCGTGCAGATTGCTCGACGGATCGTAGTGCAGCGGGCCGATGACCCGCGTCCCGATCCAGATGCGCGGGGAGTTGCTGGAGCCGGCCTCGCAGTACTCCGGAAACTCGATGTCGTCGATGAGCGCCGGCAAGTGCGGCTGCAGCGGCATCCCCGAGACATAGCCCCGCAGGACGCGGCCGGAAGACATCTCCTCGACGTAGTCGCGCATCTTCACAGGGACGGTTCTGAGCCGCACCAGCTGATCGGGACGGATCGGTCCATCCTCGGGGACGTCGTCGGCCGACGTGATGACGGGGATCGGGACGTCGCCGAGGTGTTCGGCAAAGTAGTCGGGCGACCAGCGCTGCATCGCCTTCCAGTGATCCATTGCGCCGGTGATCACAACCGGCTGGCGCGGGTTCTCGAAACGGCGCCGGAATTCGGCGACGGAAGGCCGTGGCAGACGCGGAATCGTGGATGGTTCAGGCATGCGCGTGTGCCTCCATTGCTTCGTCCAGATGAGACCGCAGGAGGGCGGCGAGACCCTCCGCATGTGCGGCGCCAAGCATGGTCACGTGGTTTCCGGAAGTCTTCACGATCCGCAGGCGGGCGGTCGTCAGCGTGTCCCAGCCGAGGGAGTCCTTCAGCAGCAGTTGAGGATCGGCGGACGGGTAATCGGATTGCTGCGCGTCTTCGACACGGAACAGGGTGATCGGAACCGGAGCTGCCTGCGGCCTGTAGGCGCGGTGGCCGCGAATGTGCGCCTTGCTCACGTGGAGCAGGTTGCGAATCAGCTGCTGCTCGTCGCCTGGCGGAAGCGCGCGTGCCCGCTTGAGCGCCTCGACGACCGCGTCGATCTGTGCGTCCGCCGGAAGCGTCGACAGTTCCTCCCGCGAGACCTCCACCGGCTGGCCGAGGAAGCGTCCGATCGTTTCAGCCATCGCGGTTAGCCGGAGGGCGTCCTCCTGGCGATCGTCGCCGGAGGACTCGTCGTGGACGGACAGCGGAGCGACGGAGTCGAACATGCCCAGGAAGGCGAGCGGCTCGCCGTCGCGCTCGAGCTGCCGCGCCATCTCGAACGCGACGACGCCGCCGAAGGAATGGCCGGCCAGCAGATAGGGTCCCTCCGGTTGCAGTCGCCGGATCTCGGCGATGTAGTCGCGCGCCATCTCGTCGACCGAATCGTGCGGCTCCGACGTTCCATCGAGACCTCGCGCCTGAATCCCGTAAACGGGAAGAGCGGCGGGGAGATGGCGAATCAGATGGACGTAGTTGAGCAGCGTTCCGCCGCCCGGGTGGACGAGGAACAGCTTGCGCGGATGTTCGCCGGAGCGCAGCGTGACCAGCAGCGGCCAACGGTCCTCTCTCCGGCGGAGCACGGTGGCGAGATGCTCGATCGTCGGCTCCTCGAACAGCGCCGGCAGCGGCACCTTCCGTCCGGTCTTCCGTTCGATCTCGACCAGCAACCGCAACGCGAGGAGCGAGTGCCCGCCGATCTCGAAGAACCGGTCCGTCACGCCGACGGGACGGACGGAGAGCAGCTCTTCCCAGATCTGCACCAGTTGCAGCTCGATGGCATCCCGTGGCGCGACATGACGGCGCCCGGACGTTGCACGCTCGCGCGAGGGCGGCGGCAATTTCGAGCGATCGAGTTTCTGGTTCGCCGTGAGCGGCAGCGTCTCCAGGAACACGAACGCGGACGGCACCATCGCCGCCGGCAATCGCGCGGCGAGGAACTGCTGCAGAACGCCGGCGTCTTGCGGGAGTCCTTCCGCCGTTACGACGTAGGCGATGAGGGTCAGTCCGTCCGCACCGTCCTCGCGCGCGACGACCGCGCAGGCGGCGACGCCGGGGCACTCCTGCAGCGCCACCGCGACTTCCATCGGCTCGACGCGCACACCGCGAATCTTCACCTGATCGTCGATGCGCCCACGGAACTCCAGGAGCCCGTCCGCACCGTAGACGCCGCGGTCCCCGGTCAGGTAGAGGAGATCCGACGGATCATCGCGAAACGGATTCACGATGAAGCGCCTCCGGTTCTCATCCGGTGCATTCAAGTACCCGAGCGTGCGGAACGGTGTGCGGATTGCGATCTCGCCCGGCTCACCGATGCCGCATAGCGCGCGATCGGGCGTCAGCACCAGCGCCTGGGTCTGTGGCAATGTCTGCCCGAGCGGTTGCACTCCCGCACGCAGCTCGGCAGGGACGCGGTAATGACATTTCGCGAGCGTCGTCTCCGTCGGCCCGTAGAGGTTGACGAGCTCTCCGCGGTCGGGAAAGGCCTCGCGCCAACGCGCCACGAGCGAGGCCGTGAGCGGCTCGCCGGCAATGAAGGTGTGCTTCAGCCTGGCCAGGGAAACCCCGGACGGCTTGCTCAGGAGCCACGTCTCCATCACCGCGGGTACGGTGTGGATGGCCGTGATGCCCGCCTGCGCGAGCCAGGGCAGCAGATCCTCCCCTTCCTGGGGAAGGACCAGCATCGCGCCCGAGGTCAGCGGCAGGAAGACGTCGCGCAGGACGACGTCGAAGGAGAGGCCGGTGAGCTGCGCGCAGCGATCGCCCGGGCCGATGCCGAAGGTCTGCCGCTGCCACTGCAGCCAGTGCGCGAGACCGGCGTGCGTCCCCAGAACGGCTTTCGGTGTTCCGGTGCTGCCGGAGGTGAAGAATACGTACGCGCAGTCCGGTGGATGGCGCGCCGTTGTCGCGGAACGCTCCTCGATCCTTCCTCCGGCACCGAGAAGAAAACGCGCTCCGGCCTCGGACAGCATCAACCCGTGCCGCTGCTCCGGCAGATCGGGACTCAGCGTCAGGAGCACGCCCCTTCCGAGCAGAACGCCGGTCATGGCGACGATGGTCTCGATCGTGCGCCCGCCGAGGACGCCCACCACGTCGCCGGGTTGCAGGCCGTGTGCGATGAGTGAGTCGGCGATCCCTTTCGCCGCGGCGCCGAACTGCGCGTAGGTGAGCGTCACCGCTCCGTGGCCGATCGCCGGTGCGTCGGGCGTGCGTGCCATCCACTCCGCCATGCGCGCTGTCACCGGCTGTTGCGGCGGAGCCGCGAGAGTCGCGGTGGGATCGGGGAGGAGCGCGCGCGACCGCGCGGTCGCGAGATCGAGAGACCGGATCGGGCGATCGGCATCCTGCGCCACCTGCTCCAGCAGGGCCACGTACTGTTCGAGAAAGCAGGCCATGCGCGCGGAGCCGTAACGCCTGCGTCGATACCGCAGGTCGAGATCGAGCGCGCCTTCCCACTCCGCCACGAAGAGCTGCGTCGAGAACTCCTCGATGAGGGCCGGCGGATCCTCGAGGCGCAGGTGCAGGTCCGGCAGCTCGATCCGCCGGGGCGCGTTGGGAGTGAAGTTGAAGATGGTCTCGTACAGCGGGTGGACGGTGGAGCTACGCTCGAGATCGAGATCCTGCACGACGCGCTCGATGGGCACGTCGGCATGTTCGAGTCCCTCGAGCACGATCCGGCGCACGACGGCCATCGCCTCGCGGAAGGTGAGCTCCGGCGTCAGGCGCGCGCGCAGGGCGAGAGTGTTGAGGAACAATCCGATGAGCCTCTCCGTCTCCACACGATTGCGGCCGCTCACCGGCGAGCCGATGACGACGTCCTCGCGTCCGGTGCAGCGCATCAACAGCACCATGAATGCGGTCAACAGCGTCACGAAGAGCGTGGTGTCCTCGCGCCGGCTCAGCTCCTCGAGATCCTGCTTCAGCGACGGGCCGACACGCGACTTCGTGCTCGCCCCTTCGTGGTCGCGGAGCGTTTCTCCGGAGTCGCCGTGCAGAATCTCCGGCGACAGCTCCAGGACCGGAGGCAGGTCCGCGAGCTGCGCGCGCCAGTACGCCAGTCCCGCATCGAGCAACCCGCCGCCCATCCGCCGCCGCTGCCACGACGCGACGTCCGGGTACTGGACTCTGATCTCGGGGAGGTGCGCCTCGCGGGCATGCACGTGGGCTCGATAGAGCTCGGAGAGCTCGCGGATCAGCACGCCGATGGACCAGCCGTCGGAAACGATGTGATGCATGGTGATGAACAGCACGTGCCGCGATGGTGCGAGACGGACGAGCGTGACCCGGAGCAGCCGATCGCTCGACAAGTCGAACCCTCGCGCGATCTCCGCGGCATAGAGTCGCCGCCACTCCGCTTCGGCGGCCGCCGGCGCGAGGGCCGACAGGTCGATGACCTCGATCGGGACCGGCGATGGCGCCGCGATCTTCGCCAGCGGTGCGCCCACCGGTGCATGAAACGTCGAGCGCAGCGTCTCGTGACGACGCACGATGCCGTCGAATGCGGCCTGCATCGCCGGCATCGATACCTGGCCATCCAGCGTGAGCGCGCCGGAGATGTTGTGCGCGATCCCTCCAAACATCCGATCGCGAAACCACTCGCGCTCCTGGGCGAACGAGAGCGGCACCTCCGCGTCGGCGTCGCGCGGCTCCGCGACGAGCGCATCCTGCTCCTGTGCCTTCTGCGCCGTCAGGCGTCGCATCAGCGCGTCGCGCTGTTCCGGCGAAAGCTCTTTGACGACCTGCTTGATCTGCTTGCCGAAGGCCTTGGCCTGCCGCTTGGCCTCGGTCTTGGCCTGCTCCTTCACCTCGGCCTTCAGATCCTTGCCGCGACCGTCAGTCATCCGAGCCTCCGGCCATCAGGTTCTCTTCCTCGTGCGCGAGCTCGGCCAGCAGTGCCTCGAGCATTTCCGGATCGGCGCTTTCTGCCTGCTTGCTGACGATCGCGACGGCGAGCTCCGCGATCGTCGGCGCTTGCAGCAGAGCCGCGAGCGAAAGCTCGACGTGCAGTCCGGACGACAGCCGCGCGTTGAGCTGCGTTGCCAGAAGCGAGTGCCCGCCGAGCTCGAAGAAGTTGTCCTGCACGCCCACGGACGAAACGCCGAAGAGCTCCTGCCAGATCTCGGCGAGGTCGCGCTCGAGCTCGCCCCGCGGTGCCTGATACGACGTATTGAGATTCGGACGCTCGTGGCGCGTCGCGAGGGATCGCGGAGCATCCAGTTGGCCGCTTCGCCCGATCCACTGACGGAGCCGCGCGTGCAGATCGCCCGACGAAACGATGACCTGTCCGAGGTTGCCCTGCGCGAGGATGCGCTCGAACGCGGCCGCTCCCTCGTGAGGCTCCATGACGAACTCCCGCACGGTCGCCCCCAGCCCGGCGATGACGGGGCGGGTGTCCGTGAGGCGCCAGCTGTCCCAGTCGACGCTCGTCCATCGGACGTCGCCCTGCCGGTTTTTCCAGTGGGTGAAAGAATCGAGGAAGAGATTCGCGGCGCTGTAGGCGGCAAATCCGAGGCCGCCGAGGATCGCGGAAAGGGAAGAGAGCGAAAGGCAGAAATCGAGAGCGCGCCCTTCGAGGACCCGGTCCAGAACCATCGTCCCGCGGACCTTCGCGACGAACTGGGATTCGGAATCGGCCGGCACGCTCTGGCCGATCTCCCGGAACGTCTCCATTCCTACGGCCCCGGCGCCGTGAACGACACCGTGCAAGGTACCGAATCGCTCGTCGACCGTCGCGAGAACGCGCTGCATGTCCGCTTCACTGGAGACGTCCGCCCGGAGCACGAGCACCTCGGCGCCGAGCGTCTCGAGCTCCTGAAGCCGCGCGATCCGGGCGCGCATCGCCTCGTCCTCACACGCGTCCCACTGCGAACGCTCCGGAAACGCCGAGCGACCGACGAGGACGAGACGGGCCTGAGCGCGTTGCGCCAGATGGCGGGCCAGAACGAGGCCAACGCCGCCCAGACCGCCCGTCAGCAGATACACGCCGCGCGGGCGCAGCGGGGATCGATCCGACGGCTCGAGTCGCACCGGCTCGTAGTCGAGAACGCGACGCTGTCCGCGCCGGTACGCAACGACGGAATCGGACGGCTCACTGCAGATCTCGTCGAGCAGTTGCGCGAGCAGCGCGCCGCGCCGGCCTGGATCGTCGGGCGCGACGTCGGTGTCGATCGTGCGGCAGACCAGCCCGGGGTGCTCCTGCGGCGCCACCATCGCGATCGCCCGCAAGGTGGCCTTCTCCGGGACGATCGGCTCGTTGCCGTTCACGTCGTGCAGGTGGTTGGCAACGATCTCGAGCCGAATACTCCCGTCCCGCTCCGCTCTGCCCAACACCTGAACGAGACGCATCAGACTCGAATAACCGGCCTCCTGCAGTGCGGCAAAGCGCGCCGCCGAAGGTGCGCTGTCATCGAGCGCAGTCAATGATCCGAGGTGCACGATCGTGTCGGGAACGACGTCGCGGATCAGCGCCTCGTAGTCGAGGGACTCGTCGTCGATGGCGGCGGTCACCGCGGTTGCGCCGCGAGATCGGATCTCCGCCGCCAGATCGGATCCGACGCCGCAACGGTCGGTGAGGATCAACCAGTTTCCGAGGACCGGCCTCGCCGGCGGGCTGACGGACGGCTTCCAGTGAGGGAGATAGAACCATGCGGCGACGTCCGGCTTCTTCATCAGGGCCGTCGTCGCCGGAGCCGCTGCGCCAGATGGTGGATCGATCCAGTAGCGTTGTCGTTCGAACGGATACGCTGGGAGCGGCACCCGCCGTGTTCCTTCTCGCGCAAGGAACCGCTCGCTGTCGAACGTCGCGCCCGCGATCCAAAGCTGCCCGATCGCGCGCAGGAGCACAGCCAGTTCCGATTGCAGGCCGTAAGACCAGCGCATGGTCGGGATGACCGGATTCTCGCGCCCCGGTATGCGCGCGCGCTCGCCGATCGCATGCGACGTCAACCCCTGGCCGGGGCCGGTTTCGAGGAGGATGCGATCGGGCTGCTCGAGCAAGGTCGAGAGTCCCTGCCGAAACCGGACGGTGCGGCAGAGATGGCGCGCCCAATAGCCCGGATCGGTTGCTTCCTGGTCCGTGATCCACGTACCGGTGATGCAGGAGACGTAAGGGATTCGCGGCGCGCGCAATTCGATGCGTCGCAACGCCGCCGCCAGCGGCTCGACGATGGCCTCCATCATGGCCGAGTGATACGCGTGAGTGCTGTGCAGGCGCTGGCAGCTCACACCCCGATCCGCGAGGATCGCGGCGAGCTCGGTGACCGCGGTCTCTTCACCCGAGGCGATGCAAAGCCTGGCGCCGTTGATCGCGCCGAGGGAAACGCCGGAAGGGAGGAGTGATCGGAGCTCCTCTTCGGCGAGCGGCACCGCGAGCATGGCGCCCGGCTCGACGTGCGACTGGATCAGCCGCGCGCGGATGGCGACGATCGCGAGCGCGTCGGGCAGCGACAGGACGCCGCTCACGCATGCGGCCGTGAACTCGCCGATGCTGTGGCCGATCATCGCATCGGGCTCGATGCCCCAGCTCAGGATCAGCTCCGCGAGGGCAAGCTCGGTGACGAAGATCGCCGGCTGTGCATCCGCCGGCCGATCGCTTGCGGGCGCGTCCTTGCGCGGCGCCTTGCCGAGCATCGCACGCAGGTCGAGCTTCCCTCCGGCCGCCGGAGCCTGCTCCAAAACGGGGCGGGACCAGTTCTTTCCGGGATAGAGAAAATCGCGGATGTCCTTTTCGAGATGGGTTTCGAGGTGCGCCGCGCACCGGTCGACCGTTTCGCGGAACACCGGCTCGGTGCAGTACAGCTCCCAACCCATCGCGGCGTAGTGATCGCCGAGTCCGGGGAACATCAGCGCGACGGACGGCGTGCGCCCGGGGGCGACGCCGGCCGTCACGCGTTGCGGCTCGCGCGCGCGTAACGCCGCGACGGCGTCCTCCCGGCTGCTGCAAGCCAGGATGCGCCGGTGCGCGAACATCCGCCGGCCACGACGCAGCGTGGATCCGACGTCCGCCAACAGGAGCTCCGGATGCTCATCCAGATGATCGGCCAGCCGATCCGTTGCCGCCTCCAGCGCCTCGGCCGTTCGTGCCGACAACACGATGAGATCGAATGGCCGTGCCGCCGGCGCCGATTCGACGGACGGTGCCTGTTCGAGAACCACGTGTACGTTCGTGCCACCGATCCCGAACGCGCTCACGCCGGCGCGCATGGGGCCTTCACCGTCGAACGCCCTCAGCTCGCCGCTCACATAGAACGGAGAGCTGGCGAAATCGATTTGCGGATTCGGTCGCTGAAAGTGCAGCGTCGGCGGAATCTCGCCGTGGCGTAAGGCGAGCACGGTCTTGATCAGACCCGCGATGCCGGCCGCGGCGTCGACGTGACCGATGTTGCTCTTGACCGATCCCAGAGCGCAGAACCCGCGCCGCCCGCCGCAATCGCCGAACGCTTCCCGCAGCGCGGCCACTTCGATCGGATCGCCGAGGAGCGTGCCCGCACCGTGCGTCTCGATCATCGAGATCGATTCCGGGGCGACGCCGGCCATCGCCAGCGCTTCGGCGATGACGCGCGCCTCGCCGCGCTCGCTCGGAGCGGTATACCCGACCTTCATCCGGCCGTCGTTGTTCATCGCCGACCCGCGGATGACGGCGTGAATCGTGTCGCCGTCGGCCATTGCGTCGGAGAGCCGCTTGAGCACGACCACGCCAGCGCCGTCGCTCGAGACAGTGCCTTGTGCACCGGCGTCGAACGGCCGGCAGTGGCCGTCGGGCGAGAGCACGCCGCCGTCCTCGTACCGGTAGCCGCCGGCGAGCGGGAGATGTACGGAGACGCCTCCGGCGAGCACCATGTCGCTCTCGTAGGCGAGCAGGCTCTGGCAGGCAAGGTGGACGGCGACGAGGGAAGTCGAGCAGGCCGTACCGACGCTCACGCTCGGCCCGCGCAGGTCCAGGTGATACGAGGTGCTGGTCGCGAGAAACGTCGGGTCGTTGCCGACGGCAATCTGGAAATTGCCCGCCGCCGCGGCCACGTCGCTGTTCGGCCAGAGGTTGCGCACCAGGTAGATGCTGAGGATGCTTCCGGCGAAAACGCCGATGGGTCCCGAATACCGGCGTGGATCGTAGCCGGCGTTTTCGAGCGCCGACCAGGCCGTCTCCAGGAAGATCCGCTGCTGCGGATCCATCAGAGCCGCTTCGCGCGGGCTGACGCCGAAGAAGCCTGCGTCGAATCCGTCCGCCTCATCGACGACGCCCTTCGCGCCCACGTAGCGCGGATCGTCGATGCTCTCCGCGTCGACACCAGCCGCGCGGAGCTCCTCGGCCGTGAAGAACGTGATCGACTCAACGCCCTCGCGCAGGTTCTTCCAGAACGCGTCGGGCGAGCTTGCGCCGGGGAGCCGGCATCCGAGACCGATTACGGCGATCGCTTCCGGCGACGCGCTCATCGAGGGTCGTCCTTTGCGGCGATGCCGCGCGCCCCACGCCGGTCGGCCATCCGGACGAGCGCCTGCCGTCGGGCAGTGGCGCGGTCGTGCGTCTCGTCGTCGGTCCGGGCTACCGGCAGTCGACTCGACTGCTGCAACTCGCGAAGACGCCCTGCGAGCGTCTCGACCGTCGAGTATTTGAAAAGGTCGGTCACGGAAACGTCGATGCCGGTCTCCTCCTTGAGATGATCCTGGACGCGGAGTAACAGGAGTGAATGTCCACCATGATCGAAGAAGTTCGTCTGCAGACCGACGTCGTCGATCCGGAGGAGCTTCCGCCAGATGCCCGCGATGATGGTCTCGTCGCCGTTGCGGGGCGGCGTCACCGACCGTGCGCTGGCGGGACGGGCGCGGGCTTCCACGGCGGGGAGCGCGCGTCGATCGAGCTTGCCGCTCGACGTCAGCGGCAGACGGTCGAGTTGCTGGAATGTGTCCGGGAGCATGTGCTCCGGAAGGCGCTCGCGAAGTCGCTGCTTCAGTTCGTGGAGGTCGAATCTCACGCGGCGCGGGATGCCGTTCGCGAACATCCTGTCGTAAAGCGGTGACGATCGAAACGCCCGTCCCTGCCGTACGGAGAAGTGTCGGAACGGCAGCGGCTCGAGATCGCGACGGTGGAGCACGCCTTCGAGGAAGTAGTCCGGGTGCAACCGGTCGTCGGAAAGAATCGCGCCGGAAGTCGCTTCGATGCGATCGCCCTCCGAGACGTCCACGCCCGACTCGAAGAGCGGGAAGAAGACCGGCAGCCAGCAGTGCTCGTTCTCGAGGATGTCGATTCGCGCGCCCGCACCGGTGTCGAGCGTCAGCCACACGAGGAATCCGTCGACCCGGCCGCTTCTCTCGATGCTATGGGTTGTCTCATGGCGCACCTCGGGGTCGAGAGGCCGCGAGAAATCGAGGTCTTCGAAGACTCGCGGTTGTGCGAGCAGATGCGACCGGTCCAGCCCTTTCACGCAGAGGCGGACGTCGAACGCGTGGCCGACCTCCGCGAAGATGCGCTCGACGTAGCGCGCCGGAAGCTCGTGGAACGAAAGATCCTCCAGGAGTGCGTCCGGCAACTGCACGGGCGCGCAGAGGGTGGTGCTGCGCAGCGGGATCATCTCCGCGCCTTCGGTGAGGTGGCGCCGGACACCGTTCATGATCGCGGCGGCGCCCTCGCAGCCGCCGATGGCGCCGACGATCTCCGAAACGCAGACGTCGGCGCGCTCGGGCAGCTCGACCCGGGTGGCGTCGCCGAGGATCACTTCGATGCGGTCTTCGAGACCGTGTTCGCGGACGCGGCGGCACGCCTTCTCGTAGCTGTCCGGAAGCATCTCGATCGCGTAGATCCTGCGCGCGCCGGCCGCGGCGCAGAAGCGCGAGAGCAGCGCCTCCGGTCCCGTTCCGACCTCGAGCACGATTTTGTCGCGCACTTTCTCGCCGATGGCGGCGCGGTAGCTGTCATTGCGGCGCTCATCGCTGGTCATCGCGTGATACGCGAGCTCGTCGTAGACGAAGTACTCGGCGATCGACGGCCACCACTCTTGCTTCGCGTCCCTCGGGGCGACGTAGGCCACGAGCCGGTCGTCTTTGACGACCACCGCGGCCTCGCGCACCGCCGGATCGGCGCGCAACACGCTCTCGATCTCGCCGATCTCGATGCGAAAGCCGCGGACCTTCACCTGCTCGTCGCGCCGCCCGATGAACTCCAACTCCCCGTTCTCGAGGAAGCGGACGATGTCGCCCGTGTGATACATGCGCGCGCCCGGCACGCCCGAGAACGGATCGTCGAGAAAACTGGCGGCTGTCAGCTCCGGACGTTTCCAGTATCCGCGCGCCACGCCCGGGCCGCCGACGAACAACTCGCCCGCGACTCCGACCGGCACGGGCCGCAGTTGCGCATCGAGCACATACACGCGCGCCTCGCCGATGGCCCGCCCGATGGAAGGGTCTCCCTCTCGCACCTCTCCCGCGGTGGCGCATACGGTGACTTCCGTCGGCCCATAGGCGTTGAGGAATCGCCGCCCTTGCGCCCAGCGCGCGACGAGATCCGCGGAGCAGGACTCGCCGGCGGAGACGAGCGTGCAGAGCGACGGCAGCTCCGAGGCCGGCAGGCGCGAGAGCACGGATGGCGGGAACGTGACCGTCGTGATTCCCCACCGTTGCATCAGCGCGATCAGCTCGCGGGAAGGGACGAGCACCTGCCGTGGCGCCATGTACAGGCATGCGCCGGATAGCAGGGTCGTGAAGATCTCCGAAACGGAGGCATCGAAGCTGAGCGAGGCGAACTGCAGGACGCGGCTCTCACGATCGATGTGAAACGCCTGGAGCTGCGCGTCGACCAGGTGCCCGAGGGAGCGATGCGTCACACAGACGCCTTTCGGGCGACCGGTCGAGCCCGAGGTGTAGATGATGTAGGCGAGACCGTCCGCGTCGATCTCCGGGAGCGGCTCCGTCGCGCCGTTCCATGGCTCGACGGCGTCGCGAATGACCAGCCGCGGCTCGCAGTCCTCGATCATGTCCTGCAGGCGCGCGGCGGGCATCGACGGTTCCATCGGCACGTAAGCGGCGCCGGCCTTCATCACGCCGAGAATCGCAACCAGCCGTTCCATCGACGCCTCGAGACAGATCGCGACGCGGTCTCCTGGTCGCACTCCGCGCGCGCGCAGCGATTGCGCGCAGAGCTCCGCGCGCGCACTCAACTCGCGATAGGAGAGCGTGACGTCGCCGTCCGCGGCCGCGAAGGTCGCCGCCGGCGCGTCCGGCGTGCGCGCTGCCTGCGCTTCGAAACGCGCGGGGATCGACAGACCCGTGTCCGAGACACGCCAGGGCCCGCGGCTCCACACCCCGAGCAATTGCTGGCGCTCGGCCGTCGTCACGCAATCGAGCTCCGACAAGGGACGCTCGCGATCGGCGGCCATCCCGGCGAGGAGAGCGCGCAGGTGTCCGAGCATGCGCAGCATGACCGCGCGTTCGAAGCGACTCGTGTCGTAGCCGACGCCGAGCCTTGCGCGCGTGCGCACGTCCATCATCACCGTCAGCGGAAAATTCGCCCGCTCGACGAAGTCGAAATCCCCGAGCTGCAGCGGACCCTGGCGGAACCGATCGACGTTCAACGGCACGTTCTCGAAGACCAGCAGGCTCTCGAAAAGCTGCGTGCCCCGTGGAACCGGGCTCCATCCCTGGACTTCCATGAGCGGTGCGAGCTCGTAGCGGCGCGTCTCCGCCTGGGCCTGTTGCAGCGATTCGAGCCACTCGCCGACGCGCTGCTCCGGACGAATGCGGACGCGAACCGGCAGGGTGTTGATCAGCAGCCCGACCATGCGCTCGACGCCGTCGAGCTCCGGCGGACGCCCGGCCACGGCCGCGCCGAAGAGCACGTCGGTCGCACCGCCATAGCGGCTGAGAAGCAGCGCCCATGCGCCCTGCAGGAACGTGTTGACGGTCAACCGCGACCGTCTCGCCGCATCGCGCAGGGAGTCCACCTCTTCCGGAGGGAGCTCCAGAAACTCGAGTGCGTATCCCGGCGCATTCTGCGCCGTGTCGATTCCGAGTGGCGTCGGCTCGTGAAACCCCTCCAGGTGCGCGCGCCAGAAACGTTCCGCCGCGCCGAGATCGCGCGAGCGTTGCCAGGCCACGAAGTCTTTGTAAGGGCGGCTCGGCTCCGGCGTCTGTCCCTCGTACGACGAAAAGACCTCTTCCATCAGCAACGGGACGGACCAGGCGTCCAGGATGATGTGGTGCCAGGTCCAGACGAGTTGCTGTTCGTCGTCCGTCAGGCGAACGAGCTTGATCCGCATGAGCGGCGCTCGCCCGAGGTCGAAGCCGGCCAGGCGTTCGACATTGCAGAGATCGGAGAGCTGCCCCGGCGCTTCGCGCCAGTCGAGAATCTCGAGCGGCAGGCGCACCTGTTCGCCCACGACCTGCAGCGGCTCGGGCAACCCACGCCAGGCGAATGCGGTCCGCAGGACGGCGTGGCGGCGCATGACCTGTTCCCACGCCGATCGAAACGCGTCCGGATCGAGCGCGCCGTGCAGCCGACACGAAAGCTGCTGCACGTAGACGTCCGTGGCCGGCGAGGAGAGCGTGTGAAACAGCATCCCCTGCTGCATCGGAGAGAGCGGATAGGTGTCTTTGATGGACCGATTCATGACCAACGGACGAATGGCGGCTATACGTCGAAGTCGACCTGTGCCAGCGCCAGGTCGAGATGTTCCTGCTCGATCTCGAGAGAAGGCACCTCGCCGCGGTCGGGGGAGCTCGACTCCGCGAAGGCGGCCAGGGCGGCGACGGTCGAATGCTGGAAGAGATCGCCGGGAGCGATGTGCATCCCGGCACGTTTGCAGCGGGCGACGATCTGAATGCTGCGGATCGAGTCGCCGCCGATGCTGAAAAAGTCCTGCGTGACGCCGACGCGATCGAGGCCCAGGACGTCGGCCCAGATCTCGGCCATCCGTCGTTCCGCGGCGTTGCGGGGCTCGACCAGCTCCCGATCCGCGGCGGAAGGCCATTGCGGAGGCGGAAGCGCTTTCGCATCGAGCTTGCCGTTGGCTGTCAGTGGCAGCGCGTCGACGAAGACGAAAACGGCCGGCACCATCGACTGCGGGAGCCGGTCGGCGAGGAAGCGGCGCAACGCGTCCGCCTCCGGTGGATTCGTCGAGACCAAGTATGCAATCAAGGCGCGCTCTCCAGACGGTTGCGCGCGTGCGACGACCGCGGCCGAGGAAATGTCGGGATGGCGCGCCAGCGCCGCTTCGATCTCGCCAGGCTCGATGCGCAGACCGCGCAGCTTGATCATGTTGTCGACGCGCCCCAGGAAGTCGATGCGGCCGTCCGACCTCCGGCGCGCGCGATCGCGCGTACGATAGAGCCGTGCGCCCGGACGCGTGCTGAACGGATCGGGGATGAACGATGCCGCCGTGCGCTCCGGATCGCGAACGTAGCCGCGGCCGACGCCGATGCCGCCGATGTGGAGCTCGCCGGCGATCCCCACGGGAACCGGTCGCAGCTCGCTGTCCAGCACGTGCGCGGTCATGTTGCGGATTGGCGTTCCGATCGAGGCCACGGCCACGGCGCGGTCCGCCGCGTCGAGGCGGCGGATCTCATCGTGACACTGATCGTCGGAGCATTCCGTCGAACCGTAGGTGTTGAGCAGAGGAATGTGCGGATGGCGCTCGAGCCAGCGGCGACAGAGCTCGGTCGGCAGGGCCTCGCCGGTGGGGACGATCCACCGCAGGGACGGCAACGGCACGGCGTCTTCGTCGAGCACCGCTTGCAGCATCGACGGCACGACCTGCAGCACCGTGACGCCTCGCCGCCGGACTTCCGCGAGCAGTAGCGCCGGATCCTCGGCGACGTCATCCGGAAACACGACCACCCTCCCGCCATTCACGAGCGGGGCGAGGCATTGCCACACCACGATGTCGAACGTCGGCGGTCCGTTCTGCGCGAGCACGTCCTCGGCGGTCATGCCGAGGTCCGACAGTTTGGCGAGCACGTGGTTCACCATCCCGCGGTGCTCCACCATCACGCCTTTCGGCTTGCCGGTCGAGCCGGAGGTAAACATCAGATAGGCGAGCGCGGCGCCGTCGACGCCGGGCATCGTCCCGCTCGGCTGCACCTCGGCGAGCTCCGCGAGGCGCTCCGGGGTCAGGACCAGCGTGGCTCCACTCTCGTCGATGATCTGCCGCGTGCGCGACGCGGGATGACGGACGTCGAGCGGCAGGAATGCGCCGCCGGCCTTCGAGACGGCGAGGAGCGCCGTGACGAAGTCCAGACCGCGGGGCAGGAGGACGGCCACGACCGAGTCCCGGCCGATCCCGAGTGTGACCAGGCGGCGGGCCAGGCCGTCGGCGCGCGCGGCGAGCTCTCCATACGTGAGCGACTCGTCGCCGCAGCTCACCGCGACGTTCTCTCCGCGCCGCGCCGCCTGCGTCTCGAAGAGCTCGAGCACCGTCGAGGCGGAAGTAGAGAGGATGGGGCCTTCACCCATCGCGACCGCTTTGCGGCTCTCGCTCTCGTCGAGCAGGCGGAGCTCGGAAACGGAGCGATCGGGATGGATCACGATCTCGCCGAGGAGGGTCTCGAAATGCCGCGACATCCGCTCGATCGTTTCGCGCTCGAACAGGTCGGTGGCGTATTTCCACGCGCCCACGAGGCGCCCCTGCTCGTCCTCCTTCATCTCCAGGTTCACGTCGAACTGACCTTCCTGCTGGCCGAGCGCGATCGGCTCGAGGAAGAGATCGGCGAACGGAATCGGCGCTTCCCCGCCGTCCGGCAGCATCACCCGTGAGAGCTCGGGAAAGCGGTGGAACTTCTGGAGCACGAACGTGGTCTGGAAGATCGGCGACCGGCTGAGATCGCGCGACGCGTGAATGCGGTCGACGAGCAGGGAAAACGGATAGTCCTGATGCCTGATCGTACCGACCATCTTCGCGCGCGCTCGCGCCAGCATCTGCCGGAAGGTCGGACGGCCGGTGAGGTCGGCCCGGATCGGCACCATGTTCACGAAGTCTCCGACCAGTGCCTGCAGTTCCGCGCGCTCGCGTCCGGACGTCGGCGAGCCGACGATGACGTCCTCCTGGCCGGTGGATCGGTGGAGAAGAACCTGATATGCGGCGAGGAGGGCCATGAAGGGCGTGACGCGTTCCTTTCCGGCGAGCTCCTTCATCGCCCGCGTGAGCGCGGCGGGCATGCGTCTGATGACTGTTGCACCGCGGAAGGACTGCATCGGCGGACGCAAATGATCGGTGGGCAGGTCGAGCACGGGCAGCTCGCCGGCGAGCTCCTGCCGCCAATGGTTCCACAACGCTTCCCCCGCTTCCCCATCGAGCCGCCGGCGCTCCTCGCGGATGTGCGCTTCGACGGACAGCGAGATCGGGGGAAGGCGACAGGGGCGTCTCTGCGTCTCGGCCGCGTAGAGCTCGCGAAGCTCGTCGACGATCACGATGAGTGACCAGAGATCGCAAACGATGTGGTGCGTGACGAGCAACAGGACGTGCTCATCGTCGGAGCGGCGGAGGAGAGTCGTGCGCGGCAGGACCGACGCTTCGAGATCGAATGGCCGTCGCGCTTCGTCGCGGATCGCCTGCCGGATGCGCGTGTCGTCCCAGCCGGACGCGTCTTCGACCGTGACGTGAGCGGTGCACTCGCTCAATGCACGCTGCCACGGCTTCCCTCCCTCTTCCCGAAAGGAGGTCCGCATGGACGGATGCCGCGTCGTGAGCTGCTGCAATGCCCGTCGAAGTGCGGCAACGTCGAGCCGGCCGCGAACGGCGACCGGCAGAGGAATGTTGTACGCCCATGTATTGGGGACGAGCTTCCACAGGAACCAGAGTGCTTCCTGGCCATGGGAAAGCGGAAACCAGCATTCGGGCGGACCGATGGACATACTCTTACCTGGAGATGGAGAGCCGCATCATACGAGACGGAACCGCCGAATGTCATCGTTCGCAAAGCGGCCATGGATCGCTGTTCGCTATTGACACCCATCCTCTTTGGCGTAACATTCGAGTCACTCATCCCCGGAATCCCGCAGCGATTTCACACCCCAAATGGGCGGTAGCGGAGCCGCATGACGAACATGTTCAGAAAGAACAGAGGGACAAGCATGGCGCAAGATGCAACCGGTGCGGACAAGGCCAAGAAGGCGGATGCAAAAGCAGGGGCGAAAGCCGCCAAGCTCGATGCCAAAGCAGCAGGCAAGGGCATCAAGGCAACCGTGAAGGCGCAGGCCAAGGCCGAGGCCAAGGCCAACAAGAACGCCTGGAAGGCCGACGGCAAGGCTCTCGGCAAATCCGTCAAAGCCCGCAAAAAGGGCGACGGCAAGTCGAAAGGCGACACGCTGAAGGCGAAATCAAAGGGCGACGGCAAGAAGAGCAAGAGCCTCAAGGACTCGTCGAAGGTGCTCGGCAAGAACCAGGGCAAGGGCGCGAAGGCGTCCGCCAAAGGTGCCAAGGGCCGCTGACACCTGCTCGCATCGGCGGCCGTACACCGTCCGTTCTCCCAGGTGTACGCCGCCGCTCCCCCGCGGTCGTTTCGCCCACCGTCCTTTGATCCGACATGAATGAAGTGCATCCTACGGCTGCCGCTGTGGAGGCGGTCTCCGTCTCCGGCGTGTTGACGGCGATCGGAAACACGCCACTCGTCTGCCTGGAGAACTTCTTCCGTGGCGCCGCGAGAGCCACCGTTCATGCGAAGCTCGAGATGCTCAACCCGATGGGGAGCTCGAAGGATCGCGCCGCGGCATCGATGCTGCTCGCCGCCGTTCGCGACGGCCGCGTCATTCCGGGTAGAACGACCGTCATCGAGTCGACGTCCGGCAATACCGGCGTCGCCCTGGCCAGCGTCTGTAAGTATTTTCACTTGCCGTTGATCTGCGTCGTCGACGGACGCATGACCGGCCAGCACGGCAACATCCTGCGGGCCTTCGGAGCGGTCATCGACGAGGTCACCGTGCCCGATCCCACGACCGGCGAGCTGTTGCCGGCGCGATTGCGGCGCGTCCATGAGCTGCTGCGGCAACACGCTCCCGCGTTCTGGCCCAATCAATACGAGAACCTCGACAATGCACGCGCGCACCAGGCCACGTGCGCGGAGATCGTCTCGCAACTCGGACGCGCGCCAGACTTCATCTTCTGCGCGACCGGCACCTGCGGGACGCTGCGCGGCTGCGCCGATCATGTGCGCGAGCGCGGCGCACACACCGCGATGGTGGCCGTCGATGCCGTTGGCAGCAGTATCTTCGGCGACGTCCCGCGGCGCCGGCTGATTCCAGGCCTGGGCTCGGCCATCCGTCCGCCGCTCGTCGAAGGCGTGCCCGTGAATCGTGTCGTACACGTCAGCGAAGGCGACGCGGTCCTCGGCAGCCGCCGGCTCCTCGAGTCCGAAGCCATCCTCGCGGGCGGTTCCAGCGGCGCGGTCATGGCCGCGTTGTCGCAGTGCAACGACATCCTTAGCGAGCCGTGCACCGTGGTGGTCGTCCTCGCCGATTCCGGCGAGCGCTATCTCGATACGATCTACAATGACCGCTGGGTGGCGGAGCAGATCGGAATCGCGCCGTCATCGGTCGTTCATGCCTAGTGTCGTGTCCAGGTTGAAACCGTGGGTTCTTTGCGGCGGCGGCGGGCCGTCTGCTGCGCCGCCGCTCCTTGACGATGTCCCGCATCGCCT